>JBAROR010000076.1:0-2628 GCA_049642265.1 Cognaticolwellia sp. | reverse complement strand
GGTGATAGGGCCAGTATCTTCGCTTTCGATTTGGCTCGCCCCAATCACAAAATGATGGTTGTGTCGCGGTGCAATATACAGTTTGTACCTTGGATGCATCAGTCGCACTGCGTGCTTGAGCTCTACTTCTGGCGCATACAAGGTGATGACTTCACCGCGAACACCACGTAACTTAGGCATTTGCTGCTCACACGTTTTATCATCGACTGTGTTGTAACTTAATTTAGCCCCCCTTTGGCCAACCACAGACACGTCTTGCTTCGCGCCAAGTCCGCGGCAATCAATTACATAATCAAAAACGTGTTTACCCTCAGGCAAGAAAACCGCTGCGCTATTAGCATCAGCGCTTTGTTGTTCGTTATCAACCCTGAGCACATGCGTATTCGCGTGCCACTTCACAGCAGATTGCTGAAGACAGTCTGCCAGACCTGCCATCACCTCAGCGGTATCAACCCAAGCTTCATTAGGCAGATAAAGAGCGCCTTCAAAGTGATTAGCTAATTGAGGTGCATATTGGTGAAGTGTCGGTTGGGTTAGAAACTGCATGTGCGAAAAGACTCTATCTTGCACGAAATCTGGTAACTTACCGATTAACTGGCGGGAAAACTGCTGAAAATCGGCTTTGTCTTGGCGGTGCGCCACCACTAACGTTCCTCGGTCAAACAGAGTCAAGGGTTTAGCCAGCCGCGAATTTAGAGTGTGGATCACATCCGGCCAGCGTGTTAAAGACGCCAGCCCCATGTGAAACACAGCAAGATCCGCGCTTTCAAGTTCGCTATACGGTGCCAGCATACCTGCCGCTGTATATGCAGCGGCACTACCACTTTCAATGGGATCTTTATCAAACATGGTGAGCGAAATAGCCTCTTGGCGTTGCAACAATTGCCACGCCATCATTCGACCCATGATACCTGCCCCCACTATGGCAATGCGCATTCCGTTACCACTTTGGTGAGCCACAAGCTACTCCGTCTGCGCCACGTATATCTGTGCACCTGCGGCGGTAAACTCCGCTGACTTACGCGCCATACCGGCTTCAATGTCAGCATTTTTCAAATCCGCTGAATATTCACGCACCTCTTGAGATATTTTCATAGAGCAAAATTTAGGGCCGCACATAGAGCAAAAGTGCGCTACTTTTGCGGCATCTTTAGGTAGGGTTTCATCGTGAAATTCTCGGGCAGTGTCTGGGTCAAGCCCCAGATTAAACTGATCAACCCAGCGAAATTCAAAACGCGCTTTTGACAACAAGTCATCGCGATAACGTGCTCCGGGATGCCCCTTAGCAATATCCGCCGCGTGGGCCGCAATTTTATACGCCATGATCCCTTGTTTTACATCATCCTTGTTCGGCAAGCCCAAATGCTCTTTGGGCGTTACGTAGCAAAGCATTGCGCAGCCGTACCAACCAATAATGGCTGCACCGATGCCACTGGTAATATGATCGTAGCCAGGAGCGATGTCCGTTGTTAAAGGCCCCAATGTGTAAAATGGCGCTTCATGACAGTGCTCAAGTTGCATATCCATGTTTTCTTTAATCATGTGCATAGGCACATGACCTGGACCTTCGATCATGGTTTGCACATCGTGTTTCCAGGCAATTTTGGTCAACTCACCAAGGGTAATGAGTTCAGCAAATTGTGCTTCATCGTTCGCATCAGCAAGTGATCCTGGACGTAAACCATCACCCAGGGAAAAGCTCACGTCATACGCTTTCATGATGTGGCAGATGTCTTCAAAATGGGTGTATAAAAAGTTCTCTTGATGGTGAGCAATACACCATTTCGCCATTATCGAGCCACCACGGGAAACGATCCCTGTCACGCGATCCACCGTCATAGGAATATGATGCAACCGCACCCCAGCATGAATAGTAAAGTAATCTACGCCCTGCTCTGCCTGCTCAATCAAAGTATCGCGAAACACTTCCCAAGTTAGATCTTCAGCAACACCTTTGACCTTTTCCAACGCTTGGTAAATAGGCACTGTGCCCACAGGGACGGGGGAGTTTCTTACGATATAGTCACGGGTAGAATGAATGTTCTTGCCCGTAGATAAATCCATGATGGTGTCACCGCCCCAACGAATAGACCACACCAGCTTTTCAACTTCTTCCTCAATGGAAGAGCGCAGTGCTGAGTTACCAATATTGCCATTGATTTTAACCAAAAAGTTTCGCCCGATGATCATGGGTTCAAGTTCTGTATGGTTAATATTGGCTGGGATAATTGCTCTACCTTCAGCCACCTCTTTGCGCACAAACTCGGGGGTAATTGGCTGCAAGTTAGCCCCGAGGGAGTTGCCTTTTAGTCTCTGATTGCGCTCAGTCGTGGTGAATTCATTGCTTAGTGCTTCACGCGCTTGGTTTTCGCGAACCGCTATGTATTCCATTTCTTTGGTGATAATGCCTTTTCGGGCGTAATGCATTTGACTGACGTTTTTACCCGGCAGCGCGCGTTTTGGTGTGCGCTGCAGGTCACCATTGTAATATTGAAAAGCGCGGGCTTCATCGAAATGCCCGTTATCTTGTGGTTGTACTTCACGGCCTTGATAATGTTCAGTGTCGTTTCGGGATAAGACCCACTCACTTCGTACATCAGCAATGCCTTTGTTGACATCTATGTTCAC
>JBAROR010000072.1:0-81848 GCA_049642265.1 Cognaticolwellia sp. | reverse complement strand
ATCCCATTCCGAACTCAGAAGTGAAACGTGTTAGCGCCGATGGTAGTGTGGGAGTTCCCATGTGAGAGTAGGACATTGCTAGGCTTCTATTTAGAGAAACCCGTAGCTGATGCTACGGGTTTTTTGTCTAAACATTATGACTTAGCTAATTTATAAGTTAATTAATTCATAAAGTTTTTTGTCTGATGACAATAGCGACATGGCCCCACCTGATCCCATTCCGAACTCAGAAGTGAAACGTGTTAGCGCCGATGGTAGTGTGGGAGTTCCCATGTGAGAGTAGGACATTATCAGACTCCTATTAAAGAAGCCCGATTCGAAAGAATCGGGCTTTTTGCTGTTTGTAATAAAATATTAATGTAAATACCTGTATTCGAACTCATTTAATGCTAATTATTTCACACATTTTAAAGAATTTTGCTGTAGTCATGAAAAGGGCTGCTGGAAAGTGTTTTAACGCGGATGTAACATCATATATTTATCATTTATTAGGATAAATTTTTCTTAGTGAAGTATGATCAAATTAATTTTAAAAAGTAATATTGATTAAGCAAAGTTAGCATCTGAGCCAATTTTCATTTTTAATATCGATAAATATTAAACTTACCTTATAGGCAATTGTTTTTATGTCATGGCAACCGAGTATGAATTGGCAAAGCGCTAAGCAACGAGCGCAGGTGTTAGCCACAATACGGACATTTTTTTCGGCAAGAGATATCCTCGAGGTTGATACGCCATTACTTTCTCATCGAACAGTGACAGATGCGCACTTAGATGCATTTATAACTCAATATAATTATTCACCTGATAGTCATTGCGATGAGCCGACTACTTTATATGCTCAAACATCACCAGAATTTTCCATGAAGCGGCTTTTGGCTAGTGGTTATGGTTGTTGCTATCAAATTTGTAAGGCCTTTCGCCATGAACAGCATGGCCGCTACCATAACCCAGAATTTACTATGTTGGAGTGGTATCGAATAGGCTTTGATCACTTTCAGTTAATGGATGAGGTTGCAGATCTAATAAAGTTAACTTTAGGTTGTGAGCAAGTCGAACGTATTAGTTATCAAGCGTTATTTATCCGTGAAGTTGGTATTGACCCATTAATAACAAGCAAAGCTGAATTAATAGCTCTTATTTCATCACGTGATAAGCTAAGTGATTGGCTGGAGCAGGAAGATTGTATTGATACATTATTGCAATTTATTATGGCAGAGTTAATTGAGCCAGTGATAGGACAAGAGCTGCCATGCTTTGTTTATAACTTTCCAGCTAGTCAAGCTTCTCTTGCGAAAATAAGCCTGGAGGATGATCGCGTTGCTGAGCGTTTTGAGTGTTACTTTAAAGGTATTGAACTTGCAAATGGCTTTCATGAGTTGACTGATTGTGTGCAACAAAAATTGCGTTTCGAGCAGGATAACGAAACACGAGTGCAATTAGGTAAGGTAGAACAACACATAGATGATAAATTTCTCTTGGCATTAAAGCATGGCCTACCAGCCTGTGCTGGTGTTGCACTAGGTATTGATAGGCTGGTCATGCTTTCGTTAGCGGCACAAACAATTGATGAAGTTATTACCTTTTCTATTGATAATGCTTAGCCATACTCGTTAATCGGGCATATTTAACTCTTTTAGCTTCCTTGTAAGTGTATTTCTGCCCCAACCTAAACGTTTGGCCGCCTCTTGTTTATGACCTTTGGTGTATTTTAAAGCACTTTCAAGTAACACTTTCTCAAATTCAGGTAGAGCTTGTTCAATAATATTACTTTTACCAGATGACAATTCATTGTCGATCCATTTTTTTAAACTATCTTGCCAGCTATCCTGTGAATTAGTCATGACAGTTAACGGTTTATCAGTTAACTCATTTGGTAAATCTGTCATTAATATTTCCTTACCGCTAGCCATAACGGTAAGGAATCTACATATGTTTTCTAACTGTCTGACATTGCCAGGCCATTCACATTGCTCTAGGTATGTGAGTGTGCTTTTATGTAGTGTTTTACTTTCAACGGCTAGCTCGTTGGCTGCCCGTTTTAAAAAATGTTGAGTTAATTGACCAATATCTTCTTTTCTATCTCGTAGACTAGGTACTTGGATCCTAATCACATTAAGTCGGTGAAATAGATCTTCACGAAAGTCACCACTGTTGACTCGTTCTTCTAAATTTTGATGAGTAGCAGCAATAATACGAACATCGACCTGAATAGGGGAGTGACCACCAACTCGATAAAACTGACCATCGGCAAGTACTCTTAGTAATCTAGTTTGAATATCAAGTGGCATATCACCTATTTCATCTAAGAATAATGTTCCTTGATGAGCTTGTTCAAATCGTCCTTGACGGACGGCATTAGCACCAGTAAATGCGCCTTTTTCATGGCCAAATAATTCAGACTCTATTAAGTCTTTCGGTATCGCTGCCATATTAAGTGGGATAAACGGAGCCGACGCTCTTGGACTATGCATGTGTAATGCATGTGCAACTAACTCTTTACCTGTCCCTGACTCGCCATTTATCAACACGCTAATACTTGAACGAGATAGTCGCCCAATAGCTCTAAAAACCTCTTGCATTGAAGGTGCCGCACCAATAATACCAACACTGTTTACTGACGGTGCATTAAGTTGTTTTTTAGATTTTAATTCACGAGCATGGGTGAGTGCTCTGTTCGCTAAGGTTACGGCATCTTCAATATCA
Source organism: Cognaticolwellia sp. (assembly GCA_049642265.1). Taxonomy (GTDB): domain Bacteria; phylum Pseudomonadota; class Gammaproteobacteria; order Enterobacterales; family Alteromonadaceae; genus Cognaticolwellia. Next base: position 79,142 of record JBAROR010000072.1, on the reverse strand, counting down.
AATGGCTTAGGTAAATATTCAAATGCACCACCTTGATAAGCATTTACGGCACTATCAAGATCAGAATGTGCTGTCATTATGATGACTGGAATATGGGCAAATTGATCGTTAATTTTTCCTAAAAGTGTCATACCATCGATATTTGGCATGCGTATATCAGAAATAATTACTTCAGGCTGATTATGCTCTAATGCGATTAAAAGGTCCTGAGGATCGTGAAAGGTACCGACACTTATATTGGCATTTGACAAGGCTTTTTCTAATACCCATCTAATGGAGCTATCATCATCGACGATCCATATTTGTTCGGTAATCATTGGCTTATCTCGCTATTAAAAGGTAATAAAATAGTAAATTCTGTATGACCAGGGCGACTTTTACAGGATAATTTTCCGTGGTGCTGATGCACAATAGTTTGACAAATAGATAGGCCTAAACCCGTACCTGAAGCTCTACCTGAAACCATCGGATAAAATAATGTACTCTGAATGTGCTCAGGTATTCCTGGACCGTTATCTATTATGCTAATTTCTGCACAAAGTTTAATTCGTTTACCATTGATGGTTTGATTACTTGCTGCGCGTGTTCTCAATGTTATTTTACTTTCATCATCTAAGGCTTGAATGGCGTTATGAACTATATTGATAACAGTTTGTTGTAGCTTGTCTTGATCAAATATAAGGTCTGGTATTGATGGATCATAATCACGCGCTAAAGTGATGTTTTTGGGGTTATCAAATTGTGTTAATTGGAATACTTTCTCGATGACAATATGTATGTTCTGTGATTTCATCACCGGTAAATGATTAGGTCCTAACAGACGATCAACTAAGTTGGTTAATCTGTCGGCTTGTTCTATGATCATTGCGGTATATTCTTTTTGCTCTAAATTGAGCTCTAAATCTAATAATTGAGCTGCTCCTCGCAAACCACCGAGTGGGTTTTTAATTTCATGTGCAAGACCGCGAATAAGATCTCTTGCAGACTCCCATTGCTGTTGTTGAAATGCTTCAGCATTGATCTGTTTCTGTTGATCTATTTGTTTAAACTCTAATAAGACATGTGGATTCTGTTCAAGTGTGACTGACGACGCGGTTATTTCTACGGTAATCTGCCGTTGATCAAAAAATTCAATAGTGACATCACTATCACTAAATTCTTGTCCTGTAGTGAGCAACTGTCGCAAACGATTATTATTAATTGGCGTATTGTAAAATACCTGATCAATGGGAAATCGATACAATTTACTTAAGGTTTTACCTAGTAATGCTTCGGCGGCAGGGTTGACATAACAGATGCTGAGTTCATGATCTAAAACGACGATAGCCGTTACCATTTGATTTGGTAAAGCTTGTTGATAATGTAATTTGATTTTTTTTAGATTTATCACGTTATTAGACATTACTTTTCCTTGCACTAAAATGGTGCGCTAAGTAACGAGTGTAAATAATTATGGTGCAATATGCACTGAAATCCTGCTAATTTGCGGTGTTAACGGATGTTCTGTGCATATAAAACGTTACAGGAGAAGATGTTGCAATAACCTTGCCTTGATCATCAAGTATGGACATTTTTATTTGATGTTCGCCACGATCAACATCACGGAGCGAAAATATAGAATGTGTTTGTGTATTTTCATAGGGTTGACCATCCAAATACAATTGTATTTTAAGACCACGTTTAAAAACCGGCTTAATTCTACCTGAAATATAAACTGAGCCTGTATTATCTCTAATTGTGGCTTCATTCTCAGGTTGAGTTATTGTGATTTGATAATTGTTATCGATGGCTTTAGGTTTTATATCTAATATAGAGGTATTAATTGAAGATTCTATTATATTGGTTTCACTAATATCTATTTCTTCAGCGCCAGGCATTGGACTGTCTGAAAAGACTAATACACCTAGTTCGTTTCGCCATACATAAACTTTAGCTGAAGCATCAGTGGCAAACACAGAGAAAGCTTGCGTGAGCAATACCAAAAATAAGCAAATACGTCCAATATAGATCAAATGTAGGATTCCTGTTCCATAAGTCTAGTGTTAATCTATCCAAATTATGCTCAATGTACCACAAAAAAAGCTCACCTAAGTGAGCTTTTTTTGTATATAGCTATTTGAAAGTATTAAACACTATAGTACATATCAAATTCAACTGGGTGAGTAGTAGAATTTAATAACTCAACATCATTACGCTTTATAGCAATATAGGCGTCGATCATGTCTTTGTCCATAACACCACCTTCAGTTAAGAAATCCATATCATTTTCTAAGGCATCTAATGCCTCTTCTAATGATGTTGCAACTTGTGGGATCTCTGCTGCTTCTTCTGCTGGTAGGTCGTATAAATCTTTATCCATAGCATCGCCTGGATGGATTTTGTTTTTGATACCGTCAAGGCCAGCCATTAACATTGCTGAGAAACCTAAGTAAGGGTTCATTGTAGGATCAGGGAAACGTACTTCTATACGCATTGCTTTTGGTGATGGTACAATTGGAATACGAATTGACGCTGAACGGTTACGTGCAGAGTACGCTAGCATTACAGGTGCTTCGAAACCAGGTACAAGACGCTTGTAAGAGTTTGTTGAGGCATTTGTAAAAGCATTTAGTGCTTTAGCATGCTTGATGATACCACCAACATAGTAAAGCGCCATTTCTGATAATCCACCGTACTTATCACCAGAGAATAAGTTAACACCGTCTTTAGCTAATGATTGATGAACATGCATACCAGTACCGTTATCACCGACTAATGGCTTAGGCATGAAAGTCGCTGTTTTACCGTATGCGTGTGCAACGTTATGAACAACATACTTGTATATTTGTACTTCATCTGCTTTTAATACCATTGTATTAAAGCGACATGCTATTTCGTTTTGACCCGCTGTAGCTACTTCATGATGATGCGCTTCAACAACTAAGCCCATTTCTTCCATTACTAAACACATAGCTGAACGTAAATCTTGAGATGAGTCGACTGGTGAAGTAGGGAAGTAACCGCCTTTTACACCTGGACGATGTCCCATATTCCCTTCTTCGTACTCTGTTCCAGAGTTCCAAGCAGCTTCTTTGTCATCTATTTTATAGAATGAACCACTCATGTCAGTATGGAAACGAACATCATCAAAGACGAAAAATTCTGGCTCTGGGCCAATTAAAACAGTATCTGCAATGCCCGTGCTACGCATATAGTCTTCAGCGCGTTTTGCTACTGAACGAGGATCTCGGCTATAGCCTTGCATTGTTGCAGGTTCAAGGATGTCGCAACGTACATTCAATGTAACTGCTTCAGTAAACGGATCCAATACGGCAGATTCTGCAATCGGCATCATCACCATGTCTGACTCGTTAATACCTTTCCAGCCTTCGATCGAAGAACCGTCAAACATTTTACCGTCTTCAAAAAAGTCTTCAGTTACTTGGTGATGAGGAATCGAAACGTGTTGCTCTTTACCCTTTGAATCAGTAAAACGTAAGTCAACAAATTTGACGTCATGCTCTTTAATTAAATCTAAAACTGCGTTTGACATTGAAAGTCTCCGATGTAGTTAGTTCTTTATATTTCAAAAAATTAATTTTGTTTGCTTGAGCATAAGCGAATACTATGCCAAGAGCAAAGTTATTGAAATATATAGTTTTAATGTTTTTAAAACATTTTACTTGCACCATTTTTGGGCGTGTCTTGCTGTATTGTGGTGCAGCTGCTCTAATTTGTTCATAAGCAGTATACCAACTGATAATTTATTTGTTGGTTAATTTCTGGTTTCGGTGTATTTATCATCAGTCATGCTGTATAATCCGCGCCCAATTATAGCCCTATTTCGTTCATCTGCTTATAAGTAGCGATAAACGATAGTAACAGCGAGTAACGCCTGTGTTAGATAAATTAAGAAATGTGGCAATTATTGCTCACGTTGACCACGGAAAAACCACTTTAGTTGATAAATTGTTAGAACAGTCAGGTACGCTAGACGCCCGTGGCGGTCTAGAAGAACGTACGATGGATTCGAATGATATCGAAAAAGAACGTGGTATCACAATCTTAGCTAAAAACACGGCTATTAACTGGAACGGCTACCGTGTAAACATCGTAGATACTCCTGGCCATGCTGATTTCGGTGGTGAAGTTGAGCGTGTAATGTCAATGGTAGATTCAGTTCTACTTATTGTTGATGCACAAGAAGGCCCAATGCCACAAACGCGTTTCGTAACGAAAAAAGCGTTTGCTCAAGGTTTAAAGCCAATCGTTGTTATCAACAAAGTTGATAAGCCTGGCTCTCGCCCTGATTGGGTTATGGACCAAGTTTTTGAATTGTTTGATAACTTAGGTGCTACTGATGAACAACTTGACTTTAAAGTTGTTTACGCTTCAGCAATCAATGGTTGGGCTACGCTTGAAGAAGGCGAAACTGGCACAGACATGACGCCTTTATTCGATACTATTCTTAAAGAAGTTCCTGCTCCTGTAGCAGATCCAGAAGCACCTTTCCAAATGCAAATATCTCAACTTGATTACAGCTCATACTTGGGTGTTATCGGTGTTGGTCGTATTACACGTGGTTCTGTTAAACCAAACCAACAAGTGACTATTAAATTAGCTAACGGCGGCGTACATAATGCTAAAGTAGGTAAAGTATTTGGTTATTTAGGTTTAGAGCGTCATGATATCGAAGAAGGTTTTGCAGGTGATATCATTGCAATTACTGGTTTAGGCGAGTTAAAAATATCTGATACAGTTTGTTGTCCTACTGATGTTGTCGGTTTACCGGCATTATCTGTTGATGAACCAACAATCAACATGACTTTCCAAGTAAACACTTCACCATTTTGTGGTAAAGAAGGTAAGTATGTTACTTCACGTAACATCAAAGACCGTTTGGACAAAGAGTTAATTCATAACGTTGCTTTACGTGTTGAACAATTAGAAGATGCTGATAAATTTAAAGTATCAGGCCGTGGTGAACTTCACTTAGGTATCTTGATTGAAAACATGCGTCGTGAAGGTTTTGAGCTAGCTGTATCACGTCCAGAAGTTATTATTCGTGAAGTAAATGGCGAATTACAAGAACCTTATGAAACAGTAACCATTGATGTTGAAGAACAGCATCAAGGACCTATTATGGAAAAAATGGGTGTTCGTAAAGCAGAATTAACTGATATGGCACCGGACGGTACTGGTCGTATCCGTATGGATTTCATCATGCCAAGCCGTGGTTTGATTGGTTTCCAAACTGAATTCATGACATTAACGTCAGGTTCTGGTTTGATTTATCATACATTCTTTGAATACGGACCTCACAAGGGTGGCGAAATTGGCCAACGTAAAAATGGTGTAATGATCGGTAATGCAACAGGTAAAGCATTAACTAACGCAATCTTTAACTTACAATCTCGCGGTCGTATGTTAATTGGTCACGGTGTTGATATTTATGAAGGTCAAGTTATTGGTATTCATAGCCGTGATAACGATTTAACGGTAAATGCCCTTAAAGGTAAGCAGTTAACAAACGTTCGTTCATCAGGTACTGATGAAGCGCAAACGTTAACGCCACCTATCGTAATGTCACTTGAGCAAGCGCTTGAATTTATTGATAACGATGAATTGGTAGAAGTAACACCTGAAAGTATTCGTATACGTAAAAAATTCTTGAAAGAGAATGATCGTAAACGTGAAGGTCGTTCTCCTAAGTAGCATCGACAGCTAATCAGTATATAAAACCATTTGAAGTGATTCAGATGGTTTTTTTTTGTGTTTTTTTAGTGCTAGAGGTAATGGTAGGTAATTGAAGTTACTCTAGATGTAAGCCATATTATCAATATAAAATAATCGGTTACTAATATTGGTCGCTCACCTTTATAGTCTCGTTTAAAATCAATTGAGTGGTAATGTACTTGGCTGGTTTTATTTTGTTATAAATACGATGAGTTGAGCTATTTCAGCCGCATGAAAAAACTATAAATTAACATTATAAAAATGTTATATTTAAGCTATAAAGCTCAATTAACTATCAAGTCAGTTAGGAATTAGCTTAGTATTATTAATAACATTAACTAATTAACACCAATAAATAATATAAAAAAGAAAAAAGAAAAAGGAAATTTCTTTATGTCCCCAGAACAACTCAGTGTATTAAAACAGCTTAGTAAATTGTTTGAAGAAGGTTCGGCAGGGCTTACGCAAGTTAAACAATTGTCAGCACTCTTAGCGGAAATTAATCAGCTTAAAAGCTAAGTTAAATAAGTGCAGAGCTAGCGTTTATTTGCACGAAAAGGCTATGGTTATTTATCTTCGGATATAAAAAACACTAACAAAAAAGTTACTTCCCCTGTCAATGCTCGACAAAATGAAGCTATTCATGCTGCATAAATTCACTATTCTAAATAACACGCTTTTAGCCTTCTATTTTACCTAAAGTACTTTCAACTGTGGTCGTATCGATGAGTATGAATGCGATCAATGAATATCAACGCCTTGCTAGGGCTCTATTCTGTTATCATAAGTACTTGTAAGATAAAATTATTGATATTAAGACTACCGTTATTTTATACCTTGCCTTAATATAAATGTAATGAGGATAACAAGTAATTTATATGCGCACCCAATTAGAAGAAATAAAAAAACATCGTTATGTTGAGCCCATTCTTGGTTTTTTAATCTTGTTTATTAACAATTTTAAAAATGAACGTATCCATGTAACCGCGGGCTATTTATCTTATGTGACATTGATGTCTTTGGTGCCCTTGATGGTTGTTATGCTATCAGTGATGACGGCTTTTCCGATCTTTTCTGAAATTCGAGAGTTAATAGAAAATTTTGTTTATCAAAATTTTGTCCCTGCTTCTGGTGACGTAGTACAAGAGCATATTACCGGTTTTGTTAGCAATGCTTCTAAAATGTCAGCTGTTGCGATCACGGCATTATTTATTTTTGCCATGCTACTTATTTCAGCGATTGATAAATGCTTAAATAAATTATGGCGGGTCGATGAAAAGCGTCGAGTTATTACCTCATTTTCAATGTACTGGATGGTTTTAACATTAGGACCGGTTTTAGTTGGCAGTAGCATAGTCATGAGCTCATATATTCTTTCGTTAGTCTCTTTAGGCGACTATGATTTATTAGGGTTAACTAATATTTTTGTTCGAGCGTTACCTCTATTTGCCTCAATAGCCGCTTTTTTCATTTTATATATGGTTGTACCTAATAAAATTATACCGGTTAAATTTGCCATTGCAGGCGCAACTCTTGCGGCTATTTTGTTTGAAATAGCTAAAAAATCTTTTGCCATTTATGTGACACACTTACCTTCTTACCAGGCAATATATGGTGCGCTTTCGAGTATTCCTATTTTGTTTTTATGGGTATATTTGAGTTGGTTGGTGGTGCTAGTTGGTGCATTATTTACAGTATCATTAGAAGATTTTGATAATGAAACAAAAGCCAAATTATCTGATCAAGAAATTGATTAATTTGTCGTTTATTTTTATCTCATAACAGATAAGTTAAAGGGAGGTTGTATATGTCTAGAGTACTTTTCCCAAACATTGCCGTTTATCAGCAAGAGTGGCTAGATGTCGGTGATGGTCATCAACTTTATCTCGAGCAATCGGGTAATCCGGATGGTATTGCTGTGGTGTATTTACATGGTGGTCCAGGTGGAGGTTCTAGCAAAAATCATCGACGATACTTTGATCCCGAAAAATACCGCATCATTTTATTTGATCAACGAGGTTGCGGGCGTTCTAAACCATCACCAAGCCTAAATCATAATACGAGTGCCCACTTAGTTGATGATCTCGAACTGATCCGCAAGCACTTAAATATATCACGTTGGCTCGTTGCGGGGGGATCTTGGGGAACGACTTTAGCAATACTCTACGGTATTCAATATCCGCTAAATGTATTAGGCTTTATTTTAAGGGGCATTTTTCTTGGCACTTCTGTTGAATATGACTGGCTATATCGAGAGCATGGCGCAGCAGGATTTTTTCCAGAATATTATCGAGACTTTACTGAGCAACTTACTGAATCGAAACCTGATAGTGTTCTAAATGATTATTATAAAGTACTCACGGGTGATAATGAGATAGCCGAAATTGCTGCTAGCAAAGCTTGGTGCTTATGGGAGCAAAGGTTGTCGACAATTGAACATCATCCTATTGATATCCAGCATATAGACAATCATCATCAAGCATTATGTATGGCGAAAATATCGAGTCATTATTTTGTTAATCAATGCTTTATTGATGAAGGTTTTATTTTAAATAACTTATCGGCAATCACTGAAATACCAGCCATTATATTGCATGGTCGCTATGACATGGTGTGCCAATTGCGCAGTGCTGATCAGCTTGTTCAAAAATGGTCTAATGCTCAATTACAAATATTGCCGAAAGCTGGACATGGTGGTTTTGAATTACAAACGATTGATGGTTTTTGTAAAGCAGCAGACATTATGGCTGACTTTATCAACGAATAGAGAATTATTGACTGATGATTGCATTATTGCAAAGAGTAACCGAAGCAAGTGTTAGTGTTGAAAGTAATGTTGTTGGTGAAATAGCACAGGGTTTATTAGTACTTCTGGCTATTGAGCCTGAAGATACACCAGAAAAAGCTAAGCGTTTAGCTGAACGAGTTGCGGGTTATCGAATTTTTAGTGATGAAAACGGTAAAATGAATTTAAATGTTAAGCAAATTTCTGGTGAAATACTGGTGGTTTCACAATTTACTTTAGCCGCTAATACAACAAAGGGTATGCGACCAAGTTTTACCAGTGCAGCACCCGCAAAGCTAAGTGAAGAACTATATCGCTATTTCTGTGCGCAATTACGCCTTGCTGGTTTTAGCGTGCCGACAGGTGTTTTTGGAGCTGACATGCAAGTGAGATTATTAAATGATGGTCCAGTAACGATATCACTGAAAGGTTAATGTCTGTACTCGGTCTTAATTAGCGTTCATATGATGAGTAAAGAAGCTTCGCCATCTTAAATATTGTGCTGGTGGTAAATAGGTCATTTTTGCACGTTTTTTCAGATTATTAAGCATCCACTGCTTAGGTAGTAAATGAATGATGACATTGAGATAGCGTGGAATGTGAAAGTAAATAATATGATGGGTATTTTGTAATTGCTTTAAAATGGTCAAGCATAAGTTAATTTCTTGATCGTCAAGGTCGGGTAAATTAATCGTTAAGCAAGCGTTATGTTGTAAATTATCTGTTAACGCTGTGAGTAATTCTACTCGACTTTGAAAGTTACTAGCATGATGTTGATAAACATCGCAAATTAACCAGTCAGTAGTATGCTTTGTTGAATCAGATGTTTGTTGCAGCCAAGATAAGGCTTCACTATTCTCTATCTTGATATGATGATCTTGAGGATTAAAGTAACGGGTAAAGCAATGAATAACATCTTGTGAAAGCTCAATGCTCATTACATTAATGTCAGTATGTAAAGCGCTCAGAAACCTACTGAGATTACCGCCACCTAAACCGAGTTCAATAACATGATGAGGTTTAAAAAATAGCAGTGGCATCAACGCAGCATAATGGTGTGGTAAAGTTAACTTTTCTGGTCGCCGTAAATGCATAACACTTTGAATAACATCGTCAAATGCTAACCAACGATAATACTCATTTTCACTAATGCTTATTTGGTCTTCCGTATTACTGAGATACACTAGACGACCTTGGTTAACATGTTGAGCAAGTTTCACGTGTTATTAAATTCCTGAAATAAAAGGCATCAAAGCCAGTATTTATTTTATTGAAATAAGAATAGACAATGTACCAATGTAGAGCACCAAAAAATAAAGCTGAATTAGCGCAATATTATCATCTGCGTTGGCAAATTTTACGCGCGCCATGGCAACAACCTAATGGCAGCGAAAAAGATGACTTAGAAGCACAATCATATCATCGCGTCATCGTTGACGATATGGATAACATTGTTGGTGTTTCTCGATTACATAATGTGAACCAACAACGAGCACAAATTCGTTATATGGCGATAAGTGAAAATGCACAAGGCAAAGGGATTGGTAAGTTATTACTCGTTGAAATGGAACGTATTGCGTCGCAAGTCGGTGTGAAAACCATTGAGTTAAATGCTCGTGCTAATGCCATAGGTTTTTATCAACAGCTTGGCTATATTGATAACGGATATTCTCATACGCTTTATGGCGAAGTCAGTCATAATAAAATGACTAAGGTTATCGCGAGTCCAGCTAGTCATTTATCTAAAGAAACAAATAAATTACAACAACTTTGGCATCAAACTATTCCGCTTAGTAAGGCAATGAATATTAATATAGCCTACTTTGATCGCCAACAATTGATCACGCAATGTGAACCTACCTTTAATAAAAACCTGCATAATACAATGTTTGCTGGCAGCATTTATACTTTAGCAACACTTACCGGCTGGGGCTGGGTCTATTTTGCCTTGCAAACACAAGAGGCTGATATTGTATTGGCAGAAGGTAATATTCGTTATATAGCGCCTCTTAGCGGCGTTGCTTATGCAAAAACGTCATCTGATTTAGTACTTGGTGATGGCGAACCATTAATTAATGGGAAAAATGCTCGTTTTAATATCGAAGTACAAGTCTGCTGTGCTGATAAAGTCGTCGCGATATTTAATGGCTCGTATGTTGCCGTAGCAAAAAAATAATGTGTTTGGCATATAAGGAAGATGAGTAGGTGAGCGTTAAGTCATTAACAACTTGGTGATCATCGAAGTAAATTTTCATTTAAGGAATTTAAGTTATATGTATAAGGTAATGTTAGGGTTTGTTTTTTTCAGCTTCTTTGCCACGGCAACCGTACCGGTTGACACTGAATTGAATGAGGTACTAGATAACTTTCATCAAGCTGCTGGCGATGCTGATGAAGAAAAGTATCTTAATCTGTTAGCCGATGATGCTATTTTCTTAGGCACAGATAGCTCAGAACGTTGGAATAAAAGTGAACTTTCTGCTTTTGTAAAACCTTACTTCAGCCAAGGTAAAGGCTGGCTGTATCGACCAATTGAACGCCATATAACACCAACACCTGTAAATCATATTTTCTTTTTTGATGAGCTACTCGAAAATAAAAGTTACGGCCGTTGTCGCGGGAGTGGTTTAATCATTAAGACCGACACCGGTTGGAAAATTCTACAATATAATCTCTCTATTCCAGTACCTAATGCTATTGCAAATGCGGTTATTGAGTCTATTCAAATCTATAGAATGGCAGACAGTGTAAAATAAGATCAAACTTATCATCATCATGAAATGTCGTGATTTTCGGAGAAATATTAAATATGAGTGTTAGTATTATTGGCTGTGGCTGGTTAGGTCAAGCTTTAGCACAACGTTTATTGGCGAATAATATTCATATTATTGCCAGTTACCAATCAGCACAAAGCCAGGAAAAGCTTTCGGCGCTGGATATACCTGCTGCCCAACTGATTTTACCGCTGGTTGGTGACGTGATGAATTGCCATAGCCTAGATAGCATTGACGGTCTCGATGCGCGATTATTCAAACAAGAAGTCTTGATCATCGCTATTCCGCCGCAGTTGAAAAAAGGCCGAGTAGACTATTCATTAAAAATCCAACAGCTAGTGCATTTGGCTGAACTTGGTAATACAAAACATATTATTCTATTGAATTCTACAGCAATTTATGGCGATTTAGTTGGCCCAGTAGATGAAGATAGTCGGCTAGACCTTAACGCGAATAAAGTGTCGAGCTTACTGGCGGCAGAGAAAGAGGCTAAAAAGTTTTCGAAAAAACTGCATATTTTAAGATTGGCAGGATTAGTTGGACCTAATCGTCATCCGGGAAAATTCTTACAAGCTAAACGACTTTTTGAAAATGCCAGTACCGTGGTTAATTTAGTTCATCAAACCGATGTTGTGAACATCTTAGAAAAACTTATCGGGCTCGATAGCACAGATAAAAAACAATTTATTTATAATGTTGTTAGTAATACCGATAGTGATCGAGAACACTATTATCAAGTAGCCGCTGAGGCTTTAAGTTTGCCCGCACCGCAATTTGTTGTAGAACAGCAAGCAAATACAGGAAAGAAAATTATTGGCGCTAAATTACGTCATGAACTGAACTACCATTACCAATACGATGATTTATTGTCTTGGTTAAAAGACTCCAGTATCATGATAAATAAAGCTTAATGTTGTTTTAGCTGAGTAAGAGGTTAATTTTATGACTAATGGTGTCATTGCTAGAATACTAAAAAAATTATATCAATATAAAATGACCTTGTTGTGTCTTGTACTATGGCTTCACGTATCTCTATTAAATTTATTTTTTGTAAATTACAGTGGACCGGTTTTTCTTTGGAAAGAGAATAGTCAACTTCATACCATTGAAGTACATTTTTTAATTGCACTTGTTAGTACGTTGTTTTTTATCGCTATTACAAAAATAAGAAATACAATTACTAAAAAAGCATCCTAAAGACTTAATATCTCATTGGTAAATATACTGATATACAGTTTAGTTCTATTAAATATATAGCTTAGTTTTATTAAATATACAGCCTAAATCAAATGATTTTATTTATTAAACCTCGACCATAATTAAGCCGGTTTTCTTGAAAAGTAGCTAGCTATAACATGCTGAACAATTTAGTAAATACCCCGTTTTTTAATAAAAACAATGATTTGGTTTTCTAAAGAACATAAAAAAGCCAAACAATGTGTTTGGCTTTTTCTATCGTTTTATCAATCGCTTTATAAAAGTATCAACAATTAGAAGCTAGGCAATAATCCTGCTGGAATTAACTGATTTAATTCACCTTCAGCGATAATGGCTGAGGCATCAGCTATATCAGGTGCAAAATATCTGTCTTTGTCATAAAAGCTAACCGTTTGGCGTAAAATTGATTTTGCCAACTCAACATTTTTAGAGCCTTTTAATGGTGCTCTAAAATCTAAGCCTTGTGCTGCTGCAAGATATTCAACAGCTAATACTCCATTCGTATTTTCAGCCATATCCGCTAAACGACGACCGGCAAAACAAGCCATCGACACGTGATCTTCTTGGTTAGCTGACGTTGGTAAACTATCAACAGAAGCTGGATGCGCTAATGATTTGTTTTCTGACGCTAAGGCCGCAGAGGTCACTTGTGCAATCATAAAGCCTGAGTTTACTCCACCGTTTTCAACTAAAAATGCAGGTAATTTACTTAAGTTAGCATCAATAAGTAATGCCATTCTACGCTCAGAAATTGAACCTATTTCGGCAATTGCTAGTGCCAAATTATCAGCAGCCATTGCTACCGGCTCAGCATGGAAGTTACCCGCTGAAATAAAGTCACCTTCGTTAGCGAACACTAATGGATTATCAGTAACACCATTGGCTTCAATGTGAAGTACTTCAGCCGCTTGGCGAATTTGCGTTAAACACGCACCCATCACTTGTGGCTGACAACGTAAAGAGTAAGGGTCTTGTACTTTTTCACAATCAACATGTGAAGAGCCAATTTCTGAATTATCATCTAATACATGGCGATAAGCAGCGGCGGCATCAATTTGTCCGTGTTGGCCACGTACTTGATGAACGCGATCATCAAAAGGAGCACGAGAGCCCATTGCTGCTTCTACTGACATTGAACCAATAGCAACTCCGGCAGCAAATAAGTCTTCTGCGTGAAATAAGCCTTCTAAGGAAAATGCAGTGGATGCTTGTGTACCATTAAGTAATGCTAAACCTTCTTTGGCTGCTAAGGTCATTATGTCTAGGCCGGCGATCTTTAAACCTTCAACAGCTGAAATAACTTCGTCGTTATACGACATTTCGCCTTCACCCAATAATGGTAATACCATATGAGAAAGTGGCGCTAAATCACCAGAAGCACCAACAGAGCCTTTCTTCGGTACACATGGGTATACTTCGGCGTTCAGTAAAGTAATAAGGGCTTGAATAACTTCTAAGCGAATACCAGAAAAGCCACGCGATAATGAATTGATTTTTAATACCATCATTAAACGTACGGTGGCATCGTCCATATACTCGCCAAAGCCAGCAGAGTGAGATAATACAATGGAGCGTTGTAGCAATTCTAATTCATCATTTTTAATACGTGTGCTGGCGAGTAAACCAAAACCGGTGTTAATCCCATAAACGACGCGATCTTCAGCGATAACTTGTTGTACGGCTTCAGCACTTTTATTGATGCCTTCAAAAGCGCTTTCATCTAAGCTAAATTGAATACCTTCGTACTTTGTTACTGCGCGTAATTGTTCTAGCGTAAGCTGGCCTGGAATAATATTTAATGTGTTCATTACTGACATGTGAATTGTCCTGTCTTAATAATTTTTATCATTGAATGATGACGATACCAAGGCTCTTTATTACAGCTTTGATATCGTACTAAATGGCGATGAGCTAAGCGCTAGGCTTTACCGTTCGCACCATCAATCATTGGAAGGTCTAAGCCTTGTTCTTTCGCGCAATCAATCGCTAGATCGTAGCCCGCATCGGCATGACGCATAACGCCTGTGGCAGGATCATTCCACAAGACACGACCAATGCGTTTTGCTGCGGCGTCTGTGCCATCAGCAACAATAACAACACCAGAATGCTGACTAAAGCCCATACCAACACCACCACCGTGATGTATGCTGACCCAAGTTGCACCACCTGAAGTTGATAGTAAGGCATTCAATAATGGCCAATCTGATACAGCATCAGAGCCATCGAGCATACTTTCAGTTTCACGGTTTGGCGAGGCAACAGAGCCAGAATCTAAGTGATCACGGCCAATAACAACAGGAGCAGATAATTCGCCTGTTTTAACCATTTCGTTGAATGCTAAAGCTAAACGAGCGCGATCTTTTAAACCAACCCAACAAATACGTGCAGGTAAACCTTGAAAAGCAATACGCTCACGTGCCATATCTAACCAGTTATGTAACTGCGGGTTATCAGGAATAAGCTCTTTGACCTTTGCATCAGTTTTGTAGATGTCTTCTGGATCGCCAGAAAGTGCCACCCAACGAAATGGTCCAATACCTTCACAAAAAAGTGGACGTACATAAGCAGGAACAAAACCAGGGAAATCAAAAGCGTTCTTTACGCCTTCTTCTAATGCCATTTGACGAATGTTGTTACCGTAATCAGTTGTTGCAGCGCCTGCAGCTTGTAAATCAAGCATAGCTTGTACTTGTATTGCCATCGACTGTTTAGCTGCTTTAACAACCGCTGCTTCGTCTTGAAGACGCATTTCTGCAGCCTGGGCCATGCTCCAACCTTGTGGCAAGTAGCCATTAAGTGGATCATGCGCTGACGTTTGATCGGTCACCACGTCAGGTGTAATACCGCGTTTGACTAATTCAGGAAATACATCAGCAGCGTTACCTAGAAGGCCAACTGAAATCGCTTCACCTTTTTCAGTGGCATCATTAATCATTGCTAACGCTTCATCTAATGATGTTGCTTTTTTATCTACATAACGAGTTTTCAGGCGAAAATCGATGCGAGACTCATCACATTCAACCACTAAGGCAGCAAAGCCGGCCATAGTCGCCGCTAATGGTTGCGCTCCACCCATGCCACCTAAACCACCAGTAAGTACCCACTTACCTTTAGCTATGCCACCAAAGTGTTGTTTCGCCATAGCAACGAAGGTTTCGTAAGTGCCTTGTACTATGCCTTGCGAGCCGATGTAGATCCACGAGCCTGCTGTCATTTGGCCGTACATCATTAAGCCTTTTTTATCTAACTCGTTAAAATGCTCCCAGTTTGCCCAATTTGGCACTAGGTTAGAATTAGCAATTAATACCCGTGGTGCGTCAGGGTGGGTTTTGAAAACGCCAACCGGCTTACCAGATTGCACCATTAAGGTTTCGTCATCTTCTAAACGGTCTAATGTTTCCACTATTTTGTCATAGCATGCCCAGTTACGAGCGGCACGGCCGATACCGCCATAAACCACTAATGATTGTGGATGTTCAGCTACTTCTTCATCTAAGTTATTCATCAGCATACGCTTCGCTGCTTCAGTTAACCAACTTTTTGCGGTGATCTCAGTGCCACGTGCAGCGCGTACTTTACGGCTAGTGTCTATTCTATTATCTGTCGTCATGATGGACTCCTGCAGGTATAAATTTATTTCTTAAATTAAAAACTTCTCTCGCTGTAATGTATGTCAGCTAGAAAACTAAATGGCTGCCTAAACGGTACTTGTTACCTGGAGAGGTCAAAACAGCTAAGCTCACTACACCTTGGCTTGACCAAGTGCGGCGTTTAACCTGTAAACAAGGAGTAACATGGCTAATGGCTAATAACTGGCCAACATCTTCACTTGCTAAAACCGCTTCTACTTCATGTGTTGCTTCCGTTAACGGCGCTTCAGATGATAAATATTCATGCGGTGTTATTTGGGTAAAATCTTGTTGTAGATAATTAGCCACTAACTTGGGGTTAACAAAGCGTTGCTCAAGTTGGATTGGTGCATTGTTCTCGAAATGCAGTACGCTGGAGAAAAAAGCGACATCACCTGCCTTAAGTGCTAGCAAAATAGCGACTTCTTCGCTAACTTCAACAGCCTTTAAAACCAGTTGTTCAGCATGATACTGATGACCACGGTCGTGTATTTCATCGGCAATATTACGAATTTCTAATAGTGAAGATTGCGACTTAAAAGTGGCAACAAATGTGCCTGAGCCTTGAGAACGAACTAATAAACCTTGCTCGGTCAATTCTTGTAAAGCACGGCGAGCAGTCATTCTGCTCACTGAAAATTGCTCGGTCAGCTCGTTTTCAGAAGGTACTTTACTATGTTCGAGCCATTGGCCGGATTCAATTTTTTCACAAATATATTGTTTGATAACACTATATTTTGCGGTTTTTACTTGTGTCATTGTCATGCCTAATATTAGATAATATGCAGAGTAAACTTCAACTTGTATATACAATCTCATTTTTTCAATGTCAGGTCAAGAGTTGTATATACAAGCTTGCTTGTTAATTTGCTATAAGTTAGAGTGCAAAATATTGATCAACGCTAAGCTTAGCGGTAAATAGATAATTTGGAATAATGATGTCGACGAATACACAGCACTGGCAAACCCTTTGGACCAATGTCAACTTAGCCACCATGACCGCTGGCGCAGAAAGTTACGCCGCGATCGAAAATGGTGCAATCGCTATTGCTAATGGCAAAATTGCTTGGTTAGGCACACAAGCTGAACTGCCTAGCTTTGATGCTGAAATAGTTGCTGTTATTGACGGAAAAGGTGCTTGGTTAACACCAGGTTTGGTCGATTGTCATACCCATATTGTTTACGGTGGCAACCGCGCTAATGAATTTGAAATGCGCCTTGAAGGCAAAAGCTATGCAGAAATAGCTAATGCTGGTGGTGGCATTGTTTCAACGGTTAAAGCGACACGTGCTGCTAGCGAAGATGAATTGTTTAACAGCGCACTAAAGCGCTTAACCACGCTGCATCAACAAGGTGTGACCACCATTGAAATTAAGTCGGGTTATGGTTTAGACACGATAAATGAAATTAAAATGCTTAATGTTGCTGGTAAATTAGGGCGAACGTTACCGGTGACAGTACAACGAACATTTCTAGGAGCACATGCGCTGCCGCTTGAATATAAAGACCGTGCAGATGATTATATAACGTTAGTTTGTGAAGAAATGATTCCGCAAATTGCCAGTAATAAATTAGCCGATGCCGTGGATGTTTTTTGTGAAGGCATTGGTTTTAGCTTAGCGCAAACCGAAAAAGTATTCGCGGCGGCCAAAGCGCATGGATTACCGATTAAAGTCCATGCCGAGCAGTTGTCTAACTTAGGCGGCACTGAATTAGCCGCGCATTATCAAGCACTCTCTTCTGATCATGTTGAGTTTTTAGATGAAGCTGGCGTTGCGGCCATGAAAGCGGCGGATATGACGGCAGTATTGTTACCGGGCGCATTTTACTTCCTGCGTGAAACTCAATTACCGCCTATGGATTTATTACGTAAACATGGCGTGAGTATGGCCATTGCTACAGATGCTAATCCAGGTTCTTCACCGATAAACTCCTTGCAGTTGATGTTAAATATGGCGTGTACGCTATTTAGGTTAACACCGGTTGAAGCACTTGCTGGCGTAACATGTAACGGCGCTAAAGCATTAGGATTATCAAGTAAGAAAGGGCAGTTGGCCGTTGGTTATGATGCTGATATTGCTTGTTGGGATATTAATCAACCAGCCGAATTATGTTACCAGTTCGGCGTGAATCCATTAACGCATTTAATGCAAGCGGGTAAAATAGTTATTTAATGACCTTTAACGGTCTGATATTTATTGCGACGCTTTTTATTTTAAAGCGTTTTATTGCTCTATTCCTGTGATATAAATTGAAAGTAAAACGTATAGTGATGACATATCTGGTCAGTGTAGATTTATGACTGACCTTCGATATGACTTACTTTCGATATGACTTACTTTCGATGTGATTAACACTGGCTCAAAGATATTATTCAATATCTAACGGGTCAGGAGATAAAATAACCCCAGTATTATCAGCATAAATATGGTCATCAGGTAAGAATGTTACGCCAGCAAAATTTATTGCTAAATCGCTTTCACCAATGTCACTGGTACTGGCACCAACAGGTATCGACAATAAACCTTGAATGCCAATATCGACATCTTCTAAAGCATCAACATCTCGAACGCTACCAAAGCAAATAATACCTTCCCAATTATTTTTAGCGGCTTGTTCAGCAATACTTATATTAATCAGCGCTCGGCGAGTTGAGCCACCACCATCAATAACTAATACTTTGCCAGTACCATCTGTGCCGACAAGCTCTGCAATTAAACCGTTATCTTCGAAACATTTTACTGTCACTACTTTTCCACCAAATGAGCTTCGGCCACCATAATTGCTAAATACTGGCTCAAGTACATCGATTAAATCAGTGTAAATATCACATAATTCTGAAGTGTTATATTCCATAATGGTTTTTCCTCGTAGCGTTACATCATATCTAGTATAACGCTTGCTTACTCAGGCACAACCGCTAAGCAGTGATAGATGTTAAATAAATATAGGGAAACTGTTTCTTGTAATTAGATAAAAAACATTATTTAATAAACGATATTATTTTACAAGTATCAGTAATGTTTATGGCTGAACGGGCACTAACCCATAGCTTCATTTATTCAACAGAAACTTTCATTTTTAGCGTTCTTGCGTTACTCCTCCTTGCTTTTTATCGTGGTATTGGTCGTCAGTATGTCAAATTTTGGATGCTCAGTTTATTTGCTTTAGCGATAAATCAATTAGCACTTGCCAGTCAAAACATCTTCAATCAACAATACATTGGAAGTGTGATTGACGTTTCGACCGCATTAGTGCGGCAAATCAGTCATTATTTACATGTTTTATTTTTGATGTTGGGTATTTATACCGCGATAAAACAAAGAAAAATATCACCTAATGTGCTGTATACATCCATTGCTGTTACCATTTTTGTCGCTGCAGTTGCTACACTAATTTATGGTTTTGACGGCGAAGCTGTGTTTAATCGCTTCTATTTGCGAGAGAGTTTAACAGCCTTTATTTTTGGCTGTGCCTTTATCGCCGCAGCCTGCTACTTATACTCCTCTAATGTTAACCACTTCTCTGGCAAGGCGCTGTTTCTATTTTGTATTATTGTAAGTGTTCGCTTTATTGCCTATTCATTTGCATCTATTGTTTCGTTAACTGAAGACTGGTTTCATTCCCTTAACGGATGGCTTATTTATATCGACATGGCGATTAACACGACTCTAGGGTTTATTATACTGATATGGATGCAAGGCGCAGAACGACATGTTGCCGCAACCGCTATTAATCGCGCAAAATATTTAGGTAAACATGACTCTTTAACAGGCGTTTTAAATCGCGAGCAGGTACTTGAAAAGTTAACCAATGAAATGCAAGTTGCTGAAGGAAAAGCTGAAAAGTTATGTATTTATTTGTTGGATATTAAGCGCTTTAAGTTTGTGAATGACACTTATGGTTTAAAAGTTGGTGATTTGATTTTAGGCGAAATTGCACGTCGTTTAAATCACAGTGTACTTAAACCAAAAGTAGTGGGGCGCTTGAGTGGCGACTCGTTTATGTATGTTATTGAATATGAGAGTGAGCAGCAACAAGCTGCCGCGGCAGAACATTTACATGCGTTAATTGCGCGACCTTACCAAGTAGCGCAACAAGCTATATATTTACAATGTAGTGTTGGTCATTGCGACTTTCCTCTTGATGCTGACAGTGCCGATGTCTTATTACAAAAATCAAACTTGGCATTATTTCAGGCTGAAAGTAAAAATATTCAAACCGTTAAGTATAAGTCCGGTATGCAAGCACAAGGACGACACTTGCTGGCGATGGAAAAAGAAATTCATCGGGCTTTAGAAAATGAAGAATTTATTCTACATTTTCAACCACAATTAAACTTGAAGAGTAATCGCTTAGAAGGTGCCGAAGTCTTAGTGCGTTGGCAACATCCTGATAAAGGGTTATTGATGCCAGGCGCATTCTTTGACGATATTGCGGCTTTAAATCTCTATAGTGAACTTGACAACTATGTGTTAGAGAAAACCTGTAAAACCATTGCTAAATGGTACGAGGCTTATAAACGTCGTGTCCCTTTAGCAATTAATATTACTGCGGTGGAATTTCAAGCGCAAAACTTTGTTAGTAATATTCAAAACCTGTTAATAGAGTACAAAATTCCGCCTATATATCTTGAATTAGAAGTGACCGAGAATGTTGTAATCACCGATATTGACTTGGTCATGAAAACTATTGTTGTGTTGCAAAATATGGGGATTAAAGTCTCTATTGATGATTTTGGTACTGGCTACTCATCTTTAGCATATTTGCGTAAATTACCGATAGATAAGATAAAAATAGACCGAAGCTTTATACAAGAAGTTGCTTCAAATGATTCTGATTTAACTATTGTTAAAACGATGGTGGAATTATCTCATGGTCTCGGTAAGCGTGTTTTAGCTGAAGGGGTTGAAACAAAAGAGCAGTTACAGTTGTTACGAAACATAGGCTGTGATGCCGTTCAAGGGTATTTTATCAGTAAGCCCGTTAGCGAAGAAGAATTTACTAAGTATTTAAAGCGTAAGTAATTTTATTAACATTTTTTATGCTTTAGTTAGTATGTATGGCAACTAAAGCATAAGTAGTAAGAGGGCGTTTTTATTGATAAGCGCTAATGCTTCGTTACTCATATAGCGTGATATAGCAGCTAAGATAAACATGGCGCAAGCGAGAGAACTCTAAGGTGAAGTCCGTTTATTGTCTAAGGTGGTTTCAATATACTAAAGAGATGATTAACGTTTTTTGAGGTTACTACTTAACTTCTTTTATTTCTATCGTCGCTTCTCGGCTATTAATTGCGGCGCTTGTGCTTTGTAGATAATCTTGCCAGCGCTGTTGATATTCTGAAGCGAGTATTTGTAAATAATCGTCGCTGTAAATATTGCTATGACCATCATCAAAAATAAACCGGTAGCCATATTTAGCCACTGATTCGATTGCTAATAGTATGACTTGTTTCTTATGATAGACCTTAGGTATTGCACCTGTGGCTTGACCTTTGTCATTAGTTGGAGCGAACACGCGCAAATATTCAAAACTTAAATGAATAGCGTTGTTATCGTCTTGTTCATTATCACTAGAAAGAATGGATAAACTTGACGTAGTTTTATTGATCGCAAACTGCTGAACTTTACTCATGTTTTACACCTAGTTATATATGCCTCACTTCAAAACCTAACACTTAGAATATTGAAGTGAAGCAGGTATATATCTTAATCTGTTATAAAATAAAGCGACTTAGATCTTCATCTTTAACCAATTCAGATAAAATATTAGCAACGAATTCAGCATCAATTAGAATACTTTCGCCTGAACGGTCATTAGCGGTAAACGAAAGCTCTTCGATTAAACGTTCCATCATGGTATGTAAACGACGTGCGCCAATGTTCTCAGTGCTTTCGTTAACTTGCCAAGCGGCATTAGCAATTGCTTGAATGCCGTCTTTACTAAATGATATCTCAACGCCTTCAGTGGCAAGCAATGCAATGTATTGCTCAGTTAATGAGGCATTAGGCTCTGTTAGTATACGAACGAAGTCTTCAGTCGTTAGCGCTTGTAATTCAACACGAATAGGGAGACGACCTTGTAGCTCAGGGATCAAATCAGACGGTTTTGACATCTGAAAAGCACCAGAAGCAATAAATAAGATATGGTCAGTTTTCACCATACCGTGTTTAGTGCTAACGGTTGAGCCTTCAACTAATGGTAATAAATCTCGTTGTACGCCTTCTCTTGAAACGTCAGGGCCAGAGCTGTCGCCACGTTTACAAATTTTGTCAATTTCATCAATAAATACAATGCCATTTTGCTCAACAGCATAGATTGCTTTTTCTTTGATGTCATCTTGGTTGACAATTTTTGCCGCTTCTTCTTCTTGCAAAGCTTTTAAAGCATCTTTAATTTTCAGTTTGCGCTTTTTGGTCTTTTCGCTAGACATACTTTGGAACATGTTTTGCAATTGCGATGTCATGTCTTCCATGCCCGGAGGCGCCATGATTTCAACACCCATTTGTGGTGCGGCTAAATCGAGTTCAATTTCCTTGTCGTCAAGTTGGCCTTCACGTAGTTTTTTACGGAATACTTGACGAGTTGAACTGTTATCTGGCTGTTCATCATTACCAAAGCCATCACGAGGTGGAGGTAATAATACATCTAAAATACGTTCTTCAGCAGCTTCTTCGGCTAAGTGTTTAACACGCGCCATTTCCTGCTCTTTGGTCATTTTAATGGCCATATCTGCAAGGTCGCGAATAATAGTTTCGACTTCTTTACCGACATAACCCACTTCAGTAAATTTGGTCGCTTCAACTTTAATAAATGGTGCGTTAGCTAGTTTAGCTAAACGTCGGGCAATTTCTGTTTTACCGACGCCTGTTGGACCAATCATTAAAATGTTTTTAGGGGTAACTTCAGCGCGCAACTCTTCATTAAGTTGCATTCTACGCCAGCGGTTTCTTAACGCTATTGCGACGGCACGTTTGGCGTCGGCTTGACCAACAATGTGGCTATCGAGTTCGTGAACTATTTCACGTGGTGTCATATTCGACATATTAATTCCTTACAAATTGGCCGTTATAATTCGTCAATCACATGTTGTTGATTGGTAAATACACAAATATCGCCGGCAATTTTCAATGATTTTTCAACAATTTCTTTCGCAGAAAGTTCAGTGTTTTCAAGTAGTGCTGTCGCCGCTGATTGGGCAAAATTACCACCACTACCTATCGCGATAAGGTCGTTTTCTGGCTGAATAACGTCACCATTACCGGTGATGATCAGTGATGCGGTTTCATCAGCAACAGCTAATAAAGCCTCTAATTTTCTTAGTGCGCGGTCGCTGCGCCAATCTTTTGCTAATTCAACCGCTGCTTTAGTCAAATGACCTTGGTGCATTTCTAACTTGCTTTCAAAGCGTTCAAATAGAGTAAATGCATCAGCTGTGCCGCCAGCAAAGCCAGCAAGTACTTTGCCATTATATAAACGGCGCACTTTGCGTGCATTACCTTTCATTACAGTGTTGCCAAGGGAAACTTGACCATCACCACCAATGGCAACTTTGCCATTACGTCTGACAGAAACAATAGTAGTCACAATTAACCTCTTACATTTTGCCAACTGAGATAGTCAGCTTGTCTAATGTAGATTAGATAAGGGGTAGCTTAGGCTTTTTCAAGGGAGTGATGAGGAATAATAGCAATCGGATTAAGTTGTTAGTCGATTAATCCGATTGTAATAAATATTTATTGCTATGGAATGTTGCGATAAAACTATGTTTACAAAACACAGTTAGTAAAATACCAGTGTCACATAGTCGGGGATGGATAGTTAATCCCAGCCCCAAATTTTACAGCCGTGCACTGAATTGTTCTTTAACTTATGCTTGTCTTTTTCAGCGTTACGCTTTTTAGTGTATGGTCCTAAGTAAACTTTATACCATGTGGTTGTAGTACCAACAGACTTACTTACTTGTGCCTCTAAGCCGGTAAAGGCAATTTTTGCTTTCAATGATTCAGCTTGTTTACGGGTTTTAAAAGAGCCACATTGCATTTTATACGGGCCCTTCTTTTTAACTTCGTATTCACCAACTTCAACTTGTTTACTTTTTAACTCATCGACGTAAGTCCACTTTTCTTCAGGCAATTCAGGTAATTCTGTCGTTTTTTTAGGTTTAATGACAGTAGGCACAACAACAGCTTCAGGCTGATTATCTTTAATGCTCCACAACATATAGCCAAAGCTTGGCAAAGCAATAATAAGAAAAGCTGCAATCAACTTTACTTTCAATGAAGTGCCTTGAGTCGGCTCAACATTTTTCTTATAAGGACTTTGTTTTTTATTTTTTGCTCGAGAGCGGGAAACGTAATCTTGATGTGCCATGAAAAATTTATACCGAAAGACTTTCGACAATTCTAACCAACTGGTAAAGAAATAACACCCATTGAGTTGATTAACTTGTAAATAAAGTTATCTAAACATTAAATAAAGGCTTTAATGCCATGGTAGCTCTTACTGCCAAGTTAAAACTATCAACTTAAACCTACCAACTTAAATCTACGGGGTCGATATCAATTGACCACCTTACTTTTGCTAACCACTCATTAGATGAGCTTTGATGGATAAGTTTATATACCGCTTGATGAAGCTGTTTACGCGATTTAGCTTGTAAAATTAAGTGAAAGCGAAATTTACCGGCCTTTTTTTCCATGGCTGCGGGTACAGGCCCTGCAAACTGGCAGCCATCAAACGCCATTTCGGTCATTACACGTAGAAACTTTTCGGGATAAGAAGGGTAGTTAGCTTCTGCTCTAAACAAGGCTTGAAAGCTAAAGGGCGGTAATAAGGCCTGTTGCCGCTCAATCAGTGCATGTTTAGCAAAGTGCTGATAGCCGTTATGTACCAAATCTTGTAATAATGGATGATCAGGAAAGCTACTTTGTACCATAACTTTACCAGGCTTACTCGCTCGACCTGCTCGACCTGACACTTGTACTAGAAGTTGCGCCATATGTTCAGCAGCACGAAAATCGTAACTAAAAAGAGCACCATCAACATCAAGCACCGCGACCAAAGTCACATCAGGGAAGTGATGCCCCTTCGCTAGCATTTGAGTACCAATTAACAGTTGATGTTCTTTATTACCTACCTCAGTTAATAACTTTGCTAATGCTCCTTTTTTACGGGTGCTATCTCGGTCAATTCGTACTGTAGAATACTCAGGAAATAAAGCACTGATTTTTTCTTCTAACTGCTCTGTGCCTTGTCCTAAAGGTTTAATGCGGACACTGCCACAACTAGGGCATTGAGGTGGAATACGTTTTTGACTGCCGCAATGATGACAAATCAGTAACCCTTGACCTTGATGTAAGGTATAAGGCTTATTACAGCGTTGGCAGTCGGCGACCCAGTGACATTCCTGACAATTTATTGCTGGCGCATAACCACGGCGATTGAGAAAAATTAATGCCTGTTCACCGCGAGCTAAAGTTTGTTTTATCGCGTGTTTTAAAGTGCCAGAAAGACCATGTTCCATTTGTTGTTGGGCAACATCAATTAGCGTTATTTTTGCCGTTGAAGCATTACCCGCACGTTTGCGTAATTGATGATAATGATATCTACCCGATAAGGCATTTTGCAGAGACTCAAAGCTTGGTGTTGCACTGCCGAGTATTATCGGGATATTAAGCTGCCTAGCTCTTAGGATCGCAATATCACGTGCATGATAACGAAAGCTATCTTGTTGCTTAAATGACGCATCGTGCTCTTCATCCACAATGATTAGTCCTAAATCATGTAGCGGAGTGAAAATAGCCGAACGAGTGCCGATAACAATCGCAGCGGTACCTCGTTGAGCTTCTAACCACGTTTGTAAGCGTTCTTTGTCATTTAGACCCGAATGATGCAAGCATATCGGCACATTAAAGCGTTGTTCAAAGCGGCTTAAGGTTTGTGGTGTTAGGCCTATCTCTGGTACTAATACTAAAACCTGCTGACTTTTTGCCAATATTTGTTCAATGGCTTGCAGATAGACTTCGGTTTTACCACTGCCGGTTATTCCGTCGACTAAATGACAAGAGAATTGCGCCTGCATTTCCTTTATGGTTGCGACAATAATGGCTTGCTCGGCAGACAATGCTAGCCTATTTTCTTTTTGTAATGCTTGGTCTTGCCACGTAAACACTGATACAGCACGAGTCTTGCTATAAATAAATTGTTTTTTCTCGAGTGCATTGAGTTGCGCTTTAGTAAAGCCAAGGGTTAATAATTCTGACCACGTTATTCCCTGGTGTTGCTTGATGACACTTAATAGCTCGGCTTGTTTTGGCGAACGCTTGACCGTAGCGGCTTCTTCCTCGTCAGTTAAATCAGCTTTTGCTAACCAAATTTGTGGTAATTCAACATCAGGTTGTTTTATTTGGCGTAATAAAACCGGTAGGGCTTGTTGAAAAACATCACCAATAGGGTGGTGATAATAATCGCTACAGCGTTGTATAAAACTAAGTAACGTGGGAGGGAAAGTGAAATTATCATTAACTCGGCTTAGTATTGATTTTATTTTTTCCGCCGCATATTCAGTGCTTTTGTCTATCGACAAAATAATAGCCACCACTTGGCGAGAGCCAAAAGGCACAATGACGCGCTCACCTAACTGTACGGCGTTAGTATTTAATTCGACAGGTACTTTGT
Organism: Cognaticolwellia sp.; assembly: GCA_049642265.1. Lineage (GTDB taxonomy): Bacteria > Pseudomonadota > Gammaproteobacteria > Enterobacterales > Alteromonadaceae > Cognaticolwellia. Next base: position 52,338 of record JBAROR010000072.1, on the reverse strand, counting down.
AGGTAAACAACTGGCGCATCGGTACTGGAATTGCAACTTGCACGTATATGTCTGTTGAAACTATTGCCAAAAAAACTGTCATATAAAAATAAAATGTTGCGCATATTCTACTGCTTAATAGCGTAATGCCAAGCTAGAAAATTGCCCAAAAGGCTTTTTTATGAAATAAAGCGCTTGTTGCTTAATTTTTTAGCAATTTTTTATTGCTATGAAGGAAATGATCCTATAACATTCGCCTCCATTATTTTTAACTCGTATGGTGCTTGGCAGCAATAATGACTGATCAAGTGGCGATACGGCCTTAACAGAGGTTTCCCATGAAAGACGGTATTCATCCAAATTATGTAGAGTTCAAGGCAACTTGTTCTTGTGGTAACGTTATTACAACTCGTTCAACTGTAGGTAAAGACTTACATTTAGACGTATGTTCAGAATGTCACCCATTCTACACTGGTAAGCAAAAAGCTGCTGAGACTGGTGGTCGTGTTGATAAATTCAACAAGCGTTTTGGTGCTCTTAGCAAGAAGTAATTCTGCTAATATACAAGATGAAAAAAGCACCTTAGGGTGCTTTTTTTTTATCAAAAACAAAGACATTTTATTTATTATCCAAGTACCTCTTCTTAAGATAATGTTGTCTTTAATTTATTATTTAAAATAATTTTTTTTTACTTTTCTTTAAACCCTTTTGTTGCATACTGCATCTAACTTAATAATTACGCAAAATGTCGAGAATTTACTTTTTGGATAAGTTAAAAATTATTGATGCCAATGAACATTTCAGCCCTGATCTTGAGTCGCAATGGATAGCGCAAGCTCAGCAGGGAGATCAGCAGGCATTTCATCACTTATATGAAAAATATCATCGCCGTATTTATGCGTTGTGCTGGCGCATGATGGCTGACAAAGACAGTGCTGAAGATGTTTGTCAGGAAGTTTTCGTTCAATTATGGCAAAAAATAAGTAATTTCCGTGGTGAAAGTAAGTTTTCAACTTGGTTGCATAGTGTGGCGAGTAATATTGCTCTAGGTCATATTCGTAAAAACAAAACATGGATACAGCGTATTTTTAGCATTGAAGAGCAGACTATCGAAGACGCTGTTGTTGAGATGCCTGATTGTTCAAGCTTAGATAAAAAAATTCTAAAGTTACCTGAAAGGGCAAGGCTGGTTTTTGTATTGTTTGCTGTCGAAGGTTATCGACATGAGGAAATTGCTCATATGTTAGGTATGGCGGTGGGCACGAGTAAAGCTCAGTACCATAGAGCAAAAAGTTTATTACGCGAGTCGCTAAGCGAGTAAAATATGAAAAAAATGATTGTTGAAGATAAAAATACTGAACAAAGTCTGCAAGACGCATTAGCACAATTGCCCAAAGAGATAACACCAGAGCGAGATTTATGGTCAGGTATCGAAAAGGCGATTAACCAGAAAGGGGCTTCGACCAATACTAATACGTATAAGTTTTTTGTGCCAAGTGCTTGGGCTGCATCGGTAGTTGCTGCGGTATTATTAACTTGGATCACTTTAGGTCCAGAGCAGATAGGTACTGAATCGACGACAACTTTAGTTGCCACAATGCAACAAAATTTTGAGCAACAAAAACAAAGTATGTTAGTTAATTTTGGCACGCCAGATATCAAACAATTACCTGTCGCAATGCAGACTGAATTGATTAAGTTAAGTTCGGCACAAAAAACTATTAGCAAAGCGCTGGCTGATGATCCTAATAATAGTGATTTATTAAACTTATTACGTTGGACACAGCAGCAAGAGTTAGATTTACTGAAACAATTGTATAGCCCGCAGTGGCAAACAATTTAGTTGTTATGACATACGAAACAAGAGGTTAATATGGGAAGCTTACGTAATTATTTAGCACTATTGCTTTTAACTACCGCAATGCCAACTTTGGCTGGAGAGCGTGTTGACGAATCCATGTTATTGGGTAACGTTAAAAATGTCACTATTGAAAATTTACGTGGTGAGGTGACCATTATAGGCAATAGTAGCGATACCGTGATGGTCACGGGAGAGTTAGATGATAAGGCTGAAGGTTTAACCTTTGAGAAGTCAGGCTCTCGCATTATTATTAAAGTAGAAATACCTAACAATAGTCATAGTGGTTGGGGAGAAGATGGTTCTGATTTAACGATTGAAATGCCAAAGCATGTTCGTGTTAGCTTTAAGGGCGTGTCATCAAGTATCAATATTAGTAACTTTACGCATGGTACCGAAATTCAAACGGTTAGTGGTGATATTAATGCTAAAGATCTTATGCAACAGATAGAAATGGCAACGGTCAGTGGTAATATTGAAAGTAAAAACTTATCTGGCAAAATACGTCTGTCATCAGTGAGTGGCGACATACATGATCGTAATTCAAATGGCCGAGCACACTTTAAAACCGTAAGTGGTAATTTATCTTCAAACTCTGAAGCTAATGAAATTTCAGCCAATTCAGTATCAGGTGATATCGAATTACGCTTGAGCGACGTCGATGAATTGATTGTTTCAACGGTGAGTGGTGAATTTGATAGCCAATTATCATTAAACGACAATGGCTTGTTGAAAATGTCTAGTGTGAGTGGTGATTTAAGCGTCGATTTTAAAAACGAAGTGCAAGCAAGTTTCGATTTAAAAACAAATGCTGGGGGCAATATCATTAACCGCCTAACCTCCGCAAAAGCAAAACGCGCAAAATATGGCCCTAGTTCAAAGCTTTCTTTTGAAAGTGGCAATGCGAGTGGTTCAGTACGTGCAAGTACAGTGAGTGGTCGAATCGAAATCAAATAAATTAAGCAGCTAAACGTTCGCGATATTTGAACGTTTAGCTAATTGTTTTTATTACTAAATAACTTTTTGAAAAAGCGTATAAATATCATGTTAATTAATCAAGCATAGCTAAGCGCTAGCCACTATTTTTAATATCTCTGTAGGGTAACTACAGCCTGATAATACTTTTTATTTTCATTTTTCTTAGCGACAAATTCTGCTACATTAGCTCTCTTTATTTTCGAATAATTTTATAATACTTATTGTCAGAATACTTTCTTCAATAAGCAAAGATTATCGCCAAGCATTTAAGGTGTGATATGGCCGATCGCAAGCCAGCCAAGTTTAGTAAAAACAAACCATTTCCTCGTGATAAACAAATTGATGAACTCAAGGTACCACCGCATTCCTTAGAGGCCGAGCAATCGGTGCTGGGTGGTTTATTGTTGGATAATGAAACCTTTGACCGAGTTGGCGAACGCGTTGTTGCACAAGACTTCTACAGTCGTTCACACCGTATCACTTATGAAACCATCGCCGCATTAATCGAATTAGGTGAGCCGGTCGATTTGATCACTTTATCTGAAGCGCTTGAAAATGATCAAAAGCTTGACGCTGTTGGTGGTTTTGTTTATCTCGCGGAAATGATGAAAAATACGCCGAGTGCAGCCAATATTACTGCTTATGCAGATATTGTACGCGAGCGTGCTGTAACGCGTGAAATGATCAGCGTGGCAAATGAAATTGCTGAAGCAGGATATGATCCTCAAGGACGTAGTAGTGCCGACTTACTCGATTTTGCTGAAACAAAGGTTTTTGCCATTGCAGAGCAACGAGCAAATAAGTCAGAAGGCCCTGAAAATATTAGCTCAGTATTAGAAAAGACAGTTGATCGTATTGAAAAGCTTTGTGCATCACCAACGAATGGTGTTACTGGTGTTTCTAGTGGCTTTAGTGATTTAGATAAAATGACGGCTGGTTTCCAAAAATCTGATTTGATCATTGTTGCTGGACGTCCGTCGATGGGTAAAACAACTTTCGCGATGAACTTGGCTGAAAATGCCGCTATGACGGAAGATAAGCCGGCATTAATTTTCAGCTTAGAGATGCCTTCAGAACAGTTGATGATGAGGATGCTGGCCTCGCTTGGTCGGATTGACCAAACTAAAATTCGTACGGGTCAGTTAGAAGATGAAGATTGGGCTCGTTTGTCATCAACCATGGGCTTGTTAATTGAAAAAGGTAAAATGTATATCGATGATGCTGCCGGCTTAACGCCTACCGATGTGCGCTCTCGAGCACGACGTATAGCCCGTGATCATGGCGGTATTAGCTTGATCATGATCGATTACCTGCAATTGATGCGCGCACCACAATTTTCTGATAACCGAACCTTAGAAATCGCAGAAATATCGCGCTCATTAAAGGCCTTGGCAAAAGAATTAGAAGTGCCAGTTATTGCACTATCTCAGCTTAACCGTGGCTTGGAGCAGCGAGCAGACAAGCGTCCGATCAACTCAGATTTACGTGAATCAGGTTCAATAGAGCAAGATGCGGATTTAATCATGTTTATTTATCGTGATGAGGTTTATCACGATGACTCTGAATATAAAGGCATGGCTGAAATAATCATTGGTAAGCAACGTAACGGTCCTATTGGTCGTGTACCACTGACTTTCCAAGGTCAATTTTCTCGTTTTGATAACTACGCAGGTCCACACGTACTTGATGAAGACTAAGCATTAATGGCACTACACACAGCAACAGCGGTTATTGATTTAGACGCCCTAAGCAATAATTATCAATTAATACGTGCATTATCACCGAATGCGAAAGTTTTAGCCGTACTAAAGGCAAATGGTTACGGCCATGGTTTAGAACTTATCGCTAAAGCACTGCCTAATGCCGATGCTTTTGGTGTTGCGCGTATTGATGAAGCACTGGCGCTTCGAGCAGCCGGTATTGTTCAACCTATTGTATTACTCGAAGGTTTTTTTGCTGAGGAAGATATTGCTACGCTTGCAGCGAATAACTTACAAACCATCGTGCATAATGAACAGCAGCTTGGCGCTGTTATTAATGCAGACCTTGATACGCCGCTAAAAGTTTGGCTTAAGATTGATACTGGCATGCATAGATTAGGCATAAATCCGGAGCAATTATCACAATTTCATCAAGCGTTAAGTGCATCCAAAAATGTTCAGCAACCAATAGTGTTGATGAGTCATTTAGGTTGTGCGGATGAAAAAGGAAGCTTAGTAACAACAAAGCAAATAGCCTTGTTTGAAGAGCTTACGGCTGATTTTGTACTGGAAAAAAGCCTAGCAAACTCTGCAGGTGTTTTACTTTGGCCTGAGAGCCATTATCAATGGATTCGACCTGGCCTTCTACTTTACGGTGTTTCGCCATTGCCAATAGATAATTGCATTAGCGGCATTGCCCCTGTAATGACCTTACAATCAAGTTTGATTTCAATACGTAAGATTTCAGCTGGAGAAAAGGTTGGTTATGGTGGCGCGTGGGTTAGCGAAAATAATACCACCATAGGTGTGGTCGCAATTGGTTATGGTGACGGTTATCCTCGTCATGCTCCGAATGGTACACCCGTACTTATTAATGGCCGACGTGTGCCGCTTATCGGTAGGGTCTCTATGGATATGATCTCGGTCGACTTGGGCGATAACAGTAAAGATAACGTTGGCGATATCGCTACGTTATGGGGTAAAGGTTTAGCTGTTGAAGAAGTCGCTGAATTTGCCACTACTATTCCATACGAACTCCTATGTAATATCACTCGTCGTGTACATATACAGCTTGCAGAATAAAAAATGGGCGAACACTATTATTAATAGTGTTCGCCCAATTATTTCATCGTGAGTTTATTTATTCGTAATAACTTCAATACTACTTTTAAATAATAAATTTCGACGTTGCATCTTTAATTAAAATGGCATTTCCATCGAGTTGTTGTGCTACAGCCCCTATTTCGTTGACCGCGATCGTTGTTGCGTCGAAACTGTTATACATATCTTCAATGTTATTAACTACCGTTTCAGCGACAATTGATTGTTCTTCTGTTGCAGCCGCTATTTGATTATTCATAGAACTAATATGACCTATTTGTTCTTTGATTTTAGTTAAAGAATCATCTACTTCTCTTGAAATATTCTCGTTGCTAGTTGCTTTATCTTTAGCCGAAGCCATTGATTTTACTGACTGATCTGCCGCCGAAATAAGTTTATCTAATAGATCTCTCACTTCAGTGGTCGACAGGGCAGTTCGAGAAGCTAGGTTTCTTACTTCATCGGCAACAACCGCGAAACCTCTACCATGTTCACCGGCCCGTGCTGCTTCAATGGCGGCGTTAAGGGCTAATAAGTTAGTTTGGTCTGCAATGCTATTAATTACGTCAAGAATCTGATTCATATTCTGTGAATCTTGCGCTAATTGATTGATCACGCTTGAAGCATTAACTATGTTTTCGGTTAATTCGCCCGAAACTGACAATGAATGCTGAACATTCTCCATGCCTTGGTTCACTTCAAGTTCTCCAGCTTCGGCGGCACTTGCTGCTTGTGCTGCTGACTTTGCAATATCAGCGACACTCGATTGCATTTCAATCATTGATTGCTTAGTGACTGCTGCAACATTAGATTGTTCTTGAATGTTGCTATCGACTTGTTGAACTTTCTTTGCAAGTTGCTCAGCACTTAAAGTTAAAGGAGCGACAACGGCAACCACTTCTTTTACAATCCCTCTAAGCATCTGAGTGAATACATTAAAATGTTTAACAACACTGCCTAATTCATCGTTACTTGTAATGGCTAATTGATTGGTTAAATCACCATCACCTTCAGCAAGCTCTTTTAATGAATCATCAATAGAGATCACAGACTTACTAATTGAACGGGCAATGAATATACTCAACACTGTCATTAATAATAAAAGACTGATGCCTAAAATAATGCTTAGGTCTCTAGACTCACTTGAATTATTAACGGTTTCGGCGACCAAGTTGTTAAACATGGTGGCAGCACTTCTCTTGTCGTTATTTAATGTTTCAACAACCTCGTCAAATAGCGCTGACTTTGTCTTTATAAACGGTTGCGCTGACTGGAAGTCAATTTCTTCGTTAATAAAGTCTAATGAAATTTTGTTGGCTATTTCGTTATATTTATTAGCTTTTGAGCTGATAATCTCGATATTAGAGAAAGTTTTATCAAGTGTTTTTATTTTTTGTAAATTTGATAATAAACTCTCTAATGCCATATTAGCGTCTGCAATTAAATCTTCATCACCGAATGAAACACTCTGAGTATAAAGTTCATCTATGCGTTGCCAAGCAGTGACATTTTCACTGGTTAAGTTAACTAAATGAATGGAGGTATTCTCCAAGGTTTCAAGTAATAGCTGATTTTTTGAAATAGCTGATATATTTATTGTTAAATTAACCGCGAAGCTAAGTATGGCGACGGCTAATATAGCAATTATTTTGTGAAAAATTTTGAACCCTTTAAATATTTGCATGAACAACCTCTACCTCTGTAATTAAAGCTTATATAAAGTATTAATTATTTTTTAGTTTCATCTATAAAACATGAAGCTATTCGAAAAGAATAGCTTCATTCATATTTAGTGCTAAAAAGTAGCAATGACCTTTACATCGCCCGTTACTGCGCTGCTATCAACAAAACCAATTGATGCCGGATCAGATTTAATGGCGTTAATCATTTCAGCACTACTTGAAACTTCAGTCGCTGGGGTGCCTTTGCCTGTAAAAGCAAGTTTTGACCAGTATGATTTGAACTGGCTATTTGACTTGTTTAAAGCACTTTCACGAAATTGTTCTGTTTCAGTCGCGCTATCCTCTAAGGTTAGAACGGTTACTTTATCACCATTAGAGAAAGATTTTATTTTACCAAGATAAATGCGTTTGATTTTTTTTTCATCAAATGATTCTGAGTTAGCTGGGTTAACGATCACCGAAACTTCAGCCAAGCTAGAAAAACTCATCGTAAGTAAAATTGCTGTACATGTTTTTTTAAATAAGTTCATTCTACATAGTTCCTTAATAAACAAAATCAACACCAAAAGTAACTAAGCTAGCACTTTCATCGGCAAAGTCGTTATTAATGACCGTGTACTCAAGCTTAACTGCTACGCCTTGATCTAAGTCGTATCGAAGATGTAAACCTTGTGCGTCATATGAGTCAGGCTTGAAAAAACCATCAATAGCAGTAACAGCAAAGGCATTAATATACGGATCAGCAGAGTTGGCAGGCTTATAATCGAAATTGATATCAAAGTCTTGATGAACAAAAGATATAACAGCTTTGTCAAAGCGATATCCAAGCGATACATACATTGCTTCAGTTTCCTGAGTGAATGCATCATCAATATCGTACACCGCGTATTCTGCATTGAATAACCAGTTTTCATAATCGATAGTGAAACCAGTTGATAAATACAAACCATTTTCTTCATCTGCATATAGCTCGTTCATGTCATAAACGGCGATATTATTTGGATTAAATGCAACACCATCGATGACAGTATAACCAGGTAAAGATTGCGTTAGGCCTGTGTCAAACCCTGCTTTTGCATCAATGCTAACATCTGCGGATAATACACCGGCAAAAATAGAAAACCACTCATAAGTATATTCAACAGACGCTTGTATTATGTTATCAAGTTCAAAACCTGCATTGTTTAGTTCACCCGAAAATGAACCAAACGAGCCTTTAAAAGTTAAATCCCCATCTCCAATTAACGTACTGTGTATAACACGTACACCTTCAATAATATCGAACTCTTCACCAATATATATTGCTGTAGGTAAGCGACTATAATTGTGGCTGTAGCCAATATCTTGTGTATCTGAATTTCTGAAATATGGTAAGGCAAAGCGACCAAAAGATATCGTGGTATCAGGAGAAAACTGGTAACTTAAATAGGCCCAACGAGCTTCTAAATCGAAATCATCTTCACCACGAGCTTGTAGTACAATAGTGGCATTCCATTCGTCATTTAAATTTGCTTTAGCTTGTAGCGCAAATAATGATTCATTTTTAAAGTCGATATTATCGTCATAGCCATAATATTGTGGCGTAATATCATCATTAACTAACATCCCACCTCTTATTGAGCCATAACCACTAAAATCAATATCGCTAGCTTGTGCATGGCTAGATAAAATAGCGGCCATTAAGCTAGATGCTAATAATGTTTTTTTCATTTTTGAGCCTCTTTACGTTTAAATTTTTATCTTATATTTAATAAAATTATACCATTTAAAGCATAGAAGTAGCTTATTGTTATTACAATGAAAGGTTTAAAAAAAGTGGTGGATTTAATTGTTGCAGATAAGACAATAAATTTTATTGAGCTTAAATCATGATTTGAATTTAAGTTGATGGTTTAGCGTGATAATTAGTTGATCGGCCAACCAGATGAGATTTGCCGTAGCAGTTAAAATATTGCGGTTAGCATGATTAATAAAATTCAGATTTATCGTTGAAATAGCCTGCATTAAAAAGCTAACTATCATTTAGTTAGCTTCCGTTAATTAAATTGCTATTTAGTTTTAGGCTCATAATAACTTTCACATTCGTTATTGTTGCTTTAAGTTATCCAATTCTCTGACTAAAACTTCGATAAATGTCTCAACAGGTTGAGCACCGGCAAGGGCACTTTTACCGTTAAAAACAATAGTTGGTACGGAAGTTACCCCCATTTTTTGCCAGTATGATTCATGTTGAATTACTTGCTGTAATGCTTCTTTATCTTGCAGAGTCGCCATAGCATCTCGAACATTTAATCCTATCGCTTCGATTTCTTTTGCTAAAACTTCTCGATCGGAAATATCTTTTTTCTCCGTAAAAAAGGCAGAAAAAAGTCGCATTTTCAAAGCGCTTTGCTTGCCTTGTTTTTTAGCGTACTCGAGTAAAATATGAGCATCACGCGTGTTAAATATTTTCATGCCATCAAAGAAGTTAAAATCAAAATCAACTGTTTTACCATGTGCGGTCATTTCAGTTCTAAAGCGTGCGCTACTTTCAGGCGTTGACCCGTATTTACGTGCAGAGTGAGCTCTTAATTCTTCACCCACTAATGGCATATCAGAATTTAGTTCAAATGGATGCCATTCAATTTCAACTTTGTCTTCTAATGCTAATTCGGCCAGTGCTTTATTTAAATTACCATAACCAATCACACACCAAGGACACACGACATCGGAGATGATATCTATTTTGATTTTACTAGTCATTTTATCTCTCTTAAATAGATTATATCGACGTAAATCGCTACTGCTGATAGTCGATCTTAGTTTTATGTAACTTTAGGGGATTTATGCGGGTTGCGCACGATTTAACATCTTTTCTTTCTTGATGTCTGATTCAGGGCGTTATCTTTTAAAAGTACTGGGCCAGAATCAAATTTATTGATTCTGGCCAAGATAAATCAACAGTATTACTTAGCTGATTTTTCCCATGCAAACTGCTGGAAAGGAGCATCTACAGCTGTATTAGCAATGTGATTAGTATAATTGCTGATCACTTTTTGTGATAAGCCTAAGATAATTTCTAATACTTGTTGCTCACCGTAACCCGCGGCATAAAATGCTGCTAATTCTTCATCAGATACATTACCTCGATTACGAACAATAATTAATGTCATATCAAGTAAAGCTTGGAGCTTAGCAGTCGGCATAGGTTGCTCATTACGTAGTGCATCAATTAATGCCCCGTCTACTTTCATTGAGTGTGCAATACCTGTATGGGCAGGAACACAATATGTACAGCCGTGTTCAACGTTGATACCTTGCCAAACAACAGTAAGTTCTTCAGCGTCAAATGACGTGTTAACGAAAAGCTCATGTAAAGTTTGGTACGCACTTAATAAACCCGGTGCGCTAGCTAAAACACCATGTAAGTTAGGTAACATGCCGTAGGCACTTACTGACTTTTCTAATAGTGGTTTGCTTGCTTCAGGTGCAGATTCAATGGTATGCGTAGTTAATGTAGTCATGTCAATGTTCCTTTATAAGAATAAGTAATATGTGTTTAGTAAATATAGCTGTCTAATTAATAAAACTACCAGTCATCTTGTATACCGATTGGTAAGTAATTGACGTTATTGTACCGATCGGTAATTTAAAGTCAACACTGTTTCTAAAATAATTTACTTAGGTAGAAAATATTGTGATGATCGAATAAGGGGAACTTGTTTGTTAAGCCATCTTTCAATATAAAAAGTTATATAAAGAAAATGAATAGTATTAAAGGGAGGGGATACTATTAATCAGCACCTTTGCCAACTCGCAATACAATCGGGAGTTGGCGTGGGTTACTATAAGGAGATTAATTTATTGTCATGTTGGCGCTGCTGAAAAGTGCTTTTTCTTCACATTAAAGATACCCGCTAAAATGGTATCAATAACAAACTCTAAATCAGTTGATTGTACTTTCGAGCGAGCCATTGCCGCCGTGCCTTTCAATACGGTGTATAAACTTAATGCATTCTCTGCCGCATTTTCATTTAAACCAGATAAAATTGCTTCTTCATCTGTAGTAAATAGCTCACTTAATAATACCTTAGGCGCAGTTTCAATATCGGTAAGTAACTTTGCTGCTTCGTCGGGAATGTCACCACCGGCAACTTCTGATTGGCACAGCACAAGAAGGCAGCCTTTTGGCCTCTCTGTGCTACATTGCATAGTAACAATCGACATCATATAGGTTTTTAAACGAACTTTTAGTGGCACATCAGGTGCATATAAAGCGTCTAGATGAGCTTGCATATTATGTTTAATATAATGCTGAGTCGCTTTAATGAATAAAGTTTCTTTATTGCCAAAAGTGCTATACATGCTCGGCTTGTTAATATTCATGCTTTTTGTTAAATCTGCTAAAGAAGCACCAACAAAGCCTTTCGACCAAAAAACTTCCATTGCAGCTTGCAATGCCGTTTGTTCATTAAATTTGCGTTTACGACCACTAACCACAATGATACCCGATTAATATATTAGAATCCCTATATTGTACCTAATGGTATGTTTAAGTTCAATAACTCAAATGCATAGGACAAAAGTGAGCATATTACGCTTGGATAGAAACATGTTTAGTCACCATTAATGCTCAATATCAAGGTCCTTGAACTAGCATGATCACGATGTTCACCTAAATAAATTCCTTGCCAAATACCTAAGTTCATTCGGCCATTAGTGAGTGGAATACTAACACTGCTACCTAGGATACTTGCTTTAATATGTGCCGGCATATCATCAGGACCTTCGCAGGTATGGCAATAATAAGGTGCATTCTCTGGGACGAATTTGTTGAAATGTCGTTCCATATCATCACGCACTGTCGGATCGGCATTCTCATTAATCGTCAGTGATGCTGATGAATGTTTGATAAATAGATGTAGCACCCCAAAACGAACGGGAGACAGCTCACTGAGTGCTTGCCCAATATCTGTGGTAATTAAATGAAAACCACGATTATAAGGCTTTAACCTTAATTCAACTTGTTGCCACATACACTTGCAACTCCTTTATCTTGAACGTTGTTAATGCTTTGTTTTTATATTGTATTGATAGAAGGTAAGGCATATTAAAATTATGACTCTAGTATCGATAAAATACTATCTCACCATAATAAATGAGTAATTTTGAATATAAAAAAGCCCCGTATTGTACGAGGCTATAACAGTTATTGAAGCGCGTTATTTATCAAAACTAAATTCAATATAAGCTTTACCGTGCTCAGACGACAGCGGGATGATAACAATGGGACCATCTGCTTTATGATTAATCGTATGATTAATACCTGAAACCACCATAGGTGTCGCCATATCAAATTCAAATCCTTTTTCACTTAGCATGCGCTTTGCACCACCCGTTACCATATTGGTTATTTCGCCAACTAAATCAGTAATTTCTTCATTGATTTCATCTGGTCCTTCACCAACCATATTTTTCATGGTCGCAAGTGCTAACTTACCTTCAAAGGTAATAGATAGAGAGCCTTTTGTTTGTTCGCTGACCATACCAATTAAACCTGAAACGTCGCCTTTAGCCACTTCATTTTTTTTCAAACGAGGTTTTTCAGGCGTTAGTTCCATTTTTGCCATGGTTGACATAACGTTAAGCATTGATGATAAAAACGGGTTAATAAACTCTACATTCATGAATGTTTTCCAAAGGCTTTTATTTTAATTTAGGGATTTGAGGTTAAACGATAAAGGTGAAATCAAATCTACCATATTAATAATTAATATTATTAATAGTAACTGATCTTTTGAAAGTTAGGCTACCTTTTATCGTTTGATCATGAAAATTAACTGTATTTACTTGTTTTGGATAACGTTCAGTTAACAAACTGTTGGTTATTTTTAGCCCTTGCAGAGAATGTTTAAATGCTGTTTCTTGATAGATAAATATGTTGCCTTTATTCACTTCAAGGCCAACCCAATTTAGCAATAAGGCTTGGTCTTGATAATACAGCTGAAAATGCGCTTCCATATAATGGCGAATGATATTTTCGTAATCAGGATGAGCAACAGAAAAGTGTATCTGTTTTTCATCAGCAATTGCGTTATCAATGTCGTGCGCCGTTATTTGATGGATAACTTCAATGCTTTGACTCTGTCGATTTAACGCTAAATCAGTAATACTAAAAAAATAACGGTGGGCAACCGCGTTAGCGGCTAGCCCACACAATAGCAAAACAAAAACACGTTTAGCTAGGTTTGACAGCATGATTACTGCTTAGCCTCAGTTTTTTCTTTTTCTTCTTTTGCTAAGTCATCTGCACTTTTTAACTCAACATTATAATCGCGCATCATGTCTTTTTTCTTACGCTTGTATAAGTCAAAACGAGACTTGATCGGGCGTGCTGGCCAGTAGTTGTTACTAACATCTACATCTGCTGTTTCCCAGTTAGGGTCAATAGCGATAGCCGTGATTTCTTTGTCACGAATAAGTAGTTTAGACACTTTTTTACTGTCACGACGCCAGATTTCAGCAGGTAAAGTAACACGTTCAACTGTATTATCAGCAAATGTTAAGTCTAGAATTATTGGCATAACCAAGCCACCTTTGTTTTCGAAATCAACAATGTAGAAGTTGCGTTCGTCAACAAGTATGTCTCTTTGCCATTGTTCTAATTTTTTATTACTCGCATTGTATTTATTACGCGCTTTATTCGTTGCGGTAAATTTATCATGCTCGTTATAAAAATCTAAAAGCTCTGGTTTATCCGTGGTGCGAACCCATGCACCGCTATTACGAATTTTACTAATAAATTCAGGTTTTTCATTATCTAAAGCACGTTCCCAAGCTTCTTCTGTATCTGGGTTTTGGCTATTCGGGCGGTATAAATGAATGTTACCTAAAGCAATATCTACATGATCAGTTGTATAGAACCAACCACGCCAGAACCAGTCTAAATCAACACCTGAAGCATCTTCCATGGTACGGAAAAAATCAGCTGGAGTAGGGCGTTTAAACTTCCAACGTTGAGCGTATTCTTTAAAAGAAAAATCAAATAATTCACGACCCATAATGGTTTCACGTAAAATATTTAATGCCGTTGCTGGTTTGCCGTAAGCGTTGTTGCCAAATTGCAAAATTGACTCTGAGTTAGTCATGATAGGCACTTGGTTATTACTTTTCATGTAGCTCGTAATATTTGCGGCGTTGCCACGACGAGAAGGGTAACCCTCTTCCCATGCTTGTTCAGCAACAAATTGTAGGAAAGTATTTAAACCTTCATCCATCCAAGTCCATTGACGCTCATCAGAGTTAACAATCATTGGGAAATAGTTATGACCTACTTCATGAATAATAACGCCAATTAAACCGTATTTAGTCGCGCGTGAATAAGTTTTTTCACCGGTTTTTTTATCTAATGTTGGGCGAGGACCATTGAACGTGATCATAGGATATTCCATGCCACCAACGGGACCATTTACCGAGATAGAAACCGGGTATGGGTAATCAAAAGTATATTTACTGTATTGCTCCATGGTGTGGATAATCGACTCAGTAGAGTACTTTTCCCATAACGGGTTGCCTTCATTAGGATAGAAAGACATCGCCATAGTGTCGGTTTTACCGCCTTTATAACCTTGTGCATCCCAAATGAATTTACGGCTTGAAGCGAAAGCAAAATCGCGAACGTTTTTCGCTTCAAATTCCCAAGTTTTAGTTTTTGTCGAACGAGACTTCTCGTTTTCCAACGCTTCTTCAGGAGTAATAACTAATATTGGCTTATCTGCTTTTTTAGCTTTTGCTAAACGATTACGCTGAGTTTTTGTTAATACCTCTTTCGGGTTTTGCAAAACACCCGTTGCAGCAACAACATGATCCGCAGGAACCGTAATGCTTACGTCGTAATCGCCAAACTCTAAAGTGAATTCGCCGCTACCGATAAACTGCTTGTTCTGCCAGCCCATTACGTCATAGTAAGCGGCAGCACGAGGAAACCAACTAGCGATTTCGTATAAGTAGTTATCGTCTTCTTTAAAATATTCGTAACCTGAACGGCCACCTAATACTTTTTGTTCGTGTAATTGGTAATTCCAATTAATATTCAATTCAACGCTGTCACCAGATTTAAGTGATTTTGGTAAATCGATACGCATCATAGTGCCGTTAATTACATAATGTAGAGCTTTACCGTTTGAACCACTCACTTCAGTAATATTATAACCACCGTTAAAACTTTCAGTTTCAATGGCGTTACGTAAACCACTGTAGGTTACTTTTTTCTTAGGAGCGGTACGTGTGGTTTTTGCACCAGCATTTTCGGCTAATTTATTTTGGTCTAATTGCAACCATAAATAACGCAAAGTATCAGGGGAGTTATTGGTGTAATCAATAGTCTCACTGCCTGACAATGTCTGCTTCTTATCATCTAGCGTAATGTCAATTTTGTAATCAACATCTTGTTGCCAATATTGATGGCCAGGTGCACCAGATGCAGTGCGGTAAGTGTTTGGTGTTGGTAAGTTCTCTTCCAACTGACGAAATTTATCGTCACTAATGCTGCTTTCTGCTAAAACGTTGCCACTAGTAGCAACGCAGATGCAAAGTAAGACTGACTTAATTGAATATTTCATGATATCCCTGATGAATTAAAATCGAAGTAAGTGTAAAACGGCTCTTTATAGCATTTTTAGTGCTAAATGTGAGTGACTTGCAGTCAAATATGAGATAAAACGCGTAATAAACAGGTTAAATAGTGATTTTTACCACTAGTTTGCTAGCATTAAAGCAACACTTAAATTGATGACTATTTTTTACCAATCAAACAAGCGCTATTAAATGACCGACACAGTAAGCAGCTAGACTGTGTGTAAAAAAGAAGGTTAAGTGTTAGTAAATAATATTTGTTAGTCACTTGAGAACGGATAACAGACAGTGCTAAAGTTTAAAATCATTAATAAACATTGAGTTGAGTTACTTTCTTTCAATTGTAGTGAAATGTTTTTTTACTTGGTATTATTTTTATACCCGCTAGAATGATGATAATCACTGCGGTAATAAATGGAAGTAGAAATGTTAGTATTGAAATCCAATTATGATTTACTCGTTAAGAAAAATACTGAACTATCAAAGCATGTAGAGCAACTTGAACAGCATAATGCTAGCCTGGAAAGTGCTTTAGAGGATGCCAGTTTACAACTAGAGCAAAAGTTGAATAGCCCTGATGCAAAATTCGAACGTGCGTTATTAAACAATACCATTGAATGTATCAACAGTATTGAGGGAGTAAGAGAAACCGTATTATCTTCTTATCTCGCGATTAATGAAGAAAGTGAATCTTCAGACCAAATACATGTATTACTCGATGGCTCAAGCTGCTCATTACAAGACATTGTTGCCAATATGCACAGCCTTACTGATAAAATGGGAGCGATGACTTCAAGCATTTCTGGCTTATCTGAAAAGGCTGATAGTATTAATGGCTTTGTTTCAACCATCTCTAAAATTTCAGATCAAACCAACTTACTGGCACTAAATGCCGCTATTGAAGCAGCTCGCGCCGGTGAGGCGGGTCGTGGTTTCAGCGTAGTCGCAGATGAAGTACGTTCCTTAGCAAATAATACCAATACTTCCGCAAATGAAGTCGCAGAGTTGGTGAATGAAATTATTCAGTCGACTTCACAAACCGTCACATCAGCTAATGATATTCAAAGCAGCAACAGCATACTTTCTGAAGGTGTTGGCCATTTAAACGAAAATTATGCGGCTATTATTAGCAGCTGTACCTCAATGAAAAATACGATTAGTCACTCCGCTTTACGCACCTTTATCCAAACCGTAAAACTTGATCATATTGTTTGGAAAGGTGAGGTTTATGCCGTGGCGTCGGGTATTAGTAATAAATCACGTGACAGTTTTACTGACCATACTATGTGTCGCTTAGGTAAGTGGTATGCCGATGAAGGCAAACAGCAATTTACCAATAATAATATATTTCGTAACATTGAAGAACCACATAAACAAGTGCATATTAATGGTTTAGAAGCGTTAGCACTTATTCATTCAGGCGATAAATCGAAAGCGATTGATTGTTTAAATAAAATGGAAGCGGCCAGTGAATCTGTTATGCGTACACTTGATCAATTAATCGCATAAGGTTTTATACCCGCTCCACTTCAAAATGCAGATTTCAGCAAGTCGATAACGATTATATTGTGCGACTATGCGCTAACTAAGAACTTTAGTCGCCATAATGTTGCTATTTTAACTGCCGATTTAGCAATGTGAGTGCTTTAAATAGGCTCACTGTTAAAATGATAGCCTCAAACAAATCTAGCTTTAAAAGCGCTTGGGTTCAAACCTATTACTTTTATAAATACCTTCCGAAAACTGCTCACGTCATCGTAACCAACACTTGCGGGTATTTTTTCAAAAGTTTGTTTGGGCAACTTCATTAATCCTAAACATCATATGCAGTGCCCGTAGAGATCAAAAGTAGCAAACAAATATTCTTAATAGCTTTGCTTTATTTGTCTCTCGATTATTGTAATATACATCGAAAATAGTAGCTCTTCTTGAGTTGTTTTTTATAAAAAAGGATTTTTATGTCTTCAAAGTATTTAAAGTCAGTGTTGGTGTTTAACCGAGCACAAAACAAAGCCCCAAATTTTATTCTGGTGTACCTACTAATCTCACTTGTTTGGCATCATCAATTTTTTATTACTTTTTTTGTCAATCAGGGAAGTTTTAGTGAAAAATTAACGACGGCTTTATCGGAAAATACCCATCAATATATTACTGTTTTACTTTGTACTCTCTTATTCTTCATCCTTCGCTTAATAGCGCTTTATGTTCTTAATAGAACGGATGGTTTTATTGAGGAGGATGAATCAATAGAAGATAAAATAGGTAACGATAATGCATTTAAAGATGATAACGATGTGGTGCGCTTATTGGCGTTATTGGAAGAAACTAAAGCACAGTTATCAAAAGTAAAAGAGCGTGAAGCTTTAGCGAATACAGAGAAAAAAACAGCAATAGGACAAGTTTTATCAATACAAGCTGAATTAGATTTAGCACTCGCAGATATTACTATATTGGGTAAGTCGAATGACGATCTAAAAGCTAAACTTAATGAGTGTAAAGTCGTTTAAAATTATTGATAAATAGTAGTCATAAATACTGAGAGTTTTATGACTACTATTTTGCTGAGTTGCCATCATTTCTCGTTTACTATTAAATCCCTACAGCCACACTTCAGCTTGGTTTTAACCTAAAAATAGGCGTGGGTAAACTCAATAAAAACATTCCGACTATAGCGCTTATAAAAGTAAGTAATATATATTAATAAAAATAGTCAAATTCGCTCTATAAAAATAATTGCCAATTAATAAATATTGAGTTAAAAATGCGAACTTAAGTGTATTTATATTTTTTAGAGTTTATTTAAATGACTAATTTAGCAATGTCACAAGAAAGTTTTAACGTGGATAGGAATTTTTATGATGATAGAAACTATCCTCGTGGCATGAAGCGCTCTGGCGATTTTTCCTTGGCTGAGGCCGAGTTATTAGAGAAATATGGTGTTGCATTAATGGCACTATCTTTGGGGACTCGTCAGCCTATAACTGAAGATGAACAACACTTTGTTGACGTTTGTCGTGGAAATGCATGCATGGGAAACACAATTGAAAAGGCTTGGTTAAAATATCAAAATATCATTTTAACCCCTAAGCAATTTCATACCCTGTTTGGCCGAACTAAAGTTGAGGCAGACGAAGAAATGGAGTCTGATCCTGACGACTTAGACTGATGAATTACTTTTACTATCGTAGTTGCAAAAAATGAGCGTTTAAACTTAATAGGTTACTAATGGGGTAACCTATTAATTAAACTCTTTTATAAGTTAAAATTTAATAAACGTTAAACCGTTAAGACTTAAATTAACTTATGCGTATTTGTTAATAAAAGTTGATTTACTTAACCTTAGCTTACCTTCACTTTATAAAAATAGCAGCTAGCTATCGATGCTGCTATTGCAATAACTTGATATTATTTCTTTTGTTTAGCGTCCCGAAAGCCTTTATAATTAGCGAAATTTTCAGTTGTTCTTATCTACAGCTATATTCGCTTTAAACTTAAAGGTTTTTTATAACTTTATGATTTCTCATAAACTTTCCATTGCTCCAATGCTCGATTGGACTGATCGTCACTGTCGCTATTTTTATCGTGTAATGTCTAAACAAACCGTGTTGTATACCGAAATGGTTACTACGGGGGCAATATTACATGGTAAAGGTAACTATTTAGCCTATAACGAGCAAGAGCATCCCTTAGTGTTGCAGCTTGGTGGCAGTAATGTCGATGCGATGACTGAATGTGCGAAAATAGCGGAGCAGCAAGGTTACGACGAAATTAATATTAATGTTGGTTGTCCGTCTGATCGTGTGCAAAACGGTATGTTTGGCGCTTGTTTGATGGCTGAGCCACAACTGGTCGCCGATTGTGTGGCAAGTATGCAAAATGCGACCAATATCCCCACTACTGTTAAATCTCGTATCGGTATTGATGACCTAGACAGTTATGAGTTTCTTCATCAGTTTTTGACGACGGTAAGCGCTGCTGGTTGCCAGCATTTTATTATTCATGCTCGCAAAGCCTGGTTGAGTGGTTTAAGTCCAAAGCAGAATAGAGATATTCCGCCATTAGATTATCAAAGGGTTTATCAAGTTAAACAAGACTTTCCTGATTTGGATATTTCAATAAACGGTGGTATTAAAACTTTTGTTGAAGCCAATGAACATATGCAACATATTGATGGTGTGATGATTGGTCGGGAAGTTTATCAAAATCCTTATATGCTAGTAGAAGCTGATAATGCAATTTGGCAGGCTAATAGTCCGATTAAATCTCGACAGGTTGTTATTAATGAAATGGTTGAATATACCGATCGCCACGTTGCTAACGGCGGACGTGCCTGGCACATAGCTAGACACATGTTAGGCTTATGCAATGGCTTAGCGGGTGCAAAGCAATTTCGTCGCTATTTAAGTGAGAATGCAAACGGTGAAGGTGTTGGCGGTGATATTTTACAACGGGCGTTTGATAACGTAGTAAAACTAAATCCTGATCTTAACTTAACTTAACTTAACTTAACTTAACTTAACTTAACTTAACTTAACTTAACTTAACTTAACTTAACTTAACTTAACTTAACTTAACTTAACTTAACTTATATTCGCATCGCATCGCTTAGTTCCGCTTAGTTCCGTTTAGTTACATACTAAGCGGTAATATTTTTCTTCGGCGGTTTAGCGCTGAGCATTAATACACAGTCCTAATCCCGGTATAAACTTACTCGGTATTAGGGGGTATCTTGGCCCTTTAACCCCTGTTAATCGCTTTTCTAAATATCACTATAAATTGGTAAATCTAACCACATGGTAGTTTTTTATTGATTTAGTTAGCTATTTTTAAATTTCTTTTAAAACTAAATTAATCATAAAAACAGTGGTTTAGTATTTAATTCGTTCGTTGGCACAACCTTTGTAAGCCTTTATGCAACTTAATTAATAACGTTTGAAAATATAGCGCTATAAACTGCTTAAAAGGAATGATGCAATGCCAAGCTTAGCCATGTTATTTACCTTATTTATGTTACCTGGTGTGTGTATGTTAGCAGCCTCATTTATTGTGGCTCGATTAGAGCAAGGTAAATAGACTTCATGCCTATCGTATAAGCTTAAGGCATATTCACTTTAGTGATTCCCCCAAAAAACTATAGAGCTTGTAAATGTAACTTGAGGCTATCAAAACAACCAATATAGAGACGACTTTCAAGTCGTATTCCTTGAAACTCCCCTTGAGCTAAATACTGTACATTAACGTTAATCTCGGCTAGCTTTGCTATATATTGATGAGCAAGGTTCTAAATTATGATGTATTTTCAGCAATTAATATCCTGTACAGATTTACACGCCATGCTTGGTAACAAAGACCTTGTGATACTTGATGCTAGTATTCCTCCCATGGGAAATATGGCGGAACCAGAATATAGTTGGCCAGAGTATCGTATCCCTCATGCGCGTAGCTTCGACTTAAATAAAGACTTCTCCGATCTCAATAGTAATTTACCCCACACCATGCCATCAGCCTTACATTTTGAACAAGCTGCAAAAAAACTGGGTATTAATAAACAAAGCCAAATTGTGGTTTATGATGACTTAGGTTTGTTTTCGGCTGCGCGAGCATGGTATATGTTTAGGGCTATGGGCCATGAAAATATTGCGATATTAGATGGTGGTTTACCTCACTGGTTAACATTGAAAATGCCCATTGCTGATTTGAAAAGGGAGCTTAACAGCGATAGCTTTACTGTTGCAGGTGACTTTATCGCGAATGAAAAACCGGACTTCTTTTGTCACTGGCGTGAGGTTGAAAAACAAATTGATTCTCAAGAACAGCTTGTTTTAGATGCTCGAGCTATTCGCCGCTTTAAAGGGCTAGATCCAGAGCCAAGAGCAGGTGTGCGTAGCGGCCATATACCGAATTCAAAAAACCTACCTTACAACGATTTATTAACTTTAGGCTTGTTTAAAACTGTTGATGAATTGGTTAATATTTTTAGTAATATCAATGCGAAGGATCAAGCAATGATTATGAGTTGTGGCTCAGGTGTTACAGCGTGTGTATTAGCTTTAGGCGCCGAACTTAGTGGCTATAAAAATGTTCGAGTCTATGACGGATCATGGAGTGAGTGGGGTGCGTTATCCAATACGCGCATTGAAACCGATATTGATCATATTTAAAGTCATAACAAACTATTCTACGTTTTTCCTTACGTTCTTATTTTTGCCTAATATAGGCTCCTCTGTTGCCTTATTTCACCGCTAAAATGTTGATGAATTAAACCTCTAGCCTCTGGCGATAAAATTATAATATTGCTATTTCTTTTCTTAGTGGAACAAGATTAATGTGTTGGTCAATTTCACTATGCCCATTGTTTTTTTTGACCAAATTATAGTCCGACATATTATGTCATTGATATGTTTAAATTGTCGTGTTTTATAAAAAGACATTAATAACAAAGAGTTAAATTATTATTCTTAATTGGCACAGCACTTGTAATAGTAATGTCAGATACCAACACAATGAGTTATTGATTAGCTTTTTGATGTTATTCACATAAGGATATTAATAATGAAACTATTAACACGTAAAAATGCTGTCAGCACCGTTTTATTATCTTGTACGTTGCTTTTTACTATCAATGCTTCCGCAGAAGACGTTTCTTTAGAGCGAAGTTTAGCCGCAGCAATACAAGCACAAGGACAGAAAGCTGTACATGATTTATCTGCAGAGCTTTCAAACTCAATTAAAGCCGAGCTAAAACGTTTATCAATGCGTTACACCACCGCTAAATCGGATGACGTCGCAACGGTTTCAATACAAAAAAAATTAGGCCAACAAAAACAACAAACTTCAGAAGAGTAATAGGAGAAATACCATGGGCATGTTTTCAAGATTCACTGACATTATTAACGCAAATATTAACTCAATGTTAGATAAAGCAGAAGAACCTGAAAAAATGATCAAGTTGATCATTCAGGAAATGGAAGAAACTCTGGTTGAAGTACGTTCAACAGCGGCCAAGCATATCGCAGAAAAGAAAACGGTTATGCGTAATATTCGAGACATGGAAAGCCGTATACAAAATTGGCAGCAAAAAGCTGAGCTTGCTTTGAATAAAGGTCGTGAAGACTTAGCAAAATCTGCCTTAGTTGAAAAACAAACTTGTACACAAAAACTAAATGAATTTAATGAAGAATTAGCGCAGTTTGATGAATATCTAACAGCGGTTCAGCAAGATAGCCAGCGCTTACAAGATAAACTGACTGAAGCTAAGCGTAAACAGGACGCTTTTGCTATACGCCAACAATCCGCAGAAGTGCGATTAAAAGTTCGCGAAAAAGCAGCTATTTATAATATTGATGAGGCGATCAGCAAGTTTGAACGTTATCAGCAAAAAATTGACCGAGTAGAAGCGGAAGTTGAAGCCTACGATATGACATCTTCAAAAGATTTGAATAGCCAGTTTAGAGAGCTAGAAAAAGATGAAAATCTTGAAAAAGAGCTTGAAGAATTGAAGAAAAAAGTTGTCAACGGTTAACGAACAGAGCAACACATCAGCAGTGGTTCTAGAGAATTAAGGGAGGATTATTCTATCTCCCTAAATTTAAAACAGTGTTCTGCAGAAATATATTTTCCTTAATTAAATTTTAAAAGTACCCAAGGCGGGAACAGGAGTAAATCATGGGTTTTAATCGCGAGTATTCAGTTAATAAAACATTAACGAAAGATGTAGTACATAAGAAATTATCAGGCGTTTGTGGTGGTATTGCTAAGCATTACAACTTGCCCCGTGTAGCGGTTAGAGTTGGCGCAATTGTCGCCTTATTGATATTCCCTGTTGCTACCGGTATTGCCTATTTAGTTGCGACATTGTTAATGCCAACTAACGCTTAATATATCGTTCGGATGCGATGTACTTTTGGAATAAAAGAAAGAAGGGGAAATCAATGTCATTTTTTAAGTCATTATTTTTAGCTATTTTTGCGACCATATTTTTAACCTATGTTTTAGGTAGTAGTTTTATTGATTTACTCGATGTGGATATCTACATGGATGAGCAGCTTATTGAACCTTTAAAGGCAATTAGTATCTCAGCTTTGGTTGTGGTTATACTTGTGTTAGTTGCTTTAGCAATCGCAATGAGTGTATTTGGCTCGTTGATTTTTG
Source organism: Cognaticolwellia sp. (assembly GCA_049642265.1). GTDB lineage: Bacteria > Pseudomonadota > Gammaproteobacteria > Enterobacterales > Alteromonadaceae > Cognaticolwellia. The sequence continues at coordinate 28,276 of JBAROR010000072.1, read as the reverse complement.
TTGCTATGTTGTTGCTAGGCGGTGGAACCATGTTATTAATTGGTGTATTTTGGCCAATATTATTAGTTGCTGGCGTTATTTGGTTAGTAACACGAGATAAAAGAACACCTCAATATTAATACATTTTTAACGTAATAATAAAAATACAGGACGTAACATTAAAATGAAAAAAAAATTACTAGTATTAGCACTTTTAACTTCTATGAGCATGGCAAGCTATGCCGATATTAAAGCGGTAGAGGCGGCGTTGGATATGGATGATGCGGGACTAGCGCAACAAACTTTTAATGCTTTAACTACTGAAGAGAAAAGTAATGTCGCTGGGCAGGTATTAAAAGGGCGGTTATTACTAGCTAAAGACGAAACCGAAGATGCCTTTGACTATTTTGAAGCGCTACAAGAAAAACACGAAAAAAACGTCGATATAAATTATTACTTAGGCATTAGTGCTGTAATCATGGCGCAAAAAGCCAGTATTTTTTCAAAACTCGGTTATGCAAAAGATTTCATTAAAGCAATGGAAAGAACCGTTGTGTTAAAGCCTGATCACCAAGATGCTTTAACGACACTTATCGGTTTTCATTTAAATGCTCCTGGTATTGCTGGCGGAGATAGTGATAAAGCGCTAGTTTATGCTAAACAGCTAAAAAAATACGATGCTGAGCAAGGTTATAGCCAAATAGCGAATGTGTATTGGCAAACTGAAAAGCCTGAACTAGCAGAAAAAATGATTATTGAAGGGCTTGAGTTATTTCCAGAAAGTGGTGATCTTTATTTTACCCGTGCCATGGCAAATATTACCGCTGAAACGTGGGGCCAAGCTAGAACTGATTTAATATTAGCCGCAAAGTATGCAAAAGACGATGAGAAAAAAGGCGAAGCCTTATATCAACAAGGGAAAGTTTCTGTGAAGTCGGGTGATGAAGCTGAATTAGGTATTGAAGTGCTTATTCAAGCCTTACCACTGGCGAACAAGCAATATCAACCTTGGGTTAATTATCGTTTAGCACAATTATACTTACAGCAAAAAGAGCAAGTTAAGGCCAATGAAGTCATTGCCAAAATCGATGTTAGTAAAAATGATGATTTAGAAGATAAAGTTAATAAGTTAAAGAAAAAATTGAAAAAACTTACTGGCTAATATGATCCTCATTTGATGGCCATTAAGCAAAATAAACGCTGATTATAAGGGAGCCATAGCGACCAAAATATTCAGCGTTTTATCTTGATTTGACTATAGTTTTGGCTGCTCTAAAGGTAATGCTACTATTAAAACTAAACTTGTTATCTGGCAAGTGAGCTGTATATCATCGTTCAAAACAACCCGTAAGTGCTAATATACCCGGAAGTGGGTAAGTAGAGCTTGCTCTATTTGCACACGAAAAAATACCTTTTAACGACTAATGATTATATCAAGTAACGTTCGTCATCGATGTTAGTCATCGTGAATTAATTCGGTCACTAAAGAGATATCTTATTCTTTGATACGTGCATTCTTTCGTTGATTAATAATACGAGAAGTACATCATTTGTGCATTTGAAATAATTAAGTTATCCATTTTGTTAAAGCTTAGTTACAATAGTGACGACAATTCATTATCTGGATAAAAAGGGACGTGTGACAGCTATGAAGAATATATTTTCACCGGGTGTTTTAGTGATTTTATTTAGTTGTATTTTTAGCCATGCAGGGTTTGCAAATGAAAATACTGAAGTGCTAGTTAAAAGTGGTTATGCACGAGAGAGCATTCCAGGTACATCCATTTCTTCGGCTTATATGGCCGTCAGTAATTTATCAGAAAAAAATATTCGATTAATCTCAGCCTCAAGTGACGTAAGTGACCGAGTTGAGATTCATGAACATACCATGAGCGATGGCTTAATGCGTATGCGTCAACGTGATTATGTCGAAATTTTAGCGAAAGAGACTACGCTATTTCAGCCATCAGGCCTTCATTTAATGATTTTTGATTTAAAACACCCACTGAAGGCGAAAGAAAATATTATCATAACGTTGCATTTTGATGATCAATCTAGCATCGATGTGAACTATGTCATTAAAGGTATTAAGCAGAAAAAGCATCATCATTAGGAGTTTGTTATGAGTATTAACATTTCAACAAAAACGGTAATTTCAGCATTTTCAATATTCGTTATTGCACTGTACTTTCTTGGTGTTTATTGGAGCTTTGAACCTGAACAATTTGATATTCGAGCAGAAGTCACTAAAGCTGCAGCGGCAGAAAACGTTACTCCTGTGGTAGGCTATACAACAACAACGGCATTGATTGTCGTGACCGAAACATTATTGAATAAGCCAGGAGGCTATTTAGCTAATGATGCTATTCCACCGTCAGTCTTTTTAGATAATATCCCTGCGTGGGAATTCGGTGCGTTAGAAATGATCAGAGATATGTCTTTGGTGATGCGCCAAGAATTTAGTCGCTCTCAGTCTCAATCAGCTGAAAATAAAAACTTAAAAGTGGCACAACCTCAATTCAACATTGATCATACAAGTTGGGCTATCCCGAGCGCTGAAGGTGAGTACCAAAAAGCCATCAATGAATTATATGCCTATAGAACGGCGTTAACTGAAGTTAATAATCAATCAGCTCAGTTTTATGCACGTTCGGATAATTTACGTGGCTGGATCCAGGAAGCAACTAAACGCTTAGGTAGTTATTCTCAACGATTAAGTGCAAGTGTTGGCCGCGAACAAATTAATGTTGATCTTGCTGGCGATAGTGTCGCACAGCAATCAACGTCAAGTGACTCTCGCATGCAATTGAAAACCAGTTGGTGGGCAATAGATAATGAATTTTATGAAGCACGTGGTGCTTGTTGGGCTTTGTTGCACTTTTTGAAAGCCATTGAAATCGATTTTAATGATGTTCTAGAGCAGAAAAATGCTAAAGTTAGCGTACAACAAATAATTCGAGAGCTGGAAGCTAGCCAAGAGTCAATGTGGAGCCCTATGGTTTTAAACGGTGACGGCTTTGGTGTGCTTGCGAATCATTCATTAGTAATGGCAAATTATATATCACGTGCAAATGCTGCACTGATTGATTTAAACGACTTATTAAGTCAAGGGTAATTAAACATGAAAAAATTAGCGCTAGCTGTAACGCTTGCATCGCTTTTATCAACAAATGTACAAGCGGATGCTATCGGTATCTATTTAGGTGGTCAATTATGGGACAACAAAGCTTCTGGTACGTTTGGAGACGGTAGTTCAGAAGTTGATTTTAACTTAGCAGATGAAAAGCAAAATAGCTTCTTTATTGCTTTTGAGCACCCATTACCGTTAATTCCAAATATACGTATTGCATCAACATCATTGGAAACTAATGGTTTAACAACCTTAGCGAATGATTTTGAATTTGAAGATGAAACATTCAACAGTGGCGCACAAGTTAGTGCTGATTTTGATGTAAGTTATGTTGATTACACACTGTATTATGAATTGTTTGATAATGATTTATTATCATTTGATTTTGGTTTAACTGCTCGTGATTTTGACGGTGACGTTACGGTTTCTGCACAAGCAACTAGCGGCTCTGCTACAGTGACACAATCAGAGAGTATTGCGGTATCTGATATTGTACCTATGCTATATGTAAGAACAAATGTAGGCTTACCATTAACGGGTCTTAATCTATACGCACAAGGTAACTTTTTATCATTTGATGATCATACTCTTTATGACTATGAAGTCGGCGTAAGCTATGAGCTTATCGATAACCTTGCTGTTGATATGAATATTAACTTGGGTTACCGCGCGGTTAAATTAGAGTTGGAAGATTTAAACGACCTGTATACTGACATTGAATTTGATGGTGTATTTATCGGTACTACTATTCATTTTTAACGGCTAACGTTAATTACAGTATTAAGCAGGGCTGAGCAATCAGCCCTGCTTTTTTATTGCCTATTTTTGTCAGATGAAAAAGCGTCAACTCGTTACCTGTCGATAAAATTACCCGTTCTATAATATGTACCATGGCATAAAAATAACGCGATATTTTGCGTTTGATTATTTTGTGATTTATTCACTGAAACGCAGGGTAGAAACCTATTCAATAGTGCTTAGCTCTTTAATTTCATATTTATATCTATAAAATTAAGTCTGTTTTTATCATGGAAAATAATAGCGAGGCTCTAGGTTTAGCTATTTTTTAAATTAAAGGTATAATCACGCCTTATAAATTTTATAGGAATGCCCTTTGTTAGCAGTTATACGCGTAATATTGATGACTTTTGCGTTAGTTATCATCTCTCTGTGTTCTATTCTTTACTGTTTGATTCGACCATTTCATCGCGATAATGTCTTTCATACGGCGAGATATTTGGGCAAGGTGGCAAAAATTTTGGGCTTGGAAGTTGAAGTTCGAATACCCGAATCTGCAAAGAATATTGGTCCAGCGGTCTATATTTGTAATCATCAAAATAGTTATGACATTTTTACTGTCAGTGGTGCTGTCCAAGCAGGAACAGTAAGTGTTGGTAAAAAAAGTTTAAAGTGGATCCCCTTTTTTGGCCAAATGTATTGGCTAACCGGTAATATTTTGATTGATAGAAAAAATAAAAATAAAGCCATGAATACCATCGATATGACTGCTAGAAAAATTCGTGAAAAAAAATTATCTGTCTGGTTATTTCCAGAAGGTACTCGCAGTTATGGTCGAGGTTTATTACCTTTTAAAACAGGTGCATTTCGCACAGCAGCAAAAGCAGAAGTACCCATTGTTCCTGTTTGTGCTAGTAATACTCATAAAACTATTAATTTGAACCGTTGGAATAACGGCAAAATGATTATTGAGTTTTTAGACCCTGTGATTTTATCTGGCGAAGACAAAGAAAGAATTCGCACTATAACGAATCATACACACAGTAATATGTTAGCTAAAATTGAACAGTTAAATATTGAAACAGGCCGTGAGCTACCACCATCAAGTGATAAAAAGTCACATGATAAGCAGACAAGTGAGATGAAATAATGATTGATGAAGAATTACAGCAATGGCAAGAACATACCGAAGACCTGATCGCTGCGCTAGTTGAAGACGGTACGAATGAAGAAGTACATCATACGATAGAACATCATTTTTCTAGTGTTGATTTCGATATTCTAGAAAAAGCAGCAATCACTGCATTTAAAAATGGTTTTGAAATTGAAGAGCCTGAAGAAGCTGAATTAGAAAATGGAGAGAAAGTTTTCGCTTTCGATATCATTACAGAGCAAGCTTTAGATTTTGATATTATTTTTGATGAAACAAAAAAAATGTTCGAATTAGCAAAACAATGCAAAGTTGATTATGATGGTTGGGGTACATATTTCGAAGAATAGGTTACAAACAAATAAAAGGTTGTCCAATGGAATGGTTAAAAACTTTATTACAATCAGACTCATTAACTATATTAATTGTTATGATAGCGATTATAGCTGTTTTTTCAATCGCTGGATTCAAAGCTCATCACCGTCATAAAGAGCGGATAGAAAAAATTAAAAATGGCTTTAACCCCGAGTTATAAAAAAACGCAAAGTGACAATACTTTGCGTTTTTTTATGGTTAATCCGTCTTCATCATCAAATAGCATTTAATGGCTAAGCCGTACTTATTATTAATACGAACAGGGAAGCATTAAACAGCATGAGTTAATGTCGGCTGTGTTGTTAGTTCAAAAGCCTTGCGTTGGCTTAACAACGAAAAGGCTGCAGGCACGAAGATAAACGATAAGATTGTTGTTAATACTGTACCACCAGCAACGGCCACTGCAAAAGGTGGCCAGAAACCCCCACCAGCAAGAATAAGCGGTAAAAAGCCTCCAACAGTGGTTATTGTTGTTGAACTAATATGGCGAGCGCAGCTCTGCACACAACGAATAATTGCACGGCTGTCACCTTGTATTGCCTGCTCATCCATTTTTAATTCTGCGATGATGACAATCGCGGCATTGATAGCAAGCCCCATCAAACCTAATAACCCAATAATAACCGTGAAACCAAATGGATAATCAAAGATATAAACACTTAATAGCCCTAAGCCAATCGATTGAAACGCCGATAAAAAGATAATGGCACTTAATCTAAATGAATTAAATGACAACACCACAACCGTTAATAAAAGTGTCAGTATCAAGCCGACACTGGCCATAAGTTTACCCACCGCTTTATTACGCTCGGCAGACTCCCCACCAAATTCTATACGATAACCATGATGCAGTTGGTAATCAGCGTCCGCCATTTTATCTTTAACTCGCTTAAGGACTACCGACGGTAAAACGCCCGCGCGAATATAGCCTTCTATCACATTAACCCGAACACCATCACGATGCGGAATAGCACCACGACTCGGTTTAACCTCTAATGTTGCAATCGCGGTTAACGGAATTGATTGCTTTGTGCTTGGGTTAACAATGTTAATGTTTTCTAAGGCAGCTAAATCATCGCGTTGCTGGTCGCCAATTCTAACGCGAACAGGCATAGACTCTGTTGCTTCGATAATAGACCCGTTCTTTTGCCCTGATAACGTGGTGTTAAGTTGCTGTGCAACTTGCACTAAAGACAAACCAACTAAGTTTGCTTCTGCTTCGTTCACATCTACCCAAACTTTTGGTGTCCCAGGTTGCAACGTTGAACGGCTATGAGTAATGTCTTGTGTGTCAGCCATAAAAGCACGAATGTCGTCACCAATCGTTTTTAAGCGATCGAGATTAGGGCCAAAAATACGTAGCTCTACTGGTGCTGCAAAAGGAGGGCCTTGTTCTAGCTTTCTAACCAGTATCTGTGCTTCAGGTAACATGTCATCAAGTGTTTTTTGAATCTGAGGTATTAAGCTGTTAGCGGCCTCAAAGCTTGTTGCGGTTACCATGCCTTGACCATAATATTGAGCACCATCTTTCGTCGGTATTAAATTATAATAAAATGACGGGGCATTTTTACCAATGAACCAACGCACATCATCAATACCGTCAAGTGTTTTAAGGTAACTGGTAAGTTGAGTACTAACACGCTTAGTATTGATGATGCTACTTTGAGATGGTAAAAAGAGTTCAATTTGAAACATGTCACGATCAGAGGCAGGGAAAAATTGCTCTTGCAGTTGTTTCGCGGCAATAAAACCTAATAAAGGCAGGCAAAAAACAATAGTGATCACGGTTTTTCTATGTAGTAGCGCCCAACTAAGCAAACGGACAAAGGCATGGTTTAAGGCGGGTAAATTAATACCAACTTGATACCAACGAGGGACACCTTTGGTTTTATGCTGACTGATAAAACGACCTGCTAAACCTGCAACAATGGTGTGAGATATAATATAAGAGCCTACTAGCGAAAATATAACACTGAGTGCAATGCCACCAACAAATTCTCCGGCAGGACCTGGCATTAATACAATTGGCATGAAGGCTAATACAGTGGTTAGTGTTGAACCGAGCAAAGGCAACCAAAGATGATTTACCGCGTTGGATACAGCATCGAGTCTGCGTTGACCATTTTCACGATTGGTTTTAACTGTATCAGCCATAACAATGGCATTATCAACCATAATGCCGAGAGCAACCACTAAGCCTGTAACCGACATTTGATGTATAGGTAGGCCGTAGAAATTCATCACTGATAAAGTAAACAATACGGTTAAAGGTAGTGACAGAGCAACAATTAACGCGGCTTGCCAACCTAGTGTGACCAATAACACCACAGCGATTATTGCAAACCCCACCGCTATATTACTGACCAAGTCACTTAGTCTAGTTTCGGTGTAGCTGCTTTGATCAAATATTACTTCTAAACTGACATTATCAGGCAGAGTTTGAGTAAATTCAGCTAAGGTTTGCTGAACCGAATTACTCCATTGATCGATACGTAAATTAGGTAGCATACGGGTTGCTACAACGACAGCCTGTTGGTTATTCACCATGGCTATTTCTGTTGGCGGATAATTTACTGTTTTTCTAATATCAGCAATGTCTCCCAAGCGCATTAAATTGCCATTATTGTCCACTTTGATGGCGATATTACTGATACGGTCGGTATCGTGTAACGCACCTACTAACTCTATTTGCATCTGATTTAGCGGGTTGGTTAATTGACCTGCAGATACTTTGGCATCGCCATTAAGAATTTTCTCTGAAATATCTGTGACCGATAAATTTAATTGACTGCTTATAATTGGATCTAGCTCGACTAAAACCTCTTCAGAGCCTTGGCCAAAAATAGTGACTAAGTCTGTTCCGTGCACAAGTTTAAGCTTGTTTTGCAGCTCATTGGCGTAGCGCCCTAATATAGTAACATCAGGGGCAGCGACACCTTGCCAATTTAAGGCAATAATTTGTGTGAAAGCATAACCTCTATCATCTTCTAATATCGGAGCTTGCGTGCCGTTAGGTAAGCTAGGATTAAGATCATTGAGCAAGTCTCTTACACGTGACCAAATTGGTTTAGTGTCAGTAATTTCATCTTGTAATTTGACTTGCACGATTGAAATACCGGGACGTGAATTTGAAGTCAGTAAGTTTATTTCTGGGAGTTTTCTTAGTTTTTGTTCAATTTTTTCACTGATCAGTACTTCAACGCGTTCAGCGCTCGCACCGGGTAATAAGGTGATAACACTAGCTGTTCTGTTGGTAATTCTTGGGTCTTCTGTGCGAGGTAAATTAGTTAAAGCCCCTAAGCCTGCTACCACTAATAGCGTGATCACTAACGACATTAATCGACCATTTTTGACAAATGAACGGATCATAACATTTGACCTGATTTTACTTTAATTGTCGATTCAGCCACTGTTTTAGCTTGCTTAATGGCGCGCTTAACAAGTTGGCCAGGCACATAACGATGGACACCGGCCATAATAATCTTGTTATCTATTAAAGGTAAGCCAGTAATATATGCAGCATCTACTGTGGAATATTCTACTTTAATAGTACTTGCGGAAATGGCAAATAACGCATTAGTCGTTTTGGTTACTTGATAAACGTTCCATTGGCCACGAACGCCATCTGTCAACGCTGACAAAGGCAGCCAAAAACCTGGTTTTTCAACTTTTTGTTTAATCTTTACTTGTACCAATTGACCATTATAAAACAGCGATTGTTGTTTAAGGGCAAGACGTAACTCGACAGTTCGACTGACATCATGTACTTGTTTTCCAATTACGAGCACTTGTGCTTTTACTGTTTTTTTATTTAAAGCTACATCGAGTTGCTGACCAATTGTGAGGCGACTTGCAACATTGACAGGTACACCGACAGTTATCTCATGATGAGTTTGTTTGATCAGCTCAAATGCCGTTTGATTTGGAGTAAAGTTTTCACCCTCTGCAACTGAACGGGTATTAATAAAAGCATCGAAAGGCGCATGCAGTTTTGCTTGTGATATCTGATATTCAATGGTGGCTATGTTTGCGTGTTGGCGCGAAATGTCTGCTTGGATTATTTTTTGCTCAGTTTCAAGTTCATCCAATGCTTGCTTTGAGCTATAGCCTTTAGTATTTAAATTGTTGATACGGGTTAAATTGAGTTGGTTTAGTTCCGCTTGGGCATTAAGTTGGGCAATGGTGGAATCAATTTCGCGACGTTTAATCGTTAATAGCTCGGTATCAAACTCTGCCAGTAATTGCCCTTTGGTTATCACGTCGCCATTATCGACGTAGACATTCGCGACTTTACCAGCATACTCAAAGCTCAGAGAGGTTAATTGCTTACTCATAACTTTACCTACATAGCTACGAATAATGTCATAAGACATACTTGGAGAGATCGTTTGAATGTCGGCGCTTTGATGATAATTAGCACTTTGTTCGTTAACTTCTTCACTTGCTTTTTCTTTTTTAGAACAAGCACTTAGCAAAGTTAAGGATAGAGCTAAAGCCAAGGGTAAAGCTGAACCATAACTGGCAAATAATTGTTTGGCACGTGGTTTTGTGAACACGGAATAGCCTTAATTTTGAATGCAGAACTAGACTAGACAGTCTAGTTCAACAGTACTGGACTGTCTAGTCTATTTTAATGTACATTAAGTTACAGGCATTAACTTTTCATCTGACTATAATGTCAGTGCTTGATAGCATGGCGAACTAAGCTACCGTGCAGAGTGTTAATTTTTTGGTAATAGTAATTAGTAAATAATGAAAGTGAATAGTGACAAAACTTATGGCAAATATTCGAAGTAAGAATCAAAGTAAAAGAAAGCAAATACTCGATGCTGCGACATTGTTATTTACAGAACAAGGTTACAGCTCTACCAGTATGGATTTAATTGCTAAGCATGCGAACGTATCTAAGCAAACGGTTTACAGTCACTTTGGTAATAAAGCGGAATTATTTGCCGCATCGATAAAACAAAAATGTGATTCTTATCAGATGACGCAAGTGTCGCTCGATCATGCTACTGAGCCTGCAGATGTTTTATTGATACTCGCTAAACGTTTCGTCGCTATGTTAACGTCAAAAGAAGCACTGGCGGTTCATAAAATATGTGCTTATGAATCTAAGTCACACCCAGAATTATCTGAGCTATTTTATCAAGAAGGGCCTGAACGTATGGTCAATGATGTGACGGAATTAATGGCTGAGTTTCACACTAAACAACAGTTATTGATCCCAGAGCCTAGATTTGCAGCTATACAGTTTTTGAATATGGCGAAAGGAGAGTGCTGGATGCGTGTGGAGTTTAATACTAAAAAACAAATATCTGAAGCAGAAATAAACCGCTATTTAAAGGCAAGTGTAGCTTTGTTTATTAAAGGTTATTCGCTATATCTATAGGCACTTTGTACTATCTACTTTAATTTTTTTTCTTATATTTTTAGATAAAAACGGTAGTAGAAAAATGTTATAAAGTAGAAATGAAAAAGCGAACTAAGAGTTAGCTCGCTTTTTATATTTGTTGGTATGTAAACTGCTATTAGTAAGTCGTATCTAACTCAGTTTTGCCATAGCTAGGCTTGGTATAATTACCACCGACATCGTCAGCAAGTTCCTTTGGCATGTAGTTTTCGTCATGCTTTGCTAGTACTTCACTTGCTTCAATCATGTTGCCATGCACTAAAACACCGTTAGCGACAATTCCTTGCCCTTCGCGGAATAAATCCGGCAAAATACCATCGTAAGTTACGGTGACTGTCGGATCAGCTTCAGAAAAACTAATCGGCATTCTCATATCCGCCAGCTTAAAGCTTACTTTTAAGCTATCAGGGTTACGGTGAACACTACCAGGCACTACCAAACCACCAATGCGTAATCGTTGGCCGTTTATCGCTTTAAGACCACTATCTTCTTTACCGTTATATATCTCTGAAGGTTTATAGAATAAATCAATATTTTGACTTAAAGCATATAAAACTAAGCCTGCAACAACACCTAAGCCTATGATGACGGATGTTACTATAGTTAATCGTTTCTTACGACGGGGATTCATACTGTTACCTCTTAAATACTATGACTGGTGTCGGCACTGGTTTGTGCATTTTGCAGCTCTGCCGCTTGGCGTAACTTTGCTTCGCGCTTTTGACGCTGAGCTATTTGTTGTTTAATCTTTTTGTGACTGGTTATGCTAGAAAAAATTAATAGTGCTAGCGCAAAGACACTAACGCCATAGGATAGCCAGACATAAAAGCCATAACCTCCCATAGCTAAAAAAGCATTGATACTATCAAACTGCATGCGCATTCTCCTCATCAGCGACTAACTCACGGACCCAAGGTCGCATGCTATTTCTAGTTAATATTTCTGTGCGAAAACGCAGACAAATTAACGTGGTCACTAAAAAAGAAAAACCGATAAAGCAAATTAAAAATGGCCAAAACATATCTGCGGTCATTGATGGTTGACCTAACTTACTTACGGTCGCACCCTGATGTAGAGTATTCCACCATTCGACTGAATATTTGATAATAGGCAAGTTGATCACGCCGACAAGTGCAAGGATCCCTGCAGCTTTTCCCGCGAGACTCTTATCTTCAAAGGCATTATGTAAAGCCATAACTCCTAAGTACAAAAATAATAATATTAGTTCAGAGGTCAATCGGGCATCCCAAATCCACCAAGTACCCCACATAGGTTTACCCCAAGCTGCGCCGGTAACTAAGGCGATAAACGTAAAGGTTGCACCTATTGGAGCCATTGCTGCGGCAGAGGCATCAGCTAATTTTAATTGCCACACTAAGCTTGAGAGTGCGGCAATTGCCATACCTAAATATATACCCATCGATAACATCGCCGCAGGAACATGCAAATAGAATATTCTAAAGGTATCGCCTTGTTGGTAATCCGCCGGCGCAAATAGTAATGCCCAAGTTATGCCAATGATTAAAAAAATGGCCGCAAGACGTGCGCACCAAGGTAATAATTTACCGGCAAAATGATAGCTAATCTCGGGATTTGCATAAGGGTGAAGCCATTTCCACATCATATCAATTTGTACTCACTTTCAGCGCTGCACTAACAGCAAATGGGGCCAAGGTTAACGAGGCAAAAAATATTGCCGCGATTATAGCAAGTTGTCCGTTATAAGGTAAGTTCATCGCCGCGGTGTCTATTGCGCTGGTAGCAAAAATAAGCACAGGAATGTAAAGCGGAAGTACCAGTAGACTTAATAGTACGCCACCTTTTTTAATACCCACGGTTAGGGCGACACCAATTGCACCCAGTAAACTCAATACTGGCGTACCTAACAATAAGGTTAACATGAGTGCGCCGTAACTACTTTCGTGTAAATGTAACAATACGGCTAATAAGGGGGCAATCAATATTAAAGGTAAGCCAGTAAGTAACCAATGCGCGAAAATTTTGGCGATAACTAATATAAATACAGGATGTGGGCTCAATAGCATTTGCTCTAGTGAGCCATCAGCATAATCAGATTTAAATAATCGATCTAATGACAATAATGTTGCTAATAATGCTGCGACCCAAATAATACCGGGAGCGATACGTGACAATGTCGTGCTCTCTGGTCCAACGCCTAATGGAAAAAGCGAGACAACAATAACAAAGAATAATAATGGGTTGATAATATCATCGCGGTGGCGAAAAGCGATCATCAAATCTCTTTTAACAATCAAGGCAAAGGCCGCACGATAAGAAAGCTGTGTCATGAATGAATTACCCTAGTAAAAACGATAAGCTAAAGTGACTTTCTTTACTCGCTCAGCGGGTAATGATAGATCTTGATGCGTAGTTAATATGACACAACCGCCGTTGTCGGCATGTTGTAAAAAAAGTTGTTCTAATTTTTCAACACCGAGCTTATCAATAGCAGTGAAGGGCTCGTCTAGAATCCAAACCTTAGCTTGGCCCTGCCATAAACGGGCTAGAGAAATACGTCGATGCTGTCCGGCACTTAAATGTGAGGCAAGCGCATCTTCAAAGCCGAGTAAGTTAACTTTTGCCAATGTTGTTTCTGCGGTGTTGCTGTCTAAACCATGTAATGCGAGATTAAACTCAAGGTTTTCTTGAGCGGTCATTTCGTCTTTAACACCAGGCAAGTGGCCTAAATAAAGTAAGTCTTGGTGAAAGGTTTCTCGTTGAGTAGCAACAGGATTACCTTGAAAAGAAATCACGCCGTCGTAAGGTTGCGATAAGCCAGCAAGAATACGAAGTAAGCTCGTTTTACCAGCGCCATTAGGACCTTCTATTTGCACGATGTCGCCAGCGGACACATCCAATTCAAGTGCTTCAAACAATACCCGTTCTTCACGAATGCAAGTTAATCCACGAGCACTTAAAAGCGTAGCAGTGTTGCTGTTTTTTGTTGCATTTTTTACGTTCAAATTCGACAAACCGATCCACTTAATAGATGCATTACGATATGGGGTGATCATAGCTTAATAAATGCGATTATAATTTGACACATGTCACTATATTCCAACATTAATCGCTGTAAACCATGCCTATGATACTATATCGTTCAATAAAGGCTAGTAACAGATTTACCGTGTTATTTTTTTCTTAAGTTGATGATAATCAAGGGGGAGATGACACTGCTATTTATTTCATTTCAGTGTAATGTCACGTTTAACCAGATAACGCGACATTAAGTCAGAAAAAGGTAATAGAATGAATAAGTTTACCTTAGCGCTACCATACTTATTTTAATGCTTTTAATCTTGTGGCAAGCCATTATTATGGAGGTGTGTTACCGGCATAAGTGATCGATTAGTTTAGTAGAACCGTATAATAGACAGTGGTTTATTAAGTTTGCAGCAGCAACGTTATTATAATAAACCAAAGCCTATCACCAGCATCGGTAATTCCTTTGCTTAGATAATTACGATAATATAACGTTATAGTCAACGCCACAGATGGCGTTAAAAGAGAAGTCTATGAAAAAGTCATGCTTGATCATTACATTTGCATTCATCGTACTTATTGCGGACGTAAAAGCAGATATAAGTCTTATTAATTCAGTGAAAAGTAATGAACCAACAGCATGTTTGCCTTTAATGCAGCATGTTGAAAAAAAATTACATGCCAAAGACCTACTTAACCTTTGTGAGTTAACGGCCGGAAAGCCCATATTAATTGTAAATACTGCAAGTCACTGTGGCTTTACACCACAATTTACGGCGCTTGAAGCATTGCACAAAAAATATAAAAGCCAAGGTTTAGTGGTTATAGGCTTCCCTTCTGATGACTTTTTTCAAGAAGAAGATAATGAAAAAGACACTGCCGATATCTGTTTCGTTAATTACGGCGTAACATTTAATATGTTATCACCCGTGTATGTCTCTGGCAGCGATGCTCACCCGATCTTTAAAGAATTAGCTGATAAAACGACGGCACCAAAATGGAATTTTTATAAATACTTGGTCAGTGCCGATGGTAAAACCATAAAACATTTTAATAGTCGAGTAACCCCAGACTCAGACGTTTTTGTTAACGCTGTTAACGCCATTTTGTAGAGAAACTTTATGTCAAGGTACGCAGGAAAAAGTAAAAAAATTCATGATTTTACAGCAAAAACAGGAGTGCTACTTACTAATCTAGGTACACCCGATAGCCCAACAGCTGGAGCATTAAGGCGTTATTTGCGTGAGTTTTTATCTGACCCTAGAGTTGTTGAAATTCCACGCTTGGTTTGGTTAGTGATATTACACGGTATTATATTGCGTGTTCGACCTAAAAAATCAGCCAAGCTATATGAAAGTATTTGGACTGATGAAGGCTCACCATTGTTGGTTATTAGTAAACAACAAAAAGTAAAAGTTGAAAAAATACTGACAGAAAAATATGGTGATAAGGTGCTAGTTGATGTTGCAATGCGCTACGGTACACCATCGATTGCTAATGCCTTAGAAAACTTCCAAGAGCAGGGCGTTAATAATATTATTGTACTACCTTTATATCCGCAATATGCAGGCCCAACAACCGGTTCTACTTTTGATGCCGTAGTTAACAAAATTAAAACCTGGCGCTGGATCCCAAGCGTACATTTTCAAAGCGGTTATCATGATCAACCTTTATACATAAAAGCATTAGCGGCAAGTATCAGTCGACATATTGAAACACATGGCAAACCGGATAAACTGGTATTTTCATATCACGGTATGCCAAAATACTTTTTAGAGCAGGGCGATCCATATTATTGTTTCAGCCATAAAACCACGCGCTTAGTGGTTGAAGCACTTGGTTTTGATAAAGATGATTATGTCATGACCTTTCAATCACGCTTTGGCAAGGCGGAATGGCTTAAGCCTTACACAGATGAAACTCTGGCACTGTTGGCTCAAGAAGGTAATAACCATGTTGCTATTATCAGTCCTGCCTTCAGTGCAGACTGTTTAGAAACCTTAGAAGAGCTTGTGCACGAAAACAAAGAAGTGTTTATTGCTGCCGGAGGAGAGCAATACCATTATATTCCAGCATTAAATGACGATGACTTACATATTGATGCGATGGTGAATTTAATCGAACCACATATCAATAAATAGTTTTTTGATAACTTATCCAGAATTCTGATTAAATAGCCTAGCTTTGACCATGTCTTTGATAAGCTATTTAACCTGAGCTCTGGATAAGCAGCACTTGCTCAATATTTCCTTCAATTCCATTCTCAGCGTTAAAGCATCGACAAACAGCCCACTATTCATCAATGCCTCGCCTTGATAATGGCATAAATTTAAACATTGATAGCGTATATCATTAGTTTAACTTCAACATGATCTTCATCGTAGATTTTAAGTGATTTATTTTACTTGACCATAAAACACTCATTTGTGGTTCTTCATTAATAATGAGAATTCTCGTTCAGGATTTTCTTGGCTGTAGCTAGATTGAGTTAAATCAATTGAAAAATTTACGTCAAAAGTTGTGAGAAAACTATAAAAAGCGTCACAAAAAATAAGAAAATTTAAAAACCTCCTAAGCTATGTACTGAATGGTCGCTTATTAGCCATAAGCTGACCTTAGGTTTATACCTGTACTTGAAACTTGTTAGCCTAAAACTGCCACATATAATTTAAATATGTCTATTAATTTACACCTAAAATCTTATTCAATACTTTTCGTACAATTATCTACCCAATCTTAAAAGCGGACATTAGAATCAACTAAGCTCCACATAAAATTAGAGTAATAAATCTAAGGCGCTTTCGCCCCCAAAGCTTGGTAGGAAATTATTTTTAGACCATATACTCTAAGGAGTTAACGCCCCATTTATAGCTTCTATTGTGATGTATAGACAATAGAAGTTATATCACACCCTGAGCCTGAGATAGAGTTAACTGTCACTATTGCCACATGCTGTTTACTGACTATCCTCATATATGAAAAAGAAACCACAGTAACGACTTTTTCAGGCTAAAAGCTGATTTAAATAGAGCTAATGAAGTGGCCAAATTGTATGCTTACAACTCAAATAAAACATCACTACGGATTATATATTTAACTCCCTCACTAATCGGCACTGAACTGTGTATGCAATGTAAAGGATGCATGCCATGCGGAAAGCACAATATACTGCCGGCAGGGGTTCGAATGTCAACATGACTAACCTTATCCCCCGCTGTTGCCGGTTTAGTAGGATCATCAGCATTGACCATGAAACGTGTTTCACCACCTTCGAAGTCTTCACTTAATAGTATTAAAAAGGTCATTTGGCTATAGCGATCAGGATAAGCATTAGCGACTAGCTCATTATTAATAATACGACTACCCGGCCAAGAACCATCAGAATGCGGTTTAAAATAATCATCAGGATTATAACGATAAAACCGAAAACGCGCATTGATACCCAACGCTTTACTGCCTGAAAAAATAGCTTGTCGGTCATCCATTAAATGCGAAATGCGTTGCCAAATAATCCCATCAGTTTGTTCATCAACAATCCAAGTCAAGCTGTCGTTATGTCGCACACTTCGTGGTAAAGAAACAGCGGCATCGGGTAAAAAGCCTAACTCCTCACTAATATTAATTAGCCTTTCACATTCATCTTTGTCCAATACATTTAGTAACTGAAATGCACCAGACACCTGCACCAAGTCGTGTCGTTTAATATCACTGACATCATAATGTTCATCTAAGTGTGCAGCATTCACATGGCGGTTGCCCCATGCAGGTAAAGCGGGATGCTCTGCACCGGGTTCTAAAGCAGCGACAAAAAAGTCAGCAACTGTATCTGTTTTTGTATTCATTGTTTACTCCATTAAATACGGACTTATTTACTGATGACGCGTACCTGCGCAAACTGACGATGTCCAGCAGCAGTACCATGAAAACCAAAACCACTTTGTTTTGCACCGACCCAAGGTCCAATGCCGCCAGCACCTTGGTTGATTCCTACCATGCCAGCTTCCATTTGTTGCGCAACTTTATCTGCCCCAGCGCCTCCAAAAATTACAGCACCTAAGCCGTAAGCACTGGCATTGGCACGTTCAACCGCTTCAGATAATTGCTTAAAACGACTTATGGCAACAACGGGACCAAAGGTTTCATCTTTCTCTAGCAGCATATCGGGCGTGATATTTGTCACGACTGTAGGCTGTATAAAAGGTAGTTCATAATGATGCGTTCCTAATAAGAATGTTGCACCTTTAACATGAGCATCTTTTAGTTGAGATAGTACATGTTCATGTTGCTTAGGGTTAACAATAGGTCCAATGTTTGCATTGCTTTGATCCCAAGCACCCGCACGATATCGACGAGCTAAAGCGACAACTTTTTGCTCAAACTCATCAGCTATACGTTCATCAACATAAATGCGCTCGGTAGAGGTACACATTTGCCCCGTATTTTCAAAAGAGCTTGCCACCGCAAACTGAACTGCCTCATCGATATCAGCACTTGCCATTACGATAAGAGGGTCATTACCTCCTAACTCCATGACTAAACGTTTTAGTCCTGATGCCGCACTGGCCATAATATGTTTGCCTGCAGCTAATGAGCCGGTGAACGCAACCATATTGATCTCGCTATTAACTAACGCCTTACCGGTTTCTGCATCACCCTGTGCAATTTGTAACACTCCTTCAGGTAACACTTTATTTAAGGTTTTAACAAAAAGTTCGGCAACCAGAGGCGTTTCTTCAGACGGCTTTAACACCACACTATTACCAGCAACCAGTGCAGGCAATAATAAGTTATTCGCCATAGCCAAAGGGTAATTCCAAGGTGAAATAACAGCAACAACACCTAATGGTCGATATTGCATTTCAGCATTAGGTCCCATTGATTCAGTCTTTAACGCTTGCGCTATTTCCTGTGTAAAATAAGCGGGATTTTGAACGGTTCCAGCCACTTCATAACTTGCTCTACGGTAATCTTTACCCATTTCTTTACTGATCAATAATGCTAGCTGATCTTCTATTGCAGTAAGACACTCATAAGCCTGAACGACTATTTGTTGACGCTCATCAAGCGACAATGCTGCCCAAGATTTTTGCGCCTGCTTTGCACGTAAAACAATCGCTGGAATATCTGCAGGCTCAGCAATAGATACATCACCCAAAGGCGCTCGATTAATTGGGTCATAGGAGGTAAGTGTTGGCATGAAAGGTTTCCTAAAATTACATTACTGTAATCTGTTAATTTTCTGTTCTAAATTTGATGTATGAGATTTAAGCCATCAGAATTTATCAATTAATGACAAAATAGAAGCACGATGATGTCATGCGGTTATATCATCGTGTCTCATTATTTTTACGCGGTTTTATACGAGTGCATCTGGCCCAACACGTACAACTAACTTGCCGAAATTTTCACCTTGTAATAAACCAATAAAAGCATTTACTGCGTTCTCAAGGCCTTCAACTCTATGCTCTTTGTACTTTATTTCATCCGCATTTAGCCATTTAGACATTTGCTGACTAAATTCAGGGTAACAATGACCATAATCATCAAACACAATGAAACCCTGCATTTTAATGCGCTTAGTCAATAGTGTGCCCACTAACAAAGACAATCTGTCCGGTCCACTGGGTAATTCGGTTGCGTTATACTGAGAAATTAGTCCACATACAGGAACGCGCGCACAGCTATTCAGTAATGGCATAACAGCGTCAAACACTTTACCGCCAACATTTTCAAAATATACATCAATGCCTGATGGACAAACCGCCGCTAATTGCTCAGCTAAATTTTCACTTTTATGATCAAGGCAATAATCAAAACCTAAGATTTCAACCGCATAGTTACATTTGGTATCGCCACCAGCAATGCCTATCACTGTACAGCCTTTTAATTTGGCAATTTGACCCACTAGGCTACCTACAGCACCTGTTGCCGCCGCAACAACGACCGTTTCGCCCGCTTTTGGCTGACCAATATCAAGCAAACCCATGTAAGCTGTTAACCCTGGCATACCTAATACACCTAAAGCATGCGAGTGGTTAGCCATGTTGTTATCAAGCTTCAACAATTCGCTACCATTGATAACGCTATAATCTTGCCAACCACCAAAAGCGACAACCCAATCACCTATGTTATAATCGCTATGGTTTGACTCTTCTACGCGACAAACACTACCACCGACCATGACTTCATTTAAAGCAACAGGGTCTGCATAAGATTTAGCATCATTCATTCGCCCACGCATATAAGGGTCGAGTGAAAGAAAAACAGTTCGAAGTAATACTTCACCGGCTTTAGGTGTTGGTTTTTCGCTATTTACCAGCGTAAAGTTTTCAGCTGTTGGTGCGCCAAAAGGTCTAGATGCCAAAACCATTTGGCGATTTATATCAGTTCTTTGAGTCATGTTCATTCCTATTAAGAAAGAGCTAATGTAAAGAGATAGTGTTGAGAGGTATTAAAAAAGTCTGCGTGTGAACCTTTTAAAGTGATGCACACGCCACTTTTGCCTGTCTTAATCATTACAATGCTTGAGTTAAAATTTCACGGCTTATTGCTAAGGTAATATCGTTATTTTCGCCCAATGCCGTCATACCATGTTTCTCTAATCGTTCAATCAGTAAGTCGATATCTTTGCTACCAAGATCTACGTGAGATAAACGTGTTGGTACTTGCATTGTTTCGAAGAACTCTTCAGTTAAACGGATCGCTTGGTCAATACGTGCGTTGTCATCACCATCAGTTATTTGCCAAACGCGTGTCGCATATTGTAGTAACTTTTCACATTTTTGCTCTTTACGAACTTTCATTACCGCAGGCAATACAATAGATAGGGTACGTGCATGGTCGATACCAAAAGCACCGGTAAGTTCATGACCTATCATATGCGTTGACCAATCTTGTGGAACGCCTGCGCCGATAAGACCATTTAACGCCATGGTTGCCGACCACATAATATTGGCTCGAACTTCTAAGTTTTCTTTAGTCTCAGGTAATAACGCTTTTGGTCCTTCTTCAATTAAGGTCTGCATTAAACCTTCACTGAAACGGTCTTGCACTTTGCCATTAACGCTGTAAGTTAGATACTGCTCGATGGCATGAATAAAGGCATCAACGACGCCATTACTGATTTGACGATCCGATAATGACAATGTCACGCTAGGGTCTAACACCGCAAATAATGGACAAAGCAAAGGACTCTTGAAAGGTAGTTTATTACCATCACGTGTTACCACTGCGTTGCCATTACTTTCAGAGCCTGTTGCAGGCAAGGTTAATATCGCGCCAATAGGTAATGCTTTTGTGACGGCTTGCTGTTTAGCAAGAATATCCCAAGCATCGTCACCTTCATAAAGTGCAGCTGCGGCAATAAATTTAGCGCCATCAACAACGGAGCCGCCACCAACAGCAAGTAAATAATCAATGTTTTCCGCTTTAATTATTTCTTGCGCTTTCATCAAGGTGTCATAGGTTGGATTTGGTTCGATACCTGAAAACTCAAACCAAGTATGTTCTATAAGTGCATCACTCACTTGTTGATAGACGCCATTAACTTTAATTGAACCACCGCCATAAACCAATAATACTCGTGCGTCTAAAGGGATTTCTTTGGAAATAGCGGCAATTTGCCCTTCACCAAAATGAATACGGGTTGGGTTTTTAAAACTGAAATTTAACATTGTTATATCCTAAAACTTTTCAAAAAAGTAATTTATAAATACGTTGGTCTAAGCAGAAAATTGAGCGTTTTATCTGTTAATTAAATAATGCTTAATGTCACGTCAATGTTGCCGCGTGTTGCGTTTGAGTATGGGCAGACTTTATGTGCTTGCTCTACCATAGTCTGTGCTTTGTCTTTATCCATATCGCCTAATGAAACCGCAAGTTTCACTGCTATACCAAAACCGCCTTCAACTGCACCAATAGCGACTTCCGAGTTAATATAAGTCTCTCTAGGTAAACTGATTTTTTCTTGACCCGCGACAAATTTTAGCGCACCGATAAAACAAGCTGCATAACCCGCAGCAAATAGCTGTTCAGGATTAGTACCTTGCCCGTCATCGCCCCCTAAACCTTTGGGTGTTGACAATGTAACGTCTAAACGGCCGTCGTCAGATTTTGCAGTACCTTCACGACCACCAGTGGCTGTTGCTTTTGCGGTATACGCTATGTTTTGTAATTTTTTCATAATAAATTCCAGTATATTTTTGTTGAGTAAATAGTTAGTTTAAGCACCAGTTAATGACTAATTAATCCATGCCCCGTTTTTATAAAAACGGCTTATAAAGCGTACACAGGGTAATCGGTATAACCTTTATCAGTGCCGCCATACATGCTTGTTGGATCAACGTCGTTTAACGACCATTCGTTCTTAATACGCTCTGGTAAGTCAGGGTTAGCGATAAATGGACGGCCAAAGCCAAAAATATCACCATTGCCTTCAGTTAAAACTCTTAATGCTTTTTCAGGCGTATATTTACCGGCATACATCACTAAACCGTCAAAGGTTTTTCTTACCGCCTTGTAGAATTCTTCAGGTAAATCAGGCGCATTATCCCAATCCGCTTCAGCAAGTGATAAATAAGCGATACCAATATCATTTAGCGTTTTAATGGCTGCAATATAGGTTGCATGCGGATCGCTTTCTACTAAACCTAAATAAACCCGCACTTCATCAGTACTTTCAAATAATGGCGCAAACCTTACGCCTACTTTGTCAGCCCCCATAACGTCAGCAACGGCTTGCGTTATTTCCTTTAAAAATCGTAAGCGATTCTCTAAGCTACCACCATATTTATCAGTTCTATCGTTGGTATGTTCAGAAATAAATTGATTCACCAGATAACCATTAGCACAATGTAATTCAACACCATCAAAGCCGGCTTCTTTAGCATTTACCGCAGCTTGTTTGTACATTTGTACCAGCTCCTCAACTTCAAGAGTTGATAATGCCCGAGGCTCACTTGGATCAGCTAATGCGCCTTGCTGTGGGGCAGTTTCGATAAAAACTTTAACCGCATCAGCTTTCAATGCAGATGGGCCAACAGGTGCTTCTTGGTTTGGTTGTAATGATGTATGAGAAACACGACCAACATGCCACAATTGACAAAAAATAATGCTACCCGCATCGTGTACTGCTTGTGTTACCTGTTTCCACCCTTGAACTTGCTCTGCACTATGAATACCGGGTGTCCACGCATAACCTTGCCCTCTTGGTTCAATTTGAGTGCCTTCAGTGACCATAAAGCCAGCGCCAGCACGTTGCGCATAGTAATTAGCCATCAACTGATTAGGAATATTGCCCGGTTGAGAACTTCTAGAACGTGTCAATGGCGGAAGTACAATACGATTTTTAAGGGTATAAGGGCCAAGTTCTGTGGTTTTAAATAAAGTTGAAAATGTCATGCGTTACTACTCCAAAATAAAATTAATATAATCGTAGCGGTGATTAATAAATGAGTTCCAATGCTGTCACCGTTTTTCAACATTACTAGCACCACTAAGTGCTTAATTTATAAATTTTTTGTGCTATTTGTTAGGTACGTGGCTAGAGTTTGGTATTTACACATAGCCTATTGTTAATATGATTTCAGTTAATTTATTTGTTGAATAACAAAATAGTTCTCACCTCAATACTGACGCGACTTTGCGCGTTTTCAGCCACCGAAGGCAGTGAGAAAGCACTATGCGGAGTTCTATTAACTGCATTGCTTTTGTCGCTATCAAATACTTTAAAATTAAGTTGTTCTTTCGATGTCATTCGAGAGAAATAAAACCAACGATTGTTTTGGTTATAACTAAAACCTTCAATTTCCCCAACACGATCAGGATATGCAACCTGAAGCAAATGTGATTGCTCTGAAGTAACACTGCGCATATCCGCAAATGCAAGTGGGCTGTCTAACACCACATCAACTAGCGGTATCCAAGTATTAATAAATTGATAGCGATGATAGTCACTCGCCTTTAAGCCCTGTTTTTCAAGTTCAATATGTAAACGATATTGTGCAGAGCTAGCGACATAATCGTTGTGTACCGTATGAATAGGAGAGCGTTTTTCAGCGCGATGAAGCTTGTCTTCAACCGAACGAATTGTATGGTCGAATACCACGCCTTTGCTGGCATTGGTTAAGCCCATAAGATGTTTGATGATTTGCGGATAAAGTTCAGTGCTAACCATAGCGTCATCAAAATAATCAGCCATATGATATTTATTGGCAACTAAACCAAAACCATCTTCTTTCAGTGTCGCAGTTTTTGCTAATAAACGAGCATCCGTAATTTCAACCACGCGTTTATCCACTTGTTCGGTAAGAGTGTCGGCACTTTTTTTGCTTGTTGATAAATCAAACGTCGCTTGAATATTTGGCTTGATATAATTGATTTCAGCTGCAATGGTCGGCTGATTTTGATTTGCGGCATTCAATAACATAATAAGGTCCAATTAAGCTCAATAAATAACGAATTAACTTGATGGGATGTATGCTAATCTTCCTTTCATACAAATGAAAACAATATAAATTTGTTGGAGATACAAAAATGAGTGGTATCAATCGACTAGACATTAAACAACTGCGCGTATTACAGCTATTACTTCAGGAAAGAAATTTGTCAAAAGTTGCTCATATTATGGGCTTAACTCAACAAGCGATTAGTGAGCAATTGAAAAAAATTAGACATACCTTTGATGATGAAATGTTTATACGCACCAGTAATGGCGTAATTCCAACGCAAGTTGCAGAAAAGATGGAACATCGGGTAAATCAGATATTGGCGGATATCGACAACTTAATTACCGGCGAAAAATTTAACCCTGCTGAGCTTTCAGGAATATTACAAATAAGTTCATCAGACTATGCGCTAGTCACCATTCTTCCAATGTTATTAACGCAAGTGAATGCGTTAGCACCAAACCTAAAAGTGATCATCAGGGATTTTGAGTCGGATAATTTAAACCAACTGATGGTGACGGGTGAACTTGATCTTGTGTTTACTTTTCCTGAATTTATTCCTGAAAACTACCCAAACAAGCGTTTATTTGAAGACCATCATGTATGCGTAACAGGTAATAATTCAATTTATCGCGGGAAAAAATATAGCTTGTTAGAACTAGCACAGCTGCCACAGATTGTTATCTCACCTTCAAGACCTAATTTAAAAGGCTCACATGACTCTTGGTTTGCTAAACAAGGAATAAAAAGACATATACTCATGTCCGTGCCTAGTTTCTCTGCTGCATCAACCATTATTGAAGCGACCAACACCATTGCATTTTTACCATCGAGACTATTACCAGATCCTAAGTTAGTTGCGATAGAAATTGAACAAAACCCACCAAAATTTGACGTTATTGTTGCCTGGCATCAACGCTCAAATAATAATCCGTTACACCTGTGGTTATTGGGCTTACTGGATAATATCTTCTGCTCTGCTGAATAAATAGATAAACAGAAATTTAAGACTCTATACTATTAGCTTGACTCATTAATTATGAACATCAAATATCCATTTGACCTTTCAATAATATTAAGTTTTGAAAGGTTTTTTTATATATCCAGAGAATGTAAAATTAAAAGTTCGTATCAAGGAATTATTGTAAATATTAGTAAATATTCAATTAACTCCGGAGTAGTCTTCAGGCTCGTCTCAATCAGTAAAGGCTCGAACTATATAAAGTTAGTATCGCGAAATAGTAGCTATATAACTTTTGTTAACCCTTACCAAAAAAAGCAGATAGTGTGTAAATCAAACCTACACTCTAAGGTTACGTTTAATAACTTAAATAAAACTGTCAATTATGATTTTTTTGTCACACTGAATTTACAGTTAAGCTGAAGTCTTGGAAACTTATGGGGTAAATTTTTTTAGGATATATACTCTATGGCGTAATCGCCCCGAAATGCGCCTTCTAAAATCAATGTTCGCTTTGCGAAAATTCAAGATTAAAGGCCTGGCGCCATGGTTCTTATTTTTGTAAGTTGGCTAATAGCTTTTCACAGCTTGCTTTGAGTTGCTGTAATTCAGCCACTTGAAGTTGGCTTTTACAGAAAATAGCTTCTGGTACTGATTCAGCCTGACTTTTTAACTGTTGGCCTTGAGTGGTTAAAAATACCAATCTAACACGCTCATCTTCATCACTACGTTCGCGCGTTATAAAGCCTTTTACTTCTAAACGTTTTAGTAAAGGGGTTAATGTACCTGAGTCGAGATGTAAGTCATGGCCAAGATCCTTCACGTTAATACCATTTTTCTCCCAAATTACCATCATGGTTAAATATTGAGAATAAGTCAGATCGAGTGCGCTCAGTAGCGGACGATAAGAACGAATTAACGCATTTGAAGCGCTATAAAGTGAAAAGCACACTTGATTCTTTAATAATAACTGAGGCGTTTCTGCTTCATTTTGATCGCATGCTGTTGTTGATGAGCTCATATTATACCTCTGACTAAAAAGATTGTGCACAATATACTTGTATTTTGCTTTTTAATCGAGCTATAATCCCATAAATCAAATTGCTCACAACCTAATTGCGGGCAATTATATTAAATACCTACTAATTAAACATGTTCAAAAGGAAATCATTATGACAACCCTATATACAACAACAGCAACGGCTTCTGCAGGACGTAACGGACAAGTAAGCACAGATGATAATATACTCGACCTTGCACTAAGTTACCCAAAAGAGATGGGGGGAACGGGCGCAGCAACAAACCCTGAACAGTTATTTGCAGCGGGTTACGCTGCTTGTTTTTCAAATGCCATTTTACATGTAGCGGGAGGGCAAAAATTAAAATTAGCGACAGCACCTGTCTCTGCAGAAGTGGGTATTGGTCCTAATGAAGCGGGTGGTTTTGCATTAAGCGTTTCATTAGCGGTAACGTTAGAACTGGATGATGAGCAAGCAATCGCATTGGTTAAAACTGCACATCAAGTCTGCCCATACTCAAATGCCGTTAATGGTAATATTGATGTGAAACTGACCGTCAATGGCGCTGCATTATAATTCGCTTTATTTAGATAGTCATTAGACAGTAACAAACAAGGATTGAAAAATGAACACTCTCTTATTAACGGTTGGACGTGTTTTACTCGCATTCTATTTTCTGGTTCCCGGTATCATGAAATTTGTATCTTGGGATATGCATATACAGCTAATGGAAAAACACAATATGCCATTTGTCCCTGTGTTATTAGCATTGGCGGGAATCTTCCAAATAGTCGCTGCTTTGATGCTTATTGCAAATCGACTTACCGGAATCGTCGCATTGTTATTAGCAGGCTTGGTGTTAGTCATTAATATTTCGTTGCATGATTTTTGGAATTTTTCGGGTCTAGATGCCGCACATGAAATGCAAAATTTCATTAAGAACTTAGGCATTTTTGCGGGAATATTGGTACTTTCTGGTCATTCCCTGCCGGCATTTTTACAAAAAGAAAAGTAATGTTTTTAATTTTCATGAAGTTTATGAGCAATGTAGTTGCTTAATAGTTAACGATTCCAAAAAAACGAATCTATATGATTCGTTTTTTATGGCTTCTTATAAATAATGATTGCGAGTAATGCGTCTATTTTACCTCGGTATTTAGCCCCCTGTTGACAGTGTTGTAGCTAAGAGATTTTAGCTACCAATTTAGGAAAAATTATTCATATTTTCTAAGGAACTAAGTGCCCAGAAGCGCCATAGAATTCAATACTAAAAATCATATTAATCTAATGTCCGCTTTGGTATTTTCTAATCAAATTAGAATTTTTGACTTTATAGATTCCTGATGAAATTTGAACAATTCTATTATCTAACGCAGGGCTGATTTTCATCGGTTCAAATGGCGCTAGATAAGCCAAGGCTAAGGTCTTCTTTCGTATCTAAGTGAACATTAATATGACTATTTTTGAAGCCTTATTTAGGTCTGCAAAGTGGCTTGAGTTCAATCGGTGGATCAGGGTCGTAAACTTATCGTTTTTATATAAAAATTCACATTCATTCACAATTGATATTGTACCGAAAATTTTTGCACGGAATTAGATCTCAAATCCCCAAAGGGGACATTGAATCATGTAAGTTATAAATAAATTTAGAGTATTAATCCTATGGTGATTTCGCCACCAGAGCGAGATAGAAACTATAAGTTAGTGGCCAAAATCACTTGGCCACTACATAGTTATTTATTACTTTTCGGGGGGATTACCTTTGTATCTTAAAAAATTTGAGAGTAAATTTTTAAGCAGAGCAGCGAGTAAGTTCAAGTAATTCATCTCAGCACGTCTGCTCTCGAATACTTACCCTTTTATTTGTTCTTCCAATCGTTTTTTCTTTGCTTCGATCTTGGCAAACCAAATCAGAGGAATAATAATAAATGCAGTACCGATTGTCATGCTCAGATCTGGAATTTCATCAAACCACAATATGCCCACTGCAACTGCACCTAACAGGCCACTGTATTCGGCGCTGGCAATTTTACTGGCTTCAACAGCGCGGTACACCAGCACGC
>JBAROR010000063.1:0-3873 GCA_049642265.1 Cognaticolwellia sp. | reverse complement strand
GCCGTGTGCTCTTTTTAAGCCTACATGCTCACTAAATTCACATAAGTGCTCTGCTGTACCTACCGCGCCAGTGAAAATGCTTTCAAAGTCAGTCGTGAGTTTTAACCAACTTTCATTACTAATGTGTAATCTTGCAAGAATATTAGCTGCTTTAGAATGAATAGCGCCGCGTTTATCATCTCTGAGTATGCGACCTGTTTCATCAACAAGTGTTAAGTAATCTTGTAAGCTAAACTGTATGCCTGTTGTTTTACTTTCATGCTCATTGCCAGTAAACGATAGCAATGCCGATGGTTGTGTGCCATTTATGGCGGCTTTAATACGCAGTTGGATACTGGTGAAGTCTGATTGCTCCGGTGTCGGTGCAATAGCGGCACGAACAGGATTTAAATCAACATAGGCCATGCACGACAATAAGGCACCTTCATCAAGAAGGGCTTGTGATTTAAAACGCCCTTCCCAAAAATGTCCTGTGCACTTATCTTCTTGGTTTGCTTGTCGTGCGATAGGCTCATTCAAGGAACGCATAAACCAACTGATATCGATTAACCGCTGTTTGTAAATCTCTGCCGTGCTTTCAACCATGTCGAGTTGAAACTTATCGAGCGGCTGTTTGTGCGTATATTGTTGAGTGAGTAATGTGCCCTTAAATAATCGATGCCAACGTGTTAACACGTCCTCTGTTGTCCAACCTTTCACTTGCTCGCTATCTACATGTAATACCAGGTGTAAATGATTATGCATGACAGCATGGGCACAAATATCAATAGCAAATACTTGTGCTAATTGAAATATACGTTGTTCAATCCATTTTCTTCGATGTTCAAAGCTAACGCCCGTCTCTTTGTCTACACCACATAAAAAGGCCTTTCGTACCGTTCGGCTGCAAATATGATAATACGATGTATCCGATAAACTAATTTGTTGTGAACGAGGCTTAGGCATGACAATCACCAAACTTAATGAGGGTAAATTAAGCGTAGTTTATGGAGTAAAATATACACAGGTTATTATGGGTGGCCTGATAAATTTAATGAGGGTAAATTAAGCGTAGTTTATGGAGTAAAATATAGACAGGTTATTATGGGTGGCCTGATAAATTATTTACGTTACCCACCTTAACGTTTCTGATGCTGATATTACAGCATGTATTACCTAAAGGGTTACAGCGTGTTCGAGACTATGGCCTCTTATCCTCGGGAGCAAGAAAAATACGCTTATTGATACAGCTTTTATTAACCGAGTTTGCTCACCTTTTACCGCCAAGTATCACACCATCAAAACCCAAAGCAAAACGGATTTGTCCGTGCTGTCAGCATCAGATGTTATGTACGGGCGTCATTAGGGCTGGTTAAGAAAGAAAGAAAGAAAGAAATGATGGTGTAAACAAACGCTCATGAGGAAATAGATATTCTATGCCTAAATAGCTGAATTAACAGCGGCAAAATACCGAAATTTTGCGCTTTGGCTCAGTGCGCCTTGTATTTACATACAAGGCCAACCCACCTTGAAAATCAATAACGCTATTTACTATATAAAGCAGGCTCCGGGCTTGTCCAACACCCGAATAAGGTGTCGGCTACGCGACACCTATTCTTATTTGTTAGTTTTTACTTTATAAGTATGGTAAATGCCATATTGCTTTCGCTTGTTTTGCCAAATATTTTTGCCTAGCATTTAAATTATCTTGATTCCATTTTTGGTAACCAAAACGCTTAGTTAACTCATATCTACTAGTTTTATATACTTCTGATTTTGTATCGAAATCTTTGTTACCAATAATTCGATTTTTATCCGGTTCTAGTAACGTAAAGTTACCTAGCCTGTAAATGAAGCTTTCTTCAATATCTGTAGGGAAATCATTGCTCCATTCTTCGGATGGATTTTCAGGTAAAACATGTTCTAAAGAGCCATTATCAAATTCAAAATCTAACACATGATCGGATAAGTGGTTTTCGATACTATAAACAATATAACGAGCTAACTTAGCTGACCGTTTAGTTCTGATCGATTTAGAATAAAAATTACGTTCAAAATCTTCATCGTTAACATATAAAGGTTGTAAAAGATTGAATATCTCTCTCGCACTTTTTACTGTGCCGGCATTGATTGCTTTACAAGCATCATTATACTTTGATTCCAGAGCATTGGGATTTAAGCCTGAGATAAGCATATATCTAAAGGATATAACTGAACAAATTCTTAAAGTACCTATCCAGTCGTCGTGATCTAAATATAAGTATGCATTTATCAACAAGGGGTAACACTGAGTTACATTAAATAAATTCAACTCTCTGATATGCTTTTTAACTTTTTCATCACCTTCCCATAGCTGATGATTAGCATCACTTAACGCGGCATAAACTTCGGAAACCTCACTCATGCTATTTAACAACTCAAATGCAGTTTTTGGTGTGTTTATATACCTTTTTACTGTTTTAAATAATTCTTTTTCTTGAATTAATCCATTTTGCATCATCCAATAATGGCGTAGGAATTTTGGAAAACCTGAATATGAGACGTGATTAATTGTGACATCCCAAATATTTTTAACATGACTTTTATCTGATTCATCTACAATCGAAAATAAATAATTTTTAAGTAAATCGGTGACAGATAAATCTAACCCCCTATCATTTAAAGTTTCAAAAATTAGATAAGCACTTAAGTCATCTGTGGCTGTAATTTGAATAAATAATAAGCTGTCTGAAATATACTCAACAAAAGAAATTAATGATGAAACATCATCATTTTTAAATACTTCCTCTTTTATCAATTCTTTATAGTAATTAAAGCACTCAAAAAGTAGCTTATTACTTTTAATTGCAGACTTGATGTTTATGGGCTTTCTAAAGTTAGTCAAGTATGTTGAAAAGAAGGGATTGTTACTTTCATTTAACTCTATTTTATTTTCATAATTTAATGAAGATAGTGATTTTTTACCTATAAAGTCAGTAATTAACAAATCAATTCTTTTTTCATTATTTTCGATATCTATTTCTCGTTTGACGAGATCTTTTAATGTATCAACGACAGCTAACACTAAAATAGTAAGTGTCGTTAAACGTTGTTGCCCATCAATAATATCGTATTGCTTTTTATGTCTAGAAACTAATACGACTGAGCCCATATAATGCTTTGAGTCATTTTGTCTGTTTGCATCTATATCTAGCCAAAGATCATTCCAGTGTGTTTTATTCCACGAATAATCTCTTTGATATAAAGGGACTTTGAATTTGTTATCACCTTTGATTATTCCACCAAAAGTATCAGTCTCTGCATTTAAAAAATTTTCTGCTGACAATGCCAACTCTCCTTGTAAAAACTAACGCCCACTTAAGCGGACAAAAATAGTTGGTTAAAATGTGTAGCGAAGCGGAACCTAACCAACTGTTTTTGTTCCGTTTGAAGTTGTTAGGTTTAATTTACTCCGAACTGTCCTTTAACTCTATTGATAGAACTTTTGGCCAAATATACGAAAAGAGCCAATTAACAAAAAAATAAACGACAACTAAAACTATAAAACTTAACTCAGAGCTATGACCTGTAACTTCTACTACTTGTTTTCCAGTGAGCATTAAACATATTAGAGTAACCATAAATATGACAAACCAAATGCTTCTCGATGTTTGCGTTGATACGGAAGTTTCACCACAGGTTTTACAATTTATTTCAGATACTCCAAACCGTTTAAGAGGTAAAAGCTTATTTACATCATTTCTAGATAACAAAACACTTTGGCAATTTGGGCACTGAATATTCATTTAAACCTAACGCCGTTTTAAGCGGCAAGTTGCAGTTGGCTAAAATAAGTGAGGCACGAACAAAAAGCCAACTGTAATTTGTCCGGCTTGAAAACCCTTATAGTTGCTC
>JBAROR010000056.1:0-2305 GCA_049642265.1 Cognaticolwellia sp. | reverse complement strand
GGCGTTGGTATGACTCCCCACGTCAAGTTAAACCGTAAAATATCCTGCTTTTTTTCGAGCCATAATTTTTTCTCTTTTCAAGTTGAGTGAGTTAACGCATAGAATGAAGCAAGTAATTTCGTCGGTTATCATGCTGATATTCGTGGATTATTAACCTATTGGTTAACAGCGCCTACCTTACTTTTTCCGTCGTGACACCTAATTTCAGTCTATGCTCGTGGTTCAATAGCCGCTAGGCTATTGCCATCCTAACGCCCTCGGTGGTTGTGCCACACCCGATGCTTGACTCCATGCGCTAACTCAAAACTTTTTCTCATTTAATCTTTGCTCTTTTTCATGTTGTTGATTTTTTACCACTCACTTTTTGATTATGCTGGTACCCTTGAAATACGTGTACTTGGGTCAACAGGCACTAATATTACCTCTCGTGATATCGCCCAGATATAAGCGAGCATTTCACGGGCAATGGCAGCGACAACAATATTACGATGCTTACCGCGTTGCATGAGGCGCTTGTATCGTCGGCAAAGCCTTAATTGCGCTTTCCAAGCAATATCAATAACGACCTTAGGCAGTGTTTCTTGCCGCTTTTGTAGCTCGGTTGACACGTTTGCGTTGTGCTTATAGGTTTGAGCCCCTTCAATTAATAACCGCCGTGCTCGGCCATTACCACATTTAGTGATGCCACCTTGCTTTCGGTTGTCGCCACTTGAGTTTTCTTTGGGGACTAATCCTAAGTAAGCCATGAGTTTTCTCGGGTGGTCGAAACGCCGTAAATCACCTAACTCAGCAATAGTGCCCACCGCCACTAAAAATCGTATACCTCGCATCGCTTGCAATGCTTGAACAACTGGATAATAGCGCCATAGTTTTGCTTGATGTGCTAATTCATTAACTAATCGTTCAACGCGCTTAATACGTTCGGTAATGGTTTGTATCATTTCTTGCAACACAATTTGTTGGCTTGGGTGTGGTAAAACTAACTCCGTTAACCAACGTAAATGTTGATTTGACCAATTGTCTTTTACTTTACAGGTGATGTTATTACGTAAGAACAAACCTTTAAGTTGGAATTTAGCATCTTTTAAGTCTTCCATAGCGGTTTCGCGTGCCCGGGACAAGTCACGAATAGCTTCATCTTCAGGCTCAGGGACATAAATAGGCGTTAAGTCCTCAGATTTAAGCAACTTAGCCAGTTTCATCGCATCACGTTTATCTGTTTTTACTTTATCCCCTGGCTTTTTAGGGATAAGCGAAGGCGCAACGACATAGCAGCAATGACCTAAGCTCGTCAGTAGTCGATAAATCCAATAGCCACAGGGGCCTGCTTCATAAACAAAATGCAATGTCGCATTGGGATATTTAGATTGATATTGCCTAGCAAGTTTAGTGATTGCGGCTTTAGTTGTTTTAATTTTTCCTTGATGAACCGTTTTTGCGCCACGTTGGTCTTCAATATGTGCCACTTCAGTCGATACTTTATGGGTATCTAATCCAATAAAAAATATGTTATGTTTACTCATGCTAGCCTCCAGTTTTAGTTGTTTAACACACTAATTATGGCTCTGGTTTTACTAACCCACGAATTTGGAGGCTAGCACCTCGTGGGGAGTCATTATGTCTATATCTCAAGGAAGGTTTAGGTGTATAAATTTGGCATTTTAGTTCTAATACTATTTAATAGTTTTGCTAATGCTTGTGGTGAAAATACAGAATTTTCACCACTTTTGGAATTAGGAGCTGTTGAAGGGAAATATATCGATCAATCAAAATTGTTCATTCCAAGTAAAGTCAATAGTATGGAGCTTGTTGCAGTACATTTTGAAATAGGTAATGAAAGAAATCTAATTTTTCCCATTCAGTTTTATGCTGATGCCGAATATCCAAGTATTCATAAAAGTGGATATGTGACGGTTCTGTACACTATTAGTGAGGCTAACTTAGCAAGTGTAACTGTACATGCAAATTACAAACACCCAGTTGGTCAAAATGGTGAAATCACGTTTTGTATTCACCCTGAAAGCTTTAAACTTTCAGAGTTAATTGAGATATAAGCACTTCAAACGGAACAAAAACAGTTGGTTAGGTTCCGCTGCGCTTCACATTTTAACCAACAATTTTTGTCCGCTTAAGTGGGCGTTAGATTTTTAAACATAACTGGATGTATGTATGTTAATTGAGAATATAGACAAGGAATACTTTTCAACAAATTTTGTTAATAGGGCTGAAAAAATTCCTGTTGAATCGATAGGTTTGCCTAAAAGAGCAGTTAATATAGTCAAAGCTCAGAATGCAAAAAATAGTT
>JBAROR010000053.1:0-2540 GCA_049642265.1 Cognaticolwellia sp. | reverse complement strand
ACCCAAATTTTGCGCTTTGGCTCAGTGCGCCTTGTATTTACATACAAGGCCAACCCACCTTGAAAATCAATCACGCTATTTACTATATAAAGCAGGCTCCGGGCTTGTCCAACACCCGAATAAGGTGTCGGCTACGCGACACCTATTCTTATTTGTTAGTTTGCAACTTTAAACTCTGGAGCCCAATCATCGCTTACCTTAAAGTGCTTGTAAAATGCATTTGTGATCTTTTTAGGGTATTTAGAAAATCGTACACTTTGCAAACCACTAAAAACAGTAAGGGAGTCTAACGACACCTCTTTTGGCACTACACCAAATAGTTCTAAGTATTTTAAATTAGCAAGTTTTGATAAAGGTTGTAATGAATCAACTACTGTCTTTTTACCTGATGAATCCCAACTGGGTAATGTTTCAAGAGAGACTGTTTCAAGTTGCTTTAGAATAGGAAAGCTTTCGAGAGTTGTAATATCAGGTAAATGGGCAATTGACAGAAATTTTAATTTTAAACAGTTGCTAAGGAAATTGAAGTTATTCCCAGGTAAAGTTGCAATAGATAATTGCTCTAAATTAACACAGTTACGCAGTTGAATAAGTGACTCAAAATTACAATGCCAGATCGTCATGGAAATAACCTCTTCAGGTTTTTCTATTTGCGGCATATTCCGACTTTTATCTCTCATGAATTCGATGTGCACGGTGCTTCCTTGCAAACTAACGCTTCGCATAAACAGCGGAGCAAGTTGGACGCTTTTTTGCGCCGTTTGTTTGGCAAAAAACCGGCCTGCTTGCGGAGTCAGGTTTGATGCGTTTGTTAGGTTTTTTAGCCGTAATATACAGGTAATAACTTTACCTTGATACCTTTAGCATAAACCCACCATTTAGAACCTACGCCATCAATGAGTTGGTAAAAACTCATGTCATTTTCAATATAATTAGAATCTAAAACCTCGGTTGCCGACTCGTTTAATAACTCTATTTTGACCGGAGCTAAGAGCCTAAATGAAAGGCACATGGATTCGACACCATAGAACTGCAATTCAATTTCACCCTCATCTATGGTACCTATATCACCATTAAATTTGATCGATATAGATCCTGATACATTAAATTTATCCGCATTGATATTTTCAATATCTGCGAAGCCTTCGAGTTTAGAAAGGTAGTAGTTAATTTTCGCCAATTCCATTTTGAAAACCTAACGCCCAAATAACGGGCTAAAAATAGCTGGTAAAATAGCGACGCAGGAGCAAAACCAGCTGTTTTTAGTCCTGTTGATTTGCTTGTTAGTTGCTAGTACTCTGAACCAGAAATAGGTAACAAAAATAAATTATAACAAATAGATAGGATATAGAAATTATACTATTTAGACCCCATAAACAATGCCAGAACTTACCTGAAAAGTAATTATTAACCCGAATTTTTGTATTTAGTAGCGCTATCGATGATGGAATTAATGCTAAAGCGGAGAAGCACAAGATAGGAAACACAATAAACATAAGACCAATTCCTGATCCACCAGCCGCTGATGCGGAAGTATCGGATTCGATTGGAGCCAAGAAGAAAGTTAACTCAGCCACCCATGATAAATCTAGTTTGATGACAAAAACATTATTATATCTTTGTGTCCTTTTTCTATAGCTACATCAAGTGGAGTTTTACCATTATAAGTAATGGTTTTGTCAGCATTATTTTTGATAAGTATCTTTACATTTTCGTACAAACCAAACCAGCTAGCCTGCATCAGTGGCGTAACGCCAGTTATTGTTTTTGAATTTATATCAGCACCTTTTTTTATTAGTGTATAAATTACTTTTGGATCCATCGAATAACCAGCAGCAAATATAAGTGCAGCAGAGCCCTCTTTGTCTATCTGATTAATATTTGCATTATGTTCAATTAATATTTCAACTATTTTAATATAACCTTGCCGTGAAGAAACCATTAATGGTGTATACCCTAGATCATTACCTAAGTTAATGTCAGCACCTTTTTCTAATAGATGGTTTACGATTTCTTCGCGACCAGAATAAGCAGCAATATGTAAAGCAGTGCAGTTTGCATTTTCAGGGGAGCATGAGTTTACATCACCACCTTTTTCAATCAATTTAGAAGGAACTTTTAAATTTCCACTCCTAGCAGCAGAATATATATCGTGTTTCATAGTGTACAGCGCCCAAAAAGTTAACTATGCCACCCATGATAAATACAAGCAATAATGATGAAACACTGAGCGGTCTCCTTTGAACCATTTAAAAGTAAATTTACTGGCTCTAACTGCTCATTTGTTTTCAATATTTGCTAATCGTCGAACAGTTAACAGCACTTTGCC
This sequence comes from Cognaticolwellia sp., assembly GCA_049642265.1. Classification (GTDB taxonomy): domain Bacteria; phylum Pseudomonadota; class Gammaproteobacteria; order Enterobacterales; family Alteromonadaceae; genus Cognaticolwellia. The sequence goes on along the minus strand of JBAROR010000053.1, from coordinate 211 downwards.
CGCCACGGTTAAGCTAGCATTGAATTAGTGAGTGTTAACAAAAGAGGTTTATGCGCTATTCAAGCAAACTTTTGCATTTGCTAGGCCGTGTGCTCTTTTTAAGCCTACATGCTCACTAAATTCACATAAGTGCTCTGCTGTACCTACCGCGCCAGTGAAAATGCTTTCAAAGTCAGTCGTGAGTTTTAACCAACTTTCATTACTAATGTGT
>JBAROR010000044.1:0-1763 GCA_049642265.1 Cognaticolwellia sp. | reverse complement strand
CTTAGATTCAAATAATAAGTGCATAACTTGAATAGGTAGAAAAAACGGTCAGCTGAATATATGCTAATCGCTTTTTCTCCGGCAAGAGATGCAACAATGAAAACATATAAACAACTGACCTATGAACAACGATGCCAGATTTATGCACTAAATAAAACAGGCATGAGTCAAAATAAAATAGCAAAGGAACTAGATGCAAGCCAATCGACGATCAGCAGAGAGCTCTCACGTAATACAGGCCAACGCGGTTATCGCATTAAACAAGCTCAACAATTAGCAGAACAACGCAAGTTAAAAGCTTCAAAAGCATTTAAGATGACCACAAGTCTTATTGAATTTATCGACTATAAAATCAACGAGAAATGGAGCCCAGAGCAGATTTCAGGTTGGATCCGTGAAAATACTCTCTTCGATATTAGTCATGAAACTATCTACCAACATGTTTGGTCTGACAAAAAAAGTGGCGGTAACTTATTCAAAAATCTACGCAGGAAAGGGAAAATTTACCAATCACGTAGTAAAGAGAAGCAAGCTGGCAGAGGGTTTATAAAGAACCGTACAAGCATTGATGAGCGTCCGCAAGTTGTTGAAGATAAGAATAGAATCGGAGATTGGGAAATTGATTTGGTCATTGGCAAGGGACACAGTGGCGCACTCGTCACTATTGTTGAGCGGAAAACGAGTTTCACTGTGTCGACACGTGTCGATGATAAATCAGCTAAAACAGTCACCGCAGCGACGATTGCTTTGTTAGCACCTTTTAAAGGCGCAGTATTAACTATCACCGCTGATAATGGCAAAGAGTTTGCTTACCATGAACAAATGACAACGAGTTTAGACTGTGGTGTTTATTTTGCAGATCCTTATTGTTCTTGGCAACGAGGATTGAATGAAAATACTAATGGTCTATTACGGCAATATTGGCCGAAATCAACCGACTTCAAGAAAGTGTCGCAATCTGAAGTTCACGGTGTAATAGTAGAGCTTAATGATCGACCAAGAAAGAAACTAAATTATAAAACGCCAGCCAAATTAATGGCTGAACATATGGTAGCTATGGCTGCTTAGTGGTTATGCACTTCAAGGTTGAATCTGCCTAACTCTATAAATCGAATTACAGGAATTAAAAAATACAGTTAAAACTGTTTTTATTATAATACGACCTGAATATGCGCTATTTAACTGTCTAGAACACTATTTTTGTTTGTTTTTTAAACCCATAATGACTGGATCATCCGGTATTATTATATTTAACGACTATTTATTAGCTAAATTGATGGGTTATTGCCCGTTTTAAGCTTATTTTGAGCTAATTTACATTCATTCCTTTTTTAACGAAAGCTCTGTATCCCTTTATATTAGTGCTCTACAGAGATTTTAGGTTGAAATTTAACCTATTAAGCGTGCGATCTGTAGGGAAATTAAGGTGTTGCCCTAAAACGAAAAAGGCTACAAACGATTTTTATTCATCTCAGAATAAAACTCAGTAAAAGTTTAGGTAATTTTTTTAAAGTTCATGTCAGGTATCATTAACAATTAATGTAAATTATTTTCCAGTGCATCTTTATGATGGTTTTTAAAACCAAGCTTTTGTAGGTACAACTGAGTTAGTTTAAAATCTGTTCCACGTTTTTAATAATGGTATCCTTCGAAGTCTGGCTTGATATTTATACCATGACAAAGTTGATCAATTAAATTCAATAAGGTTGGATTACTGGCTTCACTGATATTAGAGTGAGCATAAAAAATAGATTGTATGGCTT
>JBAROR010000037.1:0-66741 GCA_049642265.1 Cognaticolwellia sp. | reverse complement strand
TCACTGCTGAAAAGCACTTGCTAATCTCACACTCCGCCAAAGGCGCAACACTCGATACAGGTCGTTGGTTAAACCTTACCTGACAGGGACTTACACCCTGCAAGATGCATCAAGCTTCGCTTGACGCACTAACGCCTAAATAACAGGCTAAGTAATGGTTGGCTAAAATGGTGTAGCCAACTGTTACGTGTCCTTGTTGATTTTCTTGTTATGTTTCAATTACTCGTAATCATCATCATGTTTAAGAGACTTTATAAAACTCTCAAAGTTAGAAGCTAGAAATGTAATTTTATAATCACATTCTTGATCTACATGTACTACTTCAGGTTCACCATTATGACCACATTTACGGTAATCTAGAGCGACCATGTCATGTCCAGCAGATGGGCAATCACAGATATACACTCCGATTTCAGGGTACCCCCATTCGTCGATCATAAATTGACTGCCGAGTTCACCACAAAGCGACCAACCTTTATTTTTACTGATACCAAAGATACTAGTAATCGCCACATGATCATCAGACCACGATGTAGGTTCGTTACATGGTGCAGCTGTATTATTAGGGCTTCCTCCATTTTGAGTTTTCATTAACTCAATATAAGAAGGAGGTAATTTATAGCCCAATTCACTTTCTATCTCTTCAACTAATTTATCCGTTAAAGGTTCACAAACATATTCTTTTTCGGCATATTCACATTCTTCCCAGAAGCTATTAAGTTCGAAACCATCGTCGAATATTTCCATAATTATCTAGATTACACCTAAATTTGATTTTGAAACATAACAGCTTATTATGAAGACTTCTCAGTAATGTCCGTCCCATAAAACTCATTTATTATTACTTAATATTCCATATTTTCAATCATTTAGAAAGCTTAAAGTTTTATAAAAAAGTTACGTTGGATATTACTGAGCAGTATCAGTAACATCCAAGTCAGAAAATAGGAATTAAAGCATTATTTTTTAGTAAGTTACCTAATCAACTAGAGGAGTACATCGAGTTTATTAGCATTTACTGAGACTTCTCAGTAAATATCACGCTGATAATATATTCGATATTTATTTACCTTAAAGCAGCGCTGTATATACATAAAGCCTCATAAGATATGTCTATGTCGCTATTTTCGAAAGTATCTATCAGGCCCTCCGAATAAACCATTATCTGTGTATCCTCCTAAAATATAGAAACCGCTTTTCTACTATGTTGTAGCTAAGCGGTTTCTATAACGTGCATTGTTTCAATGTATTAAACAAACTAACTCACTATTATCACCATATTTTTACTCGTTGTTCAGGAGCAAGATATAGCGCATCTTCTTCTTGCACATCAAATGCGGAGTAAAATTCAGGTACGTTGCGTACCGCGCCATTTACTCTATACATTGCCGGTGCATGTTCGTTGGTATTTATTAGGTGGCGCAATGATTTCTCACGATATTTGTTGCGCCAAATTTGCCCATAGCCAAGAAATACCCGTTGCTCTCCGGTAAAACCATCAATAATTAGTGATTTTTTGCCGTTAAGTGATAGTTTATATGCCTTTAAACCGATGCTTATCCCGCCTAAATCACCAATATTTTCTCCAAGAGTGAATTCACCATTCACGTGCAAGTCATCAAAAGGAGCAAAGGAATTATATTGCTTTACTAGTGATGCAGTCCGCTTTTTGAATTCGCTTTTATCTTCGTCGGTCCACCAATTTCTCAGCACACCATCGCCGTCAAATGTGCTGCCAGCATCATCAAAACCATGGCCTATTTCATGACCTATAACAGCTCCAATAGCACCGTAGTTCACTGCATCTTCAGTATTTAAATCAAAGAATGGTGGTTGTAATATAGCGGCAGGAAATACAATTTCGTTTAACGGTGGATTATAATATGCGTTTACGGTTTGCGGGTTCATGCCCCATTCATGCTTTTGCACTGGCCCGTTTTGTTTTTCAAGCTTCTGTTTGTAAACCACAATGGCTGCGCGTTCCAAATTCCCAAAGTAATCAGTTTTATCTATGGTTAATGCTGAATAGTCTTTCCATTTATCAGGGTAACCAATTTTGGTCGTGAATTTAGATAATTTATCTAGAGCTTCTAGCTTTGTTTCATTTGTCATCCAATCTAGATTTTTAATTGAATCTTCGTAAGCAATAAGTAAGTTTTTAACAAGTTCAGCCATGCGTTGCTTAGCTTCATTAGGGAAGTGTTTTTTTACATACACTTTACCAACAACTTCACCAAGGTTACTGTTGACTACATTTACACCTTGACGCCACATTGGCTTTTGCTCTTCAACACCCTGTAGTATGTTGCCATAAAATTTAAAGTCTTCCTCAACCAAAGCTTCAGTTAATCTGGTAGCTGTGGAGCTTGTTACTCGCCATTTCATGTAAGACTTCCAATCGACTAAAGGTGTCGATTTAAAAATATCATTCAGTGCTTTCATATAATCAAGTTGAGTAACGATTAAGTTGTCTAAATCGAATAACTGCATTTCAGCCAAATATCCACGCCAGTTAAAATCAGGCATTAATTGCGCGAGCTCATCCACCGGAATTTTATTATAAAGCGCAACCATATCTCGGGTTTTCTCTTTTTTCATTTGCTGTTGTGCAAGCTTTTCTTCTAACTTATACACTGCCGCCGCCGTTAACTTAGGATTTTTGACCTTTGCGAGTGACAGCATATTTTCTAAATGCTGTTTATATTTCGTTCTAATTTCTTCATGGGTTTCTCCTGCTTTAAAATAATACTCTCGATCAGGTAGACCAAGCCCTGCTTGCCAACTGTAAATCATATATGTATTAGGGTTGGTCAAGTCTACATACTGATCTACAACAAAAGGCCCTAAATATCCCAATATGTTAAACTTGGCCATTAATACAGCTAGTTCAGAGCGGCTTTCGACAGCATTAATAATGTCAAAATGTGCTTTTAAAGGAGAAATACCGATAGCATTTCTAGTATCTAAATCCATGACCGATTGATATAAGTCACCTACTTTTTGTTCATCAGTGCCTTTGGGGAAGTTACCTTTTGCTGCCTCTTCGATAATAATTTTTACATTTGCTTGAGCATTTTCACTCAGTTTTGTAAACAAGCCATAACTTGATTTGTCCGACGGTATTTCCGTTTGGTCAATCCACTTACCGTTTACATAGGCGTTGAAATCATCTCCTGGTTTAACCAATAGGTTCATACCTTCGGCTAAAACCCCTGAATTTTTGTTCATGCTTTGTGTTGCTATTTTTTCTTCTGTTTTGGTTACTTGTGTCGTTGTGACTTCTTGGCTACAACCCGTTAATGCAAGACCTACAATAGTTACTAGGAAGGCTTGTCTCATTTTAGGTGTCCCTTTTTAATAATTATATTGTCAAAACAAAGTATGGCGTTGATTACTTTATAGTCAAACCACGCTATTGATAGATACACAGCACTTTATCTGCTTAAAAATATCAGTTGTGAGGAAATGTATTTCAGATGGATTAGATTGTTCTGTTTTAAGGTTTATTTAATACAAACTGCCTAAGTAATGGCTCTTCACTTGGTGCTTATGCCTGATACTCATGTTTGTATTTTTATATTTGATAAGTTAAATGATTAAAAATTGATTAACTTTAAAAACCTAGCTTTTCAATCAACGTTTAGAGTTGGCTTTAGGTTTGACTTTAAACTTTGCTTTGAACTTAGCTTTAAATTATGTGGCTTATTCCGCTGTATTTTTTACTGCATTAAAAATCAGCTATTTTTGTGCGCTATCTTCGTATAGAATCGCCCTGTAATTTTTCTGATGAAAGCATTTCAAATAAAGTATTTTCCTCAGTAAATTTAACTCACGCTACCTTCTTATTTCTCTCAAAAATGACCCTATATAAATGAATCAAATGAATAATATAACGATAGCAACACACAACGGTAATTTTCATGCAGATGATGTTTTTAGTATCGCTGCACTTAAGCATATTTTTCCTGCTTTTAATCTTGTACGTACCCGAGACTTAGAACTTATCGCTAAGGCAGACCTTGTGATTGATGTTGGTGGTGAATATGATGCAGAAGCTGGTCGTTTTGATCATCATCAACGTGGCGGTGCTGGTGCGCGCGAAAATGGCATTCCTTATTCTTCATTTGGTTTAATTTGGCAAAAATACGGTGTAGAAATATGCCAAGGTAACGAAGAAGTCGCTAAGTCTGTAGATGCTGGTTTAGTATCGACTATTGATGCCATTGATTGCGGACATGTTGAAGGTGTTGCTCAAGGAATAAGCCTTAGCCAGACTATTTCAATGTTTAATCCGACTTGGCAAGAAGACAGCCATTTTGACACCTGCTTCGATGAAGCAGTTGATTTTGCAGCGCGCGTATTAACCCGTTTTATTGCCTCCGCTGATGGCGGCATTAGCGCTAAATCAATTGTTGCACAAGCGATTGAAAAAGCTGAAGACCCTCGAGTAATCGTCTTAGAAAAATATACGCCGTGGAAAAGAACAGTACACGCCTTATCTGAACAAGCTTTATATATGGTATATCCGTCAGATTCTGGACAGTGGCGTATTCAAACAGTACCTGTTGAGCCAGGTTCATTTGAAGATAGAAAATCGCTGCCTGCACCATGGGCGGGCTTGTCTAATCAAGCATTGCAAGAAGTTACAGGTATTGAAGATGCTATGTTCTGTCATAACGGTTTATTTATTGCGGGTGCAGAATCATTTGAAAGCACGATGAAAATGGCAGCTATCGCTCTACAAGCATAATAAAAACAGCCCATATTACCGAGGTATTGATTTTAAAATTAATCAATACCTCACGTTATTTCAGTCAACCTCACGTTATCTAACTAGAATAATCTAAAGCATTTAGGCTTGTGCTCAAGATTAAACCTCAATGTTACTTCAGACTCAGCGCTTCGACTTTAACTTCATAATATTTAGAAATAATCTAGGGTCGTCAATTTCATCTAACATTGACATCTCGGGTAAACAATCGTCATCAACGTAATCGACAAAATCTCCCGCTGAATCAAAAACTAAAATATCTAACGCTAACCGATCCATGCCATATAAACCGCGATGTATCATATCGGCTGAAAAAACTAACAAATCGCCAGCAGCTAAATCGATTTTTTTCCCCGTAGAAAGGTCGTCACTGCTCATACAGCCCTTTTCTTCTTGTCGGACATTATGTTCTTCTTCATTATCCCAACGCTGATGAGTACCTGGCACTAATTCCATACCGAGTTCATCAAATAAAGGTACGCGAAGGTGTAATACTTGTGTTTCTTTAATTGCTAACTTTTGTCCCTCTATATCATGATCATATTGACAATCACGATGCCAAAAGTCTTTTTGTTTCGGGTTAACTGGATTAAAAAACAATTGAGTATTCATGAATGCTGGATGGTTCGCGATCACAGTATCAACAATCTTCATAACCTTTTGCGAACTGATAAAGTTAAAAAGCGTTACCCTATCGTCGTATCCTAGGTACTCACTACCAGTAATGAGCGAAGAATTGAAAGCTTCTTCTTGATAAAATTTGGCATTATCCTTTTGCCATAATTGATGAAATTTTAATACGACAGTTCTAAGTGAGGTAATTTCAGCAGCGTTGAAGTAATTTCTTATAACAAAGTAACCTTCCTCATCATAATCACGTTGCTGTTGAATACTATTTTCGATCATTAATGCCTATTGCCTCTACTTATTGTCATAATTTTATTTGCCGAGTGTTACATAAAGCTTGTGCTTCGCAAGTAAATATCAGCTCTACTAGTTATCGTATAATGAAGAAATTACGAAAGCTGAAATTATATCAACTCTATGAGATTTTTTCGCTATTGCTAACGTAATTTCAAACACTATTTAACTGGAAATATTCAAATTAAAGTCCATATTTTTAATAATCGTATTTCAACTTATTAGCACTTTGCTTTAACATGCTTTTTAGGGAGCAATGTCAGCAATCATAGACGTTGTTTGCTACCCACGTTAACGTACGCAAAGTTTATGAATATAAATTCGAATGCCATAATTCAATTAACCTATTCTTGTTATTTTTCACTAAAAATCTAATTTAAAGATTGTTATCAAGGGAAAATTTAGCGATGGTACTCGTACTAAAGTTTTATTATTAATTTCCATTTAAGTCGTTGCTAAGGAATGTCCATTCATGCACTCATCGAATCATCTTATTAAAAGAGTTATTACGTTTTTTAATTACCGAAAATTAAGTCTCATCATGGCATTATTCCCGGTTGCTGCTCATGCAACAATTGCCGATGAAGACTTTATTCAATGCAAGGTTAATTTAGCTGAACGAGCCAAAATTGCTGGGTTTTCTTCTTATATAACCGAGACAGTCATCGATAGTATTTCGCCTATCAAACGCGTTATTGCTTTAGATAAAAAACAACCAGAATTCACCCAAACCTTTGAACAATACATTAAGGCAAGAGTCAGTGCTTATCACCTGCGTGTTGGTAAAGAAAAGTTACAACAAAACAAAGTGTTATTTAATAATTTAGAAAAAAAATATGGTATTCCTCGCCAGTACCTAGTTTCGTTTTGGGGTTTAGAGACTGTTTTTGGTAAACATAAAGGTAAAATGCCTGTATTGAATGCGTTAGCAACTTTAGCGTGTGATCAACGTCGCAGTGAGTTTTTTACGCTAGAACTATTAAATTTATTTACTTTACTAGAAAGTGAGAAAGTATCTGTTGAACAGCTTAAAGGCTCTTGGGCTGGTGCTATGGGTCACATGCAGTTTATGCCTACCGCGTTCTTAAAGTATGCGGTAGACGGCGATAATGACGGTAAAGTTGATATTTGGCAGAGTGAAGTTGATGCCCTAACGACTGCAGCCAATTACTTAAATAAAATTGGCTGGCAGTCAAAAGAGCGTTGGGGCAGAGAAGTTAAATTACCTGAAAACTTTGCTTTTGATAAAGTCGCTTTTGATCAATATTACCCGCTCAACTATTTTCAACAGTTAGGTGTGCACAAAACAGATAATCAACCATTACCAGCTTATGATATCAAAGCAGAGCTTTATCTTCCTTCTGGTCATAAAGGCCCAGCATTTTTACTGTATCCAAATTTTAATGTCATTATGAAATGGAATCTCTCGAAAAGTTACGCTTTATCGGTAGGTATTTTGGCAAATAAATTAGTTGGCGCTAAAGGCATTGATTTTTTACAAAAAGAACAAACACAAGTAAAACCTTACAGCGTTGTGCAAATGAAAAATCTGCAAAGCCAGCTTAATAGTTTAGGGTTTGAAACTGGCGAACCCGATGGTATTTGGGGACCAAAAAGCAGACATGCTATTCGTTCGTTTCAATTACAGCATGAGCTTATTGCCGATGGATATCCCAACAGCACCGTATTTTCAACAATTGAGCAAGTAATGAGTAAAGTTGAATAATAACCATGTTATTTGAAATAGTGTTCTTGTTTCTCGCCGGTGTTTTTGGTGGAGTGCTTAACTCCATTGCTGGCGGAGGAAGTTTTATCACTTTCCCGGCACTGATCTTTGTCGGTATTCCGCCTATTGTCGCAAGTGCAACGAATACATTTGCGTCATGTGCTGGCTATATGAGTGGTACTTATGCTTTTCGCAAAGAGCTTGCTCAGCATAAAGATGAACTGTTATTAATTATAATCATTAGCTTAATTGGTGGTGTTTTTGGTGCTTGGTTATTACTACAAACACCGGAAGCTGTATTTCGCGATGCCATACCTTGGTTACTGCTATTTGCAACAATACTGTTTATTTTTGGTGGGCAACTTAATACTAGCCTTAAAAACATGGCAAGCAATCATCAACATGCTTCTGCCATTGGTGCGATTTTATTGAGCGTTTTATTATTGGGCGTATCTGCTTATGGCGGTTTCTTCAATGCAGGGCTTGGCATAATTGTTCTGAGCTATTTAGCCTTAGCTGGTCACACAAACATTAATACCATGAACGGTTTAAAGCTTTTAATCTCATCAACCATATCAGTGATCGCCATCGCTCTATTTATTTATAATGATGTCATTGTTTGGTACCAAGGCACAATTGTCTTGTTTGGCACGTTATCTGGAGGCTATGTTGCGGCCGACTTATCACGTAAATTGCCACAAAAGTACGTTAGACGCTTTGTTATTTTTGCCAGTCTTGTCACTACCGCATATTTCTTTTTTGATGTTTATGTTGGTTAGCTTTTTCAGCTAGTTGTCGTGAATAACGACCTAAAATAGATGCGTTTTTTTTCAATGATGATAGCAACTTTATTGATTGGTATATTTGTTATCTTTCACCTTTTGAACAACCAATACTAAGAGTGTTCTTTCCTCATATTGGCTCTAAACAGGCTGATTTTTGTTTTATCATTAACGTAAATTAGCCTGATGGTTTATCAACATTCATTTGATCTTCGCTAGATAAAACCGCACAATCCTCCGCTGAGCGCTAAGCTCGTCAAACAATGTATCAGCAGGTAGTTATAGTAAGTCATTAGAGTAAAAATCATGGATTCAAAAATACAACTTAGCAAAGAAGAGCTTAGAGAAAATAAGCTCACACGAGATGAATACCTATCAAAACCCAAAATTCCTTTGGTCGTGGTATTAGATAATGTCACTAATAGCTACAACATTGGCGCGTTTATTCGCTTGGCTGATGCGTTTGCTATTGAAAAAGTCATTGTTTGTGGCGCTGGAGCGCTGACAATTTCAGATAAAAAAATGAAAAAAGCCTCAAGAAATGAAGCTAAATGGGTTTGCGTTGAATATAGCGATAGTACAATATCGAGCCTACAAACCTTATTAGATGATGGCTACTCAGTGTTCAGTGTTGAGTTATGTCATGAGTCTGTTGATTACACTAATGTAACTTACCCAGAAAAGTCAGTATTAGTCTTAGGTAATGAGCGTAAAGGCGTGAGTGAAGATGCGTTAAAGTTGAGCGAGCAACAAATACATATTCCAATGTTTGGTATGGGCAATTCCTTAAATGTTTCAACAGCTGGTGCCATTGTTTTAGCTGAATGTGCAAACCAAATTAGAGCTAGCCAATCTAAAAGCTAAGCTAGTGAGTTAAATGCCACTAATAGGTGGCATAAATCTCATGCCACCTATGCGTTAATATTGCTCGGTATACTCTTCGATACACTCTTCGATACATTGCATTGATAACGTATCTATCACTTATCAATAACCTAGCTATCACCTAGCAATAACCTAGCAAAAGCGTATTAACACTAAAAATAGCTCGCGCAGAAAATATGTCATAGTCTGTATATAACCAATAGATAAACTAGAACGTAAACAAGCCGGCATTATTTGCTCACCTCACACAATGCAAACAACTCGTACATCTTAATCTTAGACAACATTAATTATCTTTGATAAGTGAAATGTACACCTGTTAAAGTAAGCAACAATTTCGCTTATACCTATGCCAATAAAAGGATCTACTGTGATCAGAATTTCATTACTTATTCTTAGCCTGTTGATGTCGTTTCAACTGTTTGCCGCCAATACCAAAGGACAATATATTCAGCCGAATAATTTCTCCCCTAAAGTAAGAATAGAAACCTCGATGGGCAATGTTATTATTGAGCTTGACCGTTACAGAGCCAAAATCACCGTTGATAACTTCTTAGGATATGTCACTAGAGGGCAATACGATAAAACCATGATTCATCGCGTGGAAGAAGGCTATCTCATTCAAGGTGGTGGTTTTATGACTAACTACACGGATGTCGAACCCGACGAGCCAATATTTAATGAGTCAGGCAATGGTTTAAAAAACAAAGAAGGCACTATTGCTATGGCTAAGCAGTTAAATGATGCGCACTCAGCCACAAATCAATTTTTTATTAATCTAAATGACAATAGTAATTTAGATCCTGGAAGTTCATGGGGCTATGCCGTATTTGGCGAAGTTATAGAAGGTTATGAGATACTTGAGGCGATGGCAGAGGTAGAAGTTGGTTTCAGCGAAGACTTAGGTTATACAACCGTACCGAAAAAAATGATAACGATTATAAGAGTCGTTATTCTTGATGAAGAGAGTTAACAAGGTTTAAAGAAATATAGAAAAGCATTATAAAACTAACAAGGACAGCCAATTTAACATTAACTTCGGCTGTCCCCGTTACTTCATTTAAGAGCGATTAAGCATCTTTATGAATATGAACATCCATTTGTGGGAAAGGAATATTTAATCCTTCAGCACCAAATGTTTTATATACTTTCTCATTCATTTCAAAGTATACACCCCAATAATCTGGCGCATTTACCCAAGCTCTAACGGCAAAGTTCACTGAACTGTCTGCTAATGCTGAAACAGCGATAACAACCTCAGGATCTTTTAAAATACGTGCATCTTCATCACATAAGCGTTTGATAACAGCACGGGCTTTATCCAAGTCATCACCGTAACCAACACCGATAGTCCAATCAACACGTCTTTTTGGCTCAGTTGAATAGTTAACCATTGATGATGTAGATAAACCACCATTTGGAATAATGATTGTTTTATTATCAGGCGTTTTCAAAATAGTATTGAAAATTTGAATTTGAGAAACTGAACCTGTGTAACCCTGTGCTTCTATAACATCACCAACTTTAAATGGTTTGAAAAGCAGAATCATTACACCGCCAGCAAAGTTCTGTAGCGTACCAGACATTGCCAAACCTACGGCTAAACCAGCAGCACCAAGGATAGCGATAAACGAGGTCATTTCAATGCCTAACATACCAAGCACTGTAATAACTAACATTACTCTTAATAGGCCATTCACAATACCCGTTAGGAAAGGCATTAGCGATGGATCTGTTCCCGCTTTAGTTAACGCACTTTTTACCACGCGATTAAGAACTTTTATTACCAATCCACCAATGATCCATACTAGGATCGCACCAATTAATTTTGGTCCGTAGAGGACGGCCATCGCCGTCATTTGATCAATAATTTCTTCTGTATTCATAGTTTTTCCCTGATTTATTTATAGAGTTTTAACTAGGTTTAAGCCTATTTTTTTGCTCTATTTAATTTTTTGTAGTTTATTTTAGTGAAAACTTCACTTGATCAATTGCCGCAAGTTAACACCACACTACGTAATATAGGATAAAAAAGATTATTATTCTCAAAAAATTTATCAAAATAGGCGATATATGCCTTATATATCGCCTATTTCGATGATTTTTTGAATTGAAGGTAAATTCAAAAAGCTTAGCTTTGTTTTTTTAAAGCAACTGAAGAGCTATTACTGGAAGATGATGAAGTATAATTTACAACGACAAATAATTAACAAGAACAGTTAGCTATAAATAGTCATTAGTGTCCTTGCTGATTTATCTTTTTAGGTACGCTCAAATATCTGTAAAGCGTACCCGTTCATATTTATAAGTTTTTCTGTTAAATGGAATAGCAAAAACTTATTAATCCAATATATTTAAATATCAGCCATACGATGGGCTGAATGCATAAGTTGCTTAGACTTTAGCGATTGAAGCTCGATTAAATTTTCGAGATGCGATTTAACGGTTTCACCGGTTATTAAGTCTTTAATAATAAGTAACCAATCATTGAGCTGAGTTCTTACCTCTGTTGTCATATCAAGCACAGTATCAATATCAATATTCTGTTTGTCTTTAAAGCCAAGAATAAGTGCTGAAATTTCGTGTTCAATATCCTCATCTAGCCATGTACTGAGAACACCAACAGCTTCATCTTGAATTAAATGTTTAATTTCTAGAATATTCTCTGCTTGTTTTTCAATGATGTAATACAGAAAAATGCGTGTTCGCTCGTCCTTTGTTTGTTCTAAAAAATGGCGGTATAGATCATTCAGCTCTAAATTGATTTGCGTTACATGTTCATAGATTTCTTTTAATTGATGATATCTCATTTAATATTCCTTGAATTGATAGCAGCCTGCACATTTTATAATGATATAACTAGCGTGATCTTACTCTTAAACAACAGAACTTGTTATAGCATTTAATTAATCGCAATATTTTCAGTGTTAAGTAAATTTTGTAAAATTGGACTCGTCGTTGTGTACAAGGTTGCCACACGTTTTGTTGTATCCATTGACTGCTTAATAGCAAATGCCGCTAATGCTGACTCATGAAAACCACTTAAAATTAAATTTCTTTTACCTGGATAGTAATTTATATCACCTACGGCATAGATACCCGCAATGGATGTTTGAAATTTTTCGGTATCGACACAAATTTGATGACGGTTCATTTCAAAGTTCCAATCAGCAATAGGACCAATTTTTGGTGATAAACCAAACATAACAAGTAGATGATCTACATCAACGGTTCTTTTTAAGCCCGAAGATTGCACTATAAGTTTACTGAGTGAATCACCATCTTTTTTATAATCAACAACTTGTCCACTTAAAAACTGCATATCATAACTTGCACACAGCTGTTCCATTTTATCGATACTTGCTGCAGATGCTCTAAAATTAGTACTTCTGTGGATCATCAAAACACTTTGTGCAATAGGCTGTAATGTTAGTGCCCAATCAAAAGCACTATCGCCACCACCTAATACCACAACATTTTTATCTTTATATAAGTTTTTATCTTTTACTCTATAAAAAAGTTGTTTATTTTCAAATTCTTCAATACCTTTTACTTTCAAGCGAACGGGCTCAAAAGCACCACTTCCTGCAGCAATAATGACAGATCTACATTCTATTAAAACACCTTTATCTGTTCTAACAAAAAACAAATCATCTCTTTTTTTATCTATATCAATAACTTTTTGTGATAATAAGTATTCAGGATCGAAAGGCGATGCTTGCTTCTCTAAAGCATCAATTATCGATTGAGCTGAAGCGACAGGAATCGCAGGAATGTCATAAATAGGTTTATCTGGGTAAAGTTGTGAACACTGCCCTCCTAACTCAGGCACACTGTCAACAACTATAGATTTTAGCCCTTGTAAACCAAGTTCAAACACTTGAAATATACCAACAGGGCCAGCGCCAATAATAACGACATCCGTTTTTAAATTTTTCATATAACGTGTTCCTTATTCTTGATTCTTGATTCTTGATTCTTGATTCTTGAGAGTTAACTTAACAAATCAGTCAATAGATACTTTTAATATGTACCTTATATTGCGCTTGATATATAGTACATGTCAAATGCATGTTAATAATAATTTTACATATAAACAGACTAAAAAATATAATCAGTTACTTTGTAAAAAATCATACAACGTCGACCTAATTCAGCGGTATAAAAAGGCTGAAATAGCAGAATAAATCTGAGCTATATTTATTAATAGATTTAACGAGACATTAATTAAAAATAAGAGAGTATTAAAAGGAAACTATATGCACTTAACTCGTCATACAGACTACGGAATGAGAATTCTTATCTATATTGCTCTGTTACCCAAAAATGAAAAAGCGAGCATTGATACCATTAGTGCTTTATATGATATTTCTAGGAACAACGTTAATAAAATTGTTCATCAATTAGGTAAAGCAAAAATAATTGAAACACAACGCGGTAAAGGTGGAGGGTTTTATTTAAAATTAGCGCCTGAAAATATAAAAATTGGCGATATGATCATTCTAATGGAGAACAGTTTAGACATTGTGAATTGTGAAACACAACAATGTCGAATTTTACCTGTTTGTAAATTAAAAGGAATTTTAAATGAAGCCAAAAAATCGTTCATTGATACCTTAAATAAATATACCTTAGCCGATTTAATGGAAGGCACTAGAGATGATCTAATTAATATATTTAAACTCTCGATTTAAACTATTAAGGTTAAAGATGCCGATCTCATTATTTCACCTTAATATCGATATCAAAGTCACCTTAAAAGTATGTAACTTTCAAAAATAAATAAAGCCACCAATATATTGTTACAGTATTTCAAAACCTACTTATCATTCAATAAAGCTTAGTCACAGCAAAATTTACGCTACATCAATGCATTCTAGCCCTTACATGCTACAATGTTGGCTAACTTCATCGTAACAACAATCTCTATTATCATGGCTAAAAAACCACTCACTATTCGTGATAGAACCATCTTCGACGGTATTTTCACAAAATATTTTTTAAAATTCCTTTTTACTCTTTGGTTCAAAGTTACCGGTTGGAAACTTTGTGAAAATGCACCTGAAGGAGCCGGTGTTTCAATTGCAGCTCCGCACACCTCAAATTGGGACTTTTTCTATGCGCTTGGCGCTGCTATTCAGCAAGATGTAAAAATATACTTTTCTATTAAAGATAGTATGTGTCGAGTGCCCGTATTAGGTGCTTGGCTCATGTACCTTGGCGCTATTCCTATTGATCGCTCAGAAAAAGGGGTCGGCCAAGTGCAGCAAATAAAAGACTTTATCAATAGCCAAAAACTAAAAAGAGTGTTTTTCTTATTTACCCCTGAAGGCACGCGTGGCCCTGTATCTAAATGGAAAACAGGCTTTTATCACGTTGCACAAGGTTGTGATTTACCGATATTTTTAGCTAAAGTGGATTATCTAAGTAAAGAGTCTGGTGTTTTTCATACCTTCAAATTAACCGACAATAAAGAAGATGACATTAAAGCGATACAAGCTTCTTATGAAAGCATTCGAGGTAAGTTTCCTTTACATCAATATCCATCATACACCGGTAGCATACCTAAATTATCGGAAGCAGAAGCTAAAATAATTAAGGCTATGTACTCTTTTAAAGGTGTAGCGACTGAAATGGAAATCACCGCAAAAGCTAAGCTGGGTGAGCTATCCACAACTATGTTAGATTTTTTGATTGAGAAAGGCATGCTAGAGAAAGTGCCTTGTTCTGCTACTTGTTCTGCTAATAATAACGAACCTAGCTATCAACTAACCTTCGCTGGCAAAGGCTGCTTCTTGCATCTACCCAAAAGCATGTAGTTAACATTTATTGTTGTAAGCGGTTATCGCATTATCTGGCTAACCGCTAAACTTTACTATTTTAGCTATAAGCATCAAAAGTGATTGATTTACATTCGACTATCTTAAAGTTAATTTAATATCTTGAGCAGAAAAAGCCCTTTTTCAAATAAGGAATAAGTGTCGAATATATAGCGTTGCATCTGCAAGTGGACCGCTTATAACGTTGTCAGATAAAACCAGACTTGGTATTGCGCAAGAGAGTATGGGGTCGGTCCAAAGAGCATTTTAATCGATTGTTTAAAGGCATTCTAATATGCCCCAAACACATCACCGAAAGTAATTAACCACTACTGCTGTCTTCTGTGAGTACAATCTATTGAATCGAGACGTTATCATCGATAGCCTAATAACACTTATTTGTTAAGGATGTATTAAAGTTAACTTTTTTTCTGTAATTAATTGCTGTGTTTTGTCATGATTTAAATCATTTAAATCTGTTGAACTTAAACTAGAAGTTGTTTCAATAACGCACCATGTGTTTCTGCCACTTTCTTTTGCTTGATATAGGGCAAAATCTGACAGAACACTCGCTATTTTGTCTGCTGATTGATTATGTAATAGTTTATTATCAGGATAAGAAGTTGCACCAATCGAACAGGTATACTCTAGTAGCGTTGACGCTGAAATATTGACATTTTTATTACAGATAGTTTTGCTCATTCTTTGGCATATTTCGGGAATTGAGCTCTTACTATTAACTTGGCAAACCATAACAAATTCCTCGCCTCCCCACCTAGCGAGCGTATCACCCACTCGACATTGAGATTGAAGAACATTCGCGAAATGTTGTAATACAATATCACCAACGTCATGACCATATTGGTCATTTACATTCTTAAAGTTATCTAGATCAAAAAATAAGAAAGCATACGTCGGCGAGTCGCTTGAAATAGATTTACGGTGAATTAATCTTTCATCTAATTTGCCTAGAGCATTTTGTAAGTATCTTCTGTTATAGCAGCCAGTCAAAGCATCACGATAAACATCTTGTTTTAGCTTTCGATTTTGAAAATTAATGATGATGGAATATGAAATAACGACAATAATGAAAATAAAGATGCTCAACATCAACAGTTGTACCCACCATACTCGCCAAACAGGTGTAGATATAACAACTTCTAGCTGAGCTTCTTGCTCTGCAGCAGACCATTGGCCATTCACTTTCATTGCGACTCTGAGCAAATAACTACCACTGTCTAGTCCAACATATCTCCCGTGATTGTAATTTGTATAAAACCATTCAGAATCAACACCTTCCATCTTATAGCGATAGTTTATCTCTTTACTTTGATCCGAAAATTCACCTGAGTAACTAAATTCTAAAACATTATTTTGCCAATCTAACGTTAATGAGGTTAACTTTTCATAGGCGGTATCAGTTTCTATCGGATGACCATTTTGATTTAGTCGCGTAAAATATACCTTGTTAACGTCAAATTTTGAGGAAAGGTTTTCAGGTTTAAAAATGGTCAATCCATACTGGCTACCAAACCATATATCGCCGTTGAACATCTTATGATGGGCAACTAGCCAGTAGCTTAAAGGTAAATTGTATTCTTTACCGTAGATGTGAAAATTCTCCGTTAAAGTATTAAACTTAAATAAGCCTTTTTTAATAATATAACCATATAAATTACCTTTGCTGTCTTGCTCTGTAGCCTTTATTGGAAAGCCTACATTAGTGAATTTTTCTTCGAATGAGTCGCTAACTGGATCGAATAAATCAATACCATTACTATCATTAACAACCCAAATTTTTCCATTTTTTTCCGGCAATAAATTAAGAATTTTATTCGCTGATGGTAAGGCTTTCTCAAAACGACTAAACTCATTGGTTACTTCGTTATAATGATTTAGCCCTTTCATCGTCCCTAACCACAACTCATTATCGACATAAAGCATCTTAAGGATAAAGTTCGAACTGATACTGCTAGATACTTCACTGCTATGTTGGAACTGTTCAACAATTCCTGATTTTTTATCAAATAATAACAATCCCTTATCATAAGTTGCTAGCCAAAGAAGATTTGAATTAGTTACATGCTCAAGTATGTCACCAATTCTTGCGTTCAATGAAAAATGCTCTTGAACCGTTGTGCGCGTTGAATCTAATGCACTCATTGTTCCATCTAGGCTAGCAACCCAAAGTGTCTCATCAGAATCTTCATAAATAACATAAGGCATCGAAACCTTAGGATCAGCCAACGCAATAAAGCGTTGTGTATCTTCATCAAAATGATGTAAACCTATTTCACTTTTTGTGCCCAACCAAATAGTGCCATCTTTAGTCTGATAAATTGGACGAATATTGTTACTGGTGAGTCCTTGGCCTAAATCGGACTGTTTTGTGATACTGGTGAATAGGTTTTTTTCAATAACACCTAAATCGCCACCTAAGGTAAAGGTTACTAATTGCTTTCGTTTACTAAATAAAAGACCATTTAAACGTATATCACTGAGAGGGTTTAGCTCTGAGGCAGAACTAAAGTGAGACTCAACTAAACCTGATTGAATAGTAAATTCAGTCAGGCCAATATTTGGACTGTGAATTAACCAAAGTTGCTGCTTGATATTTTCATAAACAAAATTACTAATCGGTTTATTTTGGTAAGGTATTAACGTGGTATATAAAGTTGTTTTTATATTAAACTGCAATAAGCCGTTATATTGTGTCGCTATATAAATAAGCCCATCAATATTTATTATTTTATTTATGCTTAAGTCGTGCTCAGACTTTGATTTATATGGATACACCGTGGTTTTATGGGTATTTAAATCCAATAAAACCAACGCCCCTTCTATACCAAACCAACATTCTTTTTCTTGGCATGAAATAGCCCCAGTTAAGACTTGTTTATCATCGTCCAATTGAATTTGTGTGAAGGTGTCTTCTTTAAAGTGAATTAATCGCTGCTCTGAAATAAAAACCAATTCATCATTATTGACTAAAGCAAGTGGCTGAGTCTTTTTCCACCCACCAACACTGTTAACAGGAAATGATTTTTTTCCCTGAATATAAACAAATTTATTAGTTAACTTATCATATTTATTCAAGCCGCCATCGAGTGTTCCCACCCATATAATGCCATTATCCCCTTGAACGATGGCTGAAATATTTGCACCTATAATTGATGAGTTTTCCGGTGTGTACTGGATAAGTTGTTCACCCATCCATTTTATCAAGCCACGTTGCGTTCCAATCCAAATAAAACCATCGTCATCTTCAATAAAACCGTTATTGGCAGCTTCGTGTAATTGCCCAAGCTGTTTATAAGTTAATTCATTAGCAACAGTACTAGTAATAGAAAAGTAAGGGAGAAAAAAGCATAATAACAATAAATAAAAGCTATGTTTAAACATAATCACTTACATACACCTACTACACCTACAGATAATTCAAATTCCAAATTGACTAGCCTTTATTGATTTAATGTATTCGTTTTTAGCATACAATAAAGAGTAAATGCGTTAGGTTCAATACGATAAACAATAAATTTTCTAAAGATAGCTGATACGATGCTTAATTATAAATGACCGTTATGTAGTGGGGTTTAGCTAATGATGTGTTTATTTTTAGTGGTTAAACTCGAACAGTTATAATTTGTTAAAAATTATAACTGTTAAAAATTCCCCCTCAAGATTAATTCTTTATATGTTTAAAAATACTCACCCTGTACAATAATTTCTAATGATCTGTTCACGATCTCATATCAAACAACTCATAATGAAAATCTTGTTTTTTAAGACCTTTTTTTAAGAACCCTTCACGTAATGCTTGACCAAACGTCTTCGGCCCACAAAACCAAATTGTAGAATATTCCCAATCAGGTATTTGTTTGCATATTTGCTCTGTAGTTAATCGTTCATCTTTCTTAGCGACTAAAACATGCAGTTTTACATCTGCCCCTTCGCAAGCATTTTTGATCGCATGAATGAAAGGTTCATCAGGTTCATTAGTACTGTAAAAAAGATCGATACATTCACTATTTTTTCTCTTAAGTTTTTTTGCTGCTAAAGCCTCAATACGTGCAATAAAGGGGGTAATACCTATCCCTCCAGCAACCCAAATTTGCCTAGTTTTACCGGCACAAAAATCAAATTGCCCATATGGCCCTTCAATTTCAACTTTGTCGCCTGCTTTTAAAATACTCGGTAACATTTTTGTATAATCACCTAGGCCTTTAATAAGAAATTCAATTCTCGCATCGTTATTCCATGCTGATGATATAGTAAAGGGATGTGGGCCCTCTTCTTTATCAAAAGTAACAAACGCAAATTGGCCCGCCTGATGCCCACTCCAACTATTTTGTAAATCAATACTAAGACCCAGCACTCGATTGTCTTTGTGATACAACATACTTTTTATGTTGCCCACGGAACGTCGAGAAATGCCAATTTTTCCTGACAAGGAGAGAAATGCAGCAACAGTTCCGCCGATCATCAATAGGACGACCAACGCAGCAATGGCTTCATTCCAATAATCTACTTTCATTAGTATGATCGAGTGAAAAACTAAAAATAGATAAATAACAGCGATAAATCGATGAGTTTTGAAAAAATACCGGTAAGGAAACCATTTAACCAAGGCGAGAATAATAAATAATATCAGGGCATAAAATGCCCACTCTCCTATCGACTCAGCAAGGCCATGTTGATCTTTTAAAAAAAGTAAGATGGTGTTCGTTTCTTCACTTGACCTGTGACGAGCAGGCTTATCCATTACCCCCCAATCAACTAACCATTTTGGTACCATTACCCATAGGTAATGTAAAATTGAAAAAACACCTCCTGTAATCCCCAACCATTTATGTAACCGATACGTTTTATCAAGCCCACCAGCAATAGGTTCAATAATAAGCGGGCGAATGGCCAATATCATACCAATACTCATAACCGAAATTGCCATGATACCGGTGTAACTGATCATAGACTTTCGCAGAGGAAAAAACTTATATGATGAAAGTAGTATAGGGTCGGCAAAGAACCAAAGTAATGTCAGGGACAGAAGAGTGACAAAATAGATAAATTTTATATTTTTCATATTGATAATACCTTCCTGCATAATGTAAAAAAGAGGCTGTATTAGTTTCGTTATTCCATAGGGTATTTAAATTTATTGATAAATAATCAGCATGATGTCACAAAATAAAAATGTTGAATTACAAGCTTATTAGCCCTATTAACTTTAAACTTTCATTTGATTTTATAAGGTGTGATTCTTTGATCGAAAACTTGTTTTATCAAACAAAAATAAAGAAATAAAAGGCATCTCTTCCAATAAGCTATTTGTATCCATATATGCGAGATGGATTAATTAAAATATATGGAAGCTATACTGAGAGACTTAACAAGGTTTCTCATGAAATGTTCAGCCTATGTATCAGAAATGATAAAAACTATTGGTTTAAGTCTTGAAGACTAATACACCTGATAATGAGTCAAAGTATTTAGGGGTATTGAAAAAGAATCTAGGGGATGGTGTTATATTTTAATTAAGCGAATTACCGATTAAAGTCTTAGTAATTCGCTTTATCTGCACAGTTATCTTTTGATTTTAATACTATTGTTTCTTATTTTTAGGTTTTTTGTCTTTAGGTTTTTTAATACTAATATCTTGAAAGTTTGCTTTACCTGCACCACCACCTTTTGACTTTAACGGTATTATTATTTTGTCTTTAGGTTTCTTTATACTAATATCTTGAAAGTTTGCTTTGCCTGCACCACCACCTTTTGACTTTAATTGCATCAGCTTCTGGTCTTTATTTGCTTTTATACTGGCCTCATCTTGAGAAGCATAGGCGGCAGTATTACCGATTAAGAGTGTAATTGCTGCAATCCGCAGAGTTAAAGAATTTATTTTCATGTTTCCCTCATTAATTTTATGGTGAATATGTCAATGTATTACTGCTTAATAAAAACACTCGATTTCGAGTATAAAACAATCATAGTTTATATTATTCAAAATAATAAATTTAAAACTAACTTTTCTTCCTCAAAGCATTTTTTATAAAAACATAATAATTGCCATTTAGAATCAACGAGATATAAGGGATTTTAGTTATGATTTATCGCGTTGTTAGGTATGCCTCCTAACTTAGCAAAAATAAACCCCATCACTGAACCAAAAACAATATGTAATATTAACGTTATCAAAGGAGCCATAATCCCCAAAGATAGACCAAATAGTCCGGCTCCACTCATCGGCATAGGACCGACCATCATTAACAACCAAGCAACCAGCCCCAACGTAACTCCCTTCATTACTTGTGAGCTACCAGGTAATAAACCATTAAGGACAGCAAAAGCTACACCCCAAGCCACTGAACCAATAACAAAGTGCAAAATCCAACCCAATGTCAAATTAATTTCCATGCCCATTTTTTCAGCAACCATAGTAGACAACATATGTACTGGGTCTAACGATGGCATCACCCCCATGTACTTCTTAACCATCATTAGACCGGTTAACACCAACGTGCCAATAAATCCTGCGATAATACCTTTAATAATTACAGATAAGCTGAACGACATAGTTATAGCCTTCTTAGTTTAGTTAGATTATAAATCTAATTGTTATTTAAGTACTTATAGATGATAGGTAACACTACAACTTAACGCCACGTTCGCCATTTAAATAGAGTTAGTTTAAATAATTGATAGGTGTAAAGGCTAGTTGTTTTGGATCAGTTCTAGTCGTTTGATAAATAACTATGACTCAACTAAATTCATTTGATATTCCGTACTTAAGTTATCTGATTTGCTACAAATGTGTTTAATGATTCTAGTCGCAATAGTTGATGCTTTTTTACAGCTGACATACTGAGCTTCATACCTTAGCGTCTAATGTATTCTTTAATTATTTTATAAATTCTTAGCTTCTGGTCAGGAGAGGCTGATGAATAAAAAGCTTTATATTGATCAGACCACTGTTGCGTTTCCATTTCTGTGGCGACTCCAAGTCACCCATGCCTAATAAAGTAGATTGCTGAACGTGTAAGCCTTTTAGAAAAATTAATGCACCGTATATTGCGATCTTTTACCTTGAAAGTTATTTTTGATTATAGCGATAGATAATAATCCTACATGTAGGTAATAAATTATAGAGATACTCTCATTAATCCTAGTATCACACCCTGCTTTAAATTGTTATTAATATCCCATAGTTTCAGAAGGATATGAACTTAAAGTATTGTTAAAATGATTAGGAGATATTGATGTTTATTTCTGTGATGCTCAGTAACTTCACTAGAATAACTCATCAGAAATATTTCACATACGACCACTTCTAAAGTTAGAAAAATGCTCTTTATAGGAAGTTTTAATGATAAATTTAGTGTCGATTTTATTGATTAACTGAAATTTTTTATCCGTATTCACTATCTAATTTGAATAAGGTTATTAAGCTTTTATAAACTTAAAGGAATAGCGTATGCCAAGGTCGTTGATAAAATTTTTAACTGGAGCCCTACTCATTATAGGCTTTAGTACACAAGCACTTGAAATTGAAGATTTAGGTGATGGTTTATACCGCTTTATCGACGACAGACACCGCTCTGTATTTTTGATCACCCCGCAAGGAGCCCTTGTTACCGATCCACTTAATAAAAAAGCAGCCACTTGGCTGAACGAACAAATTAAAACCCGTTTTAATGTCCCCGTTAAATATGTCATTTATAGTCATAATCACAGCGACCATATCTACGGCGCTGAAGTATTTAAAAGCCCTCATACAACCTTTGTTGCCCACACACTAAGTGCTCAAGATATTAAAAATACACAAATGAAAACCGTAACACCCGATATTACCTTTGATGATGAACTTGTGCTAACTCTTGGCGATTCAAACGTTAAACTCAATTATCATGGTCCGAATGACGGTCGTGGCTCAATCAGTATGTTATTTGAAAAGCAAAAAACCTTATTTGTCGTTGATTGGATATTAATCGGTAGAATGCCATGGCAAAAACTATGGAGCTACGATATTCAAGGCATGATAAATTCAACAAACGCCGTACTCCGTTATGACTTTGACACCTTTATTGGTGGTCACGCTGATATAGGAAATAAAGCCGATGTTAAACGCTATTTAAATTACATAGAGCAATTATATAGCCAAGTAACAACCGCGGCTTTAGCTGGTAAAACGCTTGATGAAATAAAACAAAATATTAAGTTGGATGAATTCAAGGATTTTAGACAATATGAGGCCTGGCTACCGCTCAATATAGAAGGCGTGTACGAGCGATTAATGGAAGAGTCTGGTATGGGATGGCGCAGTGACTTGTAATTTATAACAACTAAATATCTCAATGCCGATAATCTGGTTTCAATCCCCTCCTGCTTCTAGTTGAAACCAGAACGGCATCTATTTAGTGTTTGCTTGGCGTCTAAATCGCGGTGAGAGGAGTTATTTTGCATTATATGAACTAAGCTCAGTAAGCGCATATGTTCGTAAGAAACGTCGGCCCTAACTAAGTAATAGACTGTGTGAGATAAAGTCGACACTGCAACCAACATTTTAAATAAAAACCAAATACCTAGTCACTATACTTACGCTACATAGTGGAGTATATTCTTGTTATTAATGCCCTTATTTTGGTTTGCTGACGTGAAAGAAAAAGCGACTTCTTTTGATATTGCCTATCAGGCAGGTGTTTCTCAATCAACAGTGTCTAGAGCGTTACGCAATAGTCCATTAGTTAATGCAGAAACCCGAGAAAAAATTCAAGCAATTGCCAAAGAGTTAAATTATAAGGTGGATAAAAACGCCAGTAATTTACGTTCACAGCATTGCGACACTATTGCCTTATTATTATTTGAAGATCCTACAAATGATGATTCAGCTATCAATCCATTCTTTCTGTCTATGTTGGGCAGTATAACCAGAGCTTGTTCTAGCAAAGGCTATGATTTACTCGTGTCTTTTCAACAAGCGAGTAATGATTGGCATGCAGATTTTGAAGATAGCAATAAAGCGGATGGCTTAATTTTATTAGGTTATGGCGATTATGTTGATTATGAAGAAAAACTGATAAAGCTATATGAGCAAGGTACACACTTTGTTCGCTGGGGTGCTGAAGTAAAAGACCTGCCTATCGTCTCTATTGGTTGCGATAACTTCCTAGGTGGCAAAGAAATAACCGAGCATGTTATTAAGCAAGGCAAAAAGCATTTCGCTTTTTTAGGTAGTGCTTCAAGTCGTGCTCCTGAATTTTTCGATCGTTACAAAGGCCATTGCCAAGCATTAAAAGATCATCAACTTATTATCAACGAGAAAGCTCAGTTTAATGCTTTATATACCGAAGAAGCTGGTTACAACGCAGCGTGCGAATTAATGGCAAGCGGTGAAGAGGTTGATGCGATTTGCGCTGCTAGTGACTTAATTGCTATTGGCGCTATACGCGCCTTAAAAGAGCGTAATATTTCCATACCTGAGCAAGTTGCGGTGGTAGGTTTTGATGATATTGCCATTGCTAGTTTTACTTTCCCGCCATTAACAACGGTTAAACAAGACACTCAATTAGCTGGTGAATTATTAGTTAATACCTTACTTGAATCCATTAATGGACAGGAAACGAACACGACGTTAATACCTCCTGAACTAGTCGTTAGAAAGTCATGTGGTCATTAATAACAAGCTTGATAATACCCATTGAAGAGCTAAGTTTTGATTGTTTAGTCTTTAAAACTTATTTCAGAACAAGACGATATTTAAATCATAAATAATAAAAAAATAAGGGCACTTTTAAAGTGCCCTTATTGTTGATTAATATCGAATAAATAGCGTTAAGCTGTTACTTGCTTATCACAAGAAATTGAGCGTTCTTCTACGCCGTCTTTAACAAAGTATACTGACAAGCCGGCCAAAATCATTGAAACACCTGCAAGCATAATTATGTAAATAGCTTGGTTATCAAATACCGCCGTTAAGATCCAACCGGCAAAAATGCCTGAAACAATTTGCGGTGCAGCAATAGTAAAGTTGAAAATCCCCATGTACACACCCGTTTGTTTTATCGGCAATGAACCCGCCAAAATAGCGTAAGGCATTGCCAAAATAGCAGCCCAAGCCATACCAACGCCAATCATAGGTAAGAATAAATCAACCGCGCCTTGCGGTACTTCTATTTGTGTTATCGCCAAATTAACTAACGTAGGCTCAGGGTTGTTTAAAAACATTATGCTTAAAAAACCTATGCCGCCCGCAAGCAGTGATAACGAATAAGTTAATTTTCGACCAATCTTATCTGCGACTTTGGCCATCAGCAACGAAGCAATTGCGGCAAATAAAGAGTAAGCAGCAAAGATAATACCGACCCAGTCGCCAGCTGTGCCTTTTGCTTTGGCGATATGCTCTGGTATTACACTGATCGACTCTAAATAGTTCGGATCAAACCACTTAGCATCTATTCCCCATATATGCTGCGCTATAGCAGGCATGGTATAAACCCACATAATGAATAGAGCAAACCAAGAGAAAAACTGTACCAGTGCCAACCGCTTCATTGTTAATGGCATTGTTTTCATTAAACCGAAAAACTCTGACAACTTCTTTACTATGGTTTTATCAGCATCACTTTTTTCTAAAGTAGCTAATCCGTTAGTACCTGGGGCATATTCTTTGGTTTTAAAAACCGTCCATAATACTGAACCTAACATCACCGAAGCACCAATATAGAATGCCCAAATAACTGACGGTGCAACACTGCCCGCTTCAGCTGTATTTTCTAATCCGATAACATTGGTTAAAACAAACGGTAAAATAGAACCAAACACAGCACCAATATTAATTAAAAATGATTGAATCGAGTAACCTATATTACGTTGTTCTGATGGCACCATATCAGACACTAAAGCGCGAAAAGGTTGGAAGGCTAAATTAAATGAGGCATCCATTAAAGCCAACATTATTGCACCAAAAAATAACGGTGTAATAAAACTCGCCAAGGTCGCGGAGTTAGGCATCAACAACATACCAATTGCCGCGGCTAAACCACCAGCTAATATGTAGGGATTACGGCGACCTAACCGATTCCATGTTTTGTCAGAAGCGGAGCCAACCAAAGGTTGAATAATCAGCCCCATTATCGGCGCAACTAACCAAAAAAGTGACAATGAATGAAGGTCTGCCCCTAAGTCTGATAAAATCCTACTCGCATTGGCATTTTGTAAAGCAAAACCAAATTGCACACCAAGAAAGCCAAAACTGACATTCCAAATTTGCCAAAAATTAAGCCGAGGTTTATTCGGCGGAAGAGTTGTATTCACATCGGTACTTTTTGCGGTCATATTGTTAGACTCTTTTAGTTATAAATGCAGAACGATGATGCATGTTTGATAGAAACCCCTTTGGTTTCGCTAAAGCTATTAAGTAAAACAGTACAAAATAAGCTAATAGCTAAGCCAATAAACTTAGTGGTTTTCTACAACAGCGGCCTTAAAAAAGCACATCGTAGCTTCAATAATTTTAATATACCGACTATGGCTATTAACAGCTATCGATTACATACGTATTCAATCACTTTCTGGTAACTAGCATTAGGCTCACTTATGCTTGCTTATGCTTGCTCTAAAGTATGCTCTAAAGCATTACTCAACGTTGATTGCTAAATCTTGATGTTGCCAAATAAACTTAACACTCAAGCGTTGCGTTTTTTTATCCCAAGTGAAATTTTTAACAACACCCTCGCCTACTTGAACGTTAATCGGTTTGTTTTTAATATGATGAATAACCAAGGTCATTTCTCTGCTTTTAGGCATTTCAGGGTAGCTTGTATTACCGCGACTTAGGTTGATCGTTAACTTATTTTCAATTTTTTTTGCATTAAAGGTTAATAACTCAAACAAGCCCTTTTCGTTGGCGCGATTGCTTATGCCGTCATCTTCATACATTTCGCCTGTACTTTGCTTTACTGACTCATCAGCATAATAGTGCAACGTTAGCTTGTTGCTGTCGTAATCTTTAGTCGATTGAATATCAGCAATCATTGGAATAAAAGCGCCTGCGCGAACTAATACGGGTAAAGTCTCAAGGCTCGTTGCTAAAGTCACCGCTTGATCACCTTGGTATTTAGTGCCCGTGAAATAATCAAACCAAACACCTTGAGGTAAAGCTACAGACACACTGCTAACACCAGCATCAACAACAGGTGTAACTAAAAAAGCATCACCCCAAAGATAACTTTTCGCATTATCTATTAACGTGCGGCTTCGTTCATCATTATGCTCATATTCAAAGAAAAGTGGCCGCATTAATGGCATACCCGTACGGCTATTTTGATAGGCAAGCGTGTAATTATATGGAAGTAAGTTATATCTGAGCTTGATGAATTTTCGCAATATATCCTGAGTTTCTTTATCGTGAAACACCACTTCAGGCGCTATATTGTCTTGTGCGTGTGGTCGGTAAATTGGTTGAAAAACGCCATATTGCAACCAACGAATATACATTTCTTTATTAAACTTCTCGCCGCCGGCAAAACCACCTAAATCTGAATGAGTGTAGGCTAAACCTAGCAGCCCCATTTGAAGGCTAAGCTCGACTTGAGGTTTTAAGCCCCCCCAATTACGACTGACATCACCAGTCCAAGGGATCATACCGTAGCGCTGCGAACCAGCAAAACCTGAACGCATTAAAATAAAAGGACGCTCGTTCGGTGCTAACGTTAACTGATGCTCATAAAGCATTTTTGCCCATTGATGCCCATAAACGTTATGAATAGCATCGCCATTAACCACACTGCCATCACCTAAAGTATGCAAAGTATCGCTAGGATGAACTTCTGGCTCACCCAAATCTCCCCACCAACCCTTTATGCCTTGCTGATATAAGTCAGTATAAATGTCAGTGAACCAGTCTTGACCGTTAGCACTGAAGACATCAATGAGTCCGGTATTACCAAAATAAAAATCAAAGCGTTTAGGATTGCCAGATGCCTCTTTTGCTAACGCTTGCTTGTTCTTTGCATCATTCCATTTTGTAGCGGTAGTTAAGACAAAAGGTTCAGTGATCAAGATAGTATTGACCCCTTGTGATTTAATATCTTCGATCATTTGGGTTGGTGTTGGAAATGTTGTGCTATCCCAAGCTAAATTGCCCATATGACCTTTAATATCTTTGCCAAACCAATAAAGATCAAGAATGAGCGCATCAAGGGGGAAGTCTAGCTCGATGAATTTATTCACTGTTTCGCGTACTTCTTGTTCAGAACGGTAACCAAAACGAGAAGCGTAGTTTCCGAATGCCCAACGTGGCGGCATAGGTTGTTTACCCGTAACTTCAACATAGTTTTCAATGAGGTCTGGGTAGCTATCACCGGCAAATACAAGATAAGACATTCGACCCGAAACGGCTTCAAATTGCATAATATTTGTTTCAGACTTACCTAAGTCCATCCAACCTTTCGCTGAATTATCAAATAATAAAATATATTGATTACTCGATAATACCGCAGGTATGCTGAAGTTCATTTGATTCGATTGAGTTTCATAACCATAGTGAGCACGGTTATATAAAGGCATGCGATGACCACGTCTATCCATTCCCAAGACTCGCTCACCGCCACCTAGGAGCTTTTCATTATCACTAAGGGCAAAACGAAAACCTTGTACTTGATGCTGTTTGTCATTTTCTTGTACCGTACCAGCAAAAAAGCCCTGTTCTTCTTTTAGCAATAATTGCCTCTTCTCACCCGCTCCCTTATAAAAAGCAATATTAAAAGGCTGTTTGTGAATAATGGCGGTTAATTTTTGACTGGCAAAGGTTATATCTTCAGTTTTATCTATTAGCGTAAATGGCTGTTTAGTTGCCGTTTCTTTGATTGAGTATGAAGGTAGCTTTGCTGCACTTTTATCTAATGAAGAAATATTATTTTTACCCACTAAATATTGCACCTCAATAGCTTCACTACCATATGCATTGAGTCTCACCTGCCCTTTATCTGTATTTATCACCAAAGTACTATCAATAACTTGATGGCTGATATAGTGATTATCTGCACTAGCAAAAACACAAAATTGTACAAACAATAAAAATACTAATAGGCTTATTTTTTGTGGCGAAAGCAAAGTAAAAAAATTCAAAAGGACATCCTGTATCACACTTATTTTTAGTCTATTAACGATAGTAACCTTGCTAAGACAAAGCAGTATAGTGAATACGTATGCAACTAAGCAATTGGCTCTAAGGTGACTAAAAAAATAAGCTGCATACGTATGCGGTCGTAATAAAACTCAATACATACGTATGCAAAGCCTATTACCCATTTCATTTATTTCGTATTCTTATTTCAGAACAATTTGAATACTTATTATTTAAGTTGAAAGGTTTTGGAGTTTTAGAATGAGTGAAAAAATGTGGTGGCGTGGTGCAGTAATTTATCAAATATACCCGCGCAGCTTCTATGATGCTAATCAGGATGGCATAGGCGATTTACCCGGTATTATTAGTAAGTTAGATTATATTGCTAGCTTGGGCGTAGATGCCATTTGGATTTCGCCATTCTTTAAATCTCCGATGAAAGATTTTGGTTATGATATTAGCGACTATCGAGATGTCGACCCTATTTTTGGCTGTTTAGCTGATTTTGATGAACTGATTGCTAAAGCACATGAACGCAATATAAAGATCATGATAGATCAAGTGTTAAGCCATACATCAGATCAAAATCAATGGTTTATTGATAGTAGAGAAGATCAAGTTAACGATAAATCCGACTGGTACGTCTGGGCTGACGCTAAGGAAGATGGCACCGCCCCCAATAACTGGCTATCCATTTTTGGTGGCTCAGGCTGGACTTGGGAGCCGCGTCGTCAACAGTATTATTTGCATAATTTCTTATCTAGCCAACCAGACCTTAATTTTCATAATCCTGAGGTGCGAGAAGCCGTACTTGAGAATGTCGAATTTTGGTTAAAACGAGGTGTTGATGGCTTTAGACTAGATGCGATAAATTTTTGCTACCATGACGCACTATTGCGGGATAATCCAGCCAAACCTAAAGAGCTTAGACAAAGCATTGGTTTTGATGAGAAAAATCCTTACGCTTATCAATATCATTACTTTAATAACACCCAAGATGAAAATTTAAGCTTCATTGAATCGATTCGAACGCTGTTAAATGCATACCCTGAAACGGTGGCTTTAGGCGAAATTTCGTCGGAAGATTCGTTAAAAACCATGGCTGAATATACTCAAGGCGATAGTAGATTACACATGGGCTATAGCTTCGATTTGCTAACCGATGAATTTTCAGCTGGATACATTAAACAGGTTGTTCAAACACTTGAAGAACGAGTATCTGATGGTTGGCCTTGTTGGGCAATTTCAAATCATGACGTTCAACGAGTAATAACACGTTGGGGTAAAAACAAAAACGCAGAGCAAAATACCGACTTAGCAAAAATGTTATTCGCGATGATTTCTTCTTTGCGTGGTAGTGTTTGTAGTTATCAAGGGGAAGAGTTGGGATTAACCGAAGCTGATATTGCCTTTGACGATATTCAAGATCCATACGGCATTACCTTTTGGCCTCAATTTAAGGGCCGTGATGGCTGTAGAACACCACAACCATGGCAACATGATGCAAATAATGCCGGCTTTAGTGACGCTAAACCTTGGCTACCTATCGCTGATGATCATGTTAATAAATCAGTCGATATACAAACAAAAGACGCTAACTCGGTATTAAATAGTTATCGTCATTTTAATCATTGGCGTAAACAGCAGCCCGCTTTATTATACGGCGACATTAAATTCATTGCCTCACCAGAGCCTATACTCGCTTTTATTCGTCAATACCAAGGTGAAGTGGTTTTAGTTTGCTTTAACTTTAGCGAGCAAAGCCAAACATTTACCTTAGAAAAAGCATTAGCAAATAAATTAGCAGTCTCACTGTCATCAACCTTAGCGGGTCATAACTTATTGACCGCAAGCTTACTTGATGAACAGTTAGTTTTTCCTGCTTTTGGCTGTTTTTATGGCACACTTGAAGCTAAAAATTCTAACTCACATCAGGCTGGTAATTTATCATGAAATTATTCGTTCAACTCTCAGCTATCATCAGCCTATGTAGTTACGCTGCAATAACTAGTTCCGCTTTTTCTGCTCCTTTAAACCCTGACTTAAATACTGGGTTAAATATAGACTTAAAAGCCAACTTAACAAATAACTTAAACAATAACTTAAACAATAACTTAAATACATTTTTAAAACCTAAAGCAGCAGCATTAGCACCTTATAACGAACGTGACTTTCAGGAGGAAGTATTCTACTTTGTCCTACCTGATCGATTTCACAATGGTGATAAAAACAATGATTTAGGGGCCAGCGAAAAAGATATTAAACGTGCCTTATCTCGTGGCGGTTTTGATCCCACAGATAAAGGTATGTATCACGGTGGCGACTTAGCCGGCCTAACTGAAAAATTACCTTACTTAGATAATATGGGGGTTACGGCTATTTGGCTAACACCGGTTTTACGTAATCAAGCCGTACAAAATGGTAGTTCTGGATACCATGGCTATTGGATCCTAGATTTTAGTGAAATAGACCCGCACCTCGGTACTAATGCTGAGTTAAAAAAATTAATTACAAAGGCACATCAGCGTAATATTAAAGTCTTCTTTGACATAATAACCAACCATACGGCTGATGTTATTAAGTATAAAGAGTGTCACGGTGAAGATGGTTATTCGTGGTTAGTTGAAGGTAAAGAGTGTCCTTTCAAATCAATTGCACAACTGGCTAAAGGCGATAGTTACACTCCATTTATTCCAAAAGGAGATCAGGTTTATCCTTTATCAGAAGTTAAAACACCCACATGGTTAAACGATATAGCTGTTTATCATAACCAAGGCGATTCTCATTGGCAGGGTGAAAGCTCTCTGCGCGGAGACTTTTCAGGGCTTGACGATATTGATACTAACAGCGATAAAGTACTCAATGGCATGATTGATATTTACAAAGCAATTATTGACGAGTTTAAACCTGATGGCTTTCGTATAGATACCGTAAAACATGTCAATATGGCGTTTTGGCAAGATTTTTCACCTGCCTTAATCACACATGCTAAAACACAAGGTATTGATAACTTCTTTATGTTCGGTGAAGTTTATAGTTTTGAACCTGAGTTATTGAGTCGTTTTACCGTTGAAGGTAAATTACCTTCAGTTTTAGACTTTGCTTTTCAGAGCGCTTTACAAAGAACCCTTATAGATCAAGAAGGCACCGATGTTTTAGCTACCTTGTTTGCTAAAGACCATTTATATCAAACCCAACATAAAGCACTTAAATACGGAAATATAGCCAATACTAACGCAAACCAATTAGTTAACTTTACTGGCAATCATGACATGGGGCGTTTTAGTTATTTTCTTAAAGACAGTAAATATAATTACCCTGAGCAAGCAAAAATCAAACGTAATTTATTAGCACATGCAATGATATATTTCAGCCGAGGTGTGCCAGTCATTTATTACGGTGATGAACAAGGTTTTGTTGGCGACGGTGGTGATCAAGCCTCTCGTCAAAACATGATGCCTTCGTTAGTTGCCAGCTATAATGACGACGACTTAATGGCAACAAACAGCACAACTGCTGATAATAACTTTGATACGCAGCACCCTTTTTATCAAACATTTACCCGGTATGCGGAGTTATATCAACAATATCCCGCGTTACGTTTTGGTCAACAAAGTACCTTATACTCACAAGATAAACCGGGTATTTTAGCCATAAAACGAGCACACACTATTGTGTTAAATGGTGAAGAGAAAACACAAGAATTGTTGGTCGTATTTAATACTTCGACTCAGGCAGAGTCACTTGATGTACTTAGTCAAATCAACGATGCTAAGCAAGTGTATTCATCGGAAAAATTATTTGAAGCCGGCCATAAAATAGCGCCTTTAAGTTTTGCTATATTCCACTTGTAGGTAGCAATATGCAGTGACCATGTTCCTATGTTCATGTTTCGATGATCATATTGTGATAACCATATTGCAAATAATGACACTAAAAAAGGTTTATCTTTTTAAAAGATAAACCTTTTTTTATGCGTACTTGCTGGTGAGTTATTTAAGTCAACCTACTACCTTAAATATGACATTAATACTTACTTGTTTATTAACTGAAATATCGCCCTAAATATCACTTTAAATGTCGCTTAAACGTCACTTAAATGCTATTAAAAAACAAAGTCTATGGTTGTTCATAACCATTTCTTGCTTCAAGTAATCGATACCAATCTTCATGGCTATAGTTTAATTCAAGCGACTTTTTAGCGGCAATAATACGCTCTGGTGTGGTTGAACCAATAATAGGACAAATATCAGCAGGATGTTTTAACAACCAAGCCAATATAACTTGCCAAGGTTGGCATTGATAATGAAGTGCTTGACGTACAAGCTCATTTTCAATGCGTAATTCATATTCAACAGAGAAGGTATTTCCCCAAGCGGGATAAGCAACACCACCCAATGGGCACCAAGCAATCGGGGTAATACCTAACTGTTGGCATTGATCTAAAGTGCCATCAGTCAAACTGCTGATATTATGAATATTAATCTCTATTTGATTAACCAATAAAGGCTCATCGAGAAACGATTGCAGTAAATTAACTTGTGATGGACTGAAATTACTCACACCAAAGTGTTTAACCTTACCACTGTGCTTTAGGCGCATTAACGTGTCAGCGACTTGTTGCGCATTGAACAAATAATCAGGTCGGTGCAGTAAAAATAAATCTAAATAATCAGTATGCAACTGTTGTAATGACTTCTCGACTTGCTGCGTTAAATACTTAGCAGAAAAATCATAACATTTTGGGTCGCCAACATTAGGCACATCACCAACACGAATACCTGCTTTTGACGTGATAATAAGCTCTGAACGTAAACTTGGTGACTCACGCAGTAGCTCGCCAAATAAAATTTCAGCTTGCCCTCCACCATAAATATCAGCATGGTCAAAATGATTATAACCTGCATCAATAGCAGTTTTGATTGCTACTTTTCCTTTAGCTCTGTCTTGTGCTGAATTATCACCAGCAATACGCATACAACCATAAATAAAGCGTGTGCTGTTGATATTAGAGCAAGTTAATTCTACTTTTTGCATACGTTTTCTACTTATAATGATTTTAAAAAGTCATCGTGACTCGCTAAATTTTCTACCGTACGATTAATTAAAGTTTTAAGACTCGCCATTAAGTCGTCAAGTTGTTCTGTTGTTAAAGCATTCACTAAGGGGTGATGATCCTCAGGGACATTGCCCTGACCTATCATGACTTGTTGCCAAGCGATTTCGCTAAATAAATCATCTGGCTTACAAAATATCTTACCTGTTTTTTTGAACAATTGAATTTTATTGCTAAGCGATTGCGGTACGTCCATGCGCTGACAAGCGCGCCAAAATTCACTATCACCACGGCTGTTGAGTTTATAATGCAAAATAATGAAATCACGGATCCCCTCAGCCTCTATTTTAGACTGACGATTGAATTCATTAACTTCTTCAATATTAATCCCCCTGTGTGGAAAAAGTTTCACTAACCGAATCGCTGCAGTTTGTATCAGATGAATATTAGTCGACTCAAGTGGTTCAAAAAAACCACTCGCTAAACCAATAGATACAACATTTTTATTCCACTGTTTACGGCGACGACCTGTTTTAAAAGGTACTATTTTAGGCTCAGCCAACGGTTTGCCATCTAAGTTTTTCAACAAAACGTCTTTTGCTTGCTCATCAGTCATATATTTATCTGAATAGACTAAACCGTTGCCCGTTCGGTGCTGTAATGGAATACGCCATTGCCACCCCACGCTATGTGCAGTAGTTCGGGTGAAAGGCTCGGTGACTTCGCTTCGCTCACAAGCAACGGCTATTGCTCTATTACAAGGTAACCAGTGCGACCAGTCATCAAAGCCGGTACCTAACGTCTTTTCAATCAACAATGCCGCAAGGCCAGAGCAATCAATAAATAAATCGCCCGCTACGGTGGTACCATCTTCTAAGCCTACGCTTTCGATAAAACCAGATTCTTGGTGTTGTGATACCTGGTTAATCATTCCCTCAATACGTTTTACCCCCATTGCTTGTGCATGTTCACTTAAAAATATGGCATATAAACCAGCATCAAAATGGTAAGCGTAAGATAATCCTGGTAAATTAGTATTGGGAATATTAAGAATGGGGCTAAATTTATTTTGCTTAGCGGCTTGGTAATTTAAGGAGTAATCCCAAAAGCGATTTGCATCAATATTGTTTGCGCCTTGTCCTGTTTGTTCCGCTTTGTGCCAATAGTGATGAAAATCACAAAAAGGGAATTTTTTACCTATATTACCAAAGGCATGCATATAGCTGTCGCCAGCGTTGTTCCAATTAGCAAACTCTATACCGAGTTTAATTGTTCCTTTCGTTGCTTTTAAAAAGTCTTTTTCATTGATACCAATAGCACGGTTAAAACTTACTATCGGTGGAATGGTGGCTTCACCAACACCAACAATGCCTATTTTATCTGATTCAACTAACGTAATGTTGCGCTTAGTACCTAATGTTTTGGCCAGTAATGCTGCTGTCATCCAACCGGCAGTACCTCCACCAACAATAACAATATTTTCAATTTCATTTGCATGGTCAGTTTGTGTTTTGCTGCTTCGCTGCATAATACTCGCCCTTTAAATACTAATTTAATTATAAAAAAGCCCCAGTAACATACATTTACCAGGGCTTTTATGAAGAGTTAAACGACTCGCTGTTTATCTCTAGTTATAATATTTACATTTTATAGCTAAAGCCTAACAAGTAGTTACTACCATAATCTTGATAGTCGCGAACTTGCAATGCATTGTCACCTTGTAACGAGGTAAATGGTTCTTTTGTTAGGTTATAGCCTTGTAAGAAAATAGATAAACCTTTTAATTCTTCAAAGCCAGCCTCGCCAAAGTCATAGCCAATTTGAGCATCCCAAATGGTCTCGCCCAAAATATCAACTTGCACGGTATCAAAACCTAAACCGTAAACATCACCTTTAAAGGCATCACGTTTGCGCATACTAGCGCGAGCTGAGAAACCATTTTTGTCGTAATAAAAAGTTGCACTGGTAATGCTGTCAGATAGGCCTGGAAGTTGATAGTCATTATCATTTTGATCTTTCATATCAGATTCAATGCCAGTATAACTAGCAATTATACCAAAACCATCAAGATGCTCAGTTAACATGTTAAATGGTAATGTTGCCGATAGTTCATAACCCCAAAGCGAGCCGTCACCACCATTAACTTTACCATTACCTGTACCTGAAGATGTCGCAGGTATCTCACCCGTTGCAGGGTCGGCAACACCAGTCATATCAACAGCATAGCTACCGTCAAAAATCCAGTTTTGTAAGTCTTTATGGAAAAGAGCTACCGAGAAGTAACCTTCTTCGCTAAAGTAATTTTCATACGATAGATCTATGCCAATAGCTTCTTTGGGTTCAAGTGCAGGGTTACCACCAGAAACACTCCAATAGTTGCCTTGCGTGTCTGGTTGTTGGTTATAACTAGCATTATATGAGGCATTCATTTCATCTAAGCGAGCACGAGAAATAGTTTTTGCCGCACCAAACCGTAAGGTTTGAGTATCATCAACTCGCATAATTAAGTTTAAGCTAGGTAAAAAGTGACTGTAATCATGACTAACATCCGTCGGTTGGCTGACAACAACATCATTATCATTGCTATCTTTAATCGTAGCGAAAGCATTACCTTGTGATGATTGTTCGGTATAAACATAACGTACACCAACATTACCCGTTACTGACATACCAGCAATCTCAGTCGATATATCAGCTTGGACAAAGGCAGATGTCACTTTTTCAGTCACTGCCCATGATTTAGTCGCATGTGTCGGGTTAGTTAAGCTTTCTTGCAATAGGTTGTAATAACCATCATTGATTAAGCCCATAGTGTCATAAGCGATCATGTCACCCATGCCAATGAAACCTAAATTAGCACTACCTAAACGGTAAGCATCTGGTACTGACTGCATGCCTGGATTATTTGGGTAATTAAAGCTGCTTAATGTCATGAAGTAACCTTCAGACTTTTTAGTTTTTTCACGCTCTCGATAAGCTACACCATAAGAGATATCGGTGATAAAATCTGACTCAAGTTCTTGGCTAGCAGCAAATTTTAATGACATTAATTCATCATCAATATTAGGTGTATTGATAAAGCCATCTTGTAGTTGGTTTTCGTATTCAGTACCTGTAACGCCATATTGATCATTTAAAGCGCCACTCCAGCCCCAACTTAATGGTCCACCTAATTGTATTAGGTCATAATCGCTGTAATCTAAGCCGTGCGTAAATGTAGCACCGGTGTTACCCGAATCAAAAGTGTAACCTAAGTTATCCGCTGCGCCTCGGTTATCGCCACGACCTGTGCCTGAGTAACTCTCTACACTGTAAGTGTCGCGCTCAACTTTTGAATAAGCCGCATCAAAATTTAAAGTCCAGCTATCGTTTAGATTCCAGTTAGTATTTAAGCCAAATGACATTAACTCTGCATCACGTTCTTCGTAATCATTACGTACAACAACACGTTGACCTTCAGTAATAGCACTGGTCACAAAACCTGTAGCCTCATCAATTACTGCTGTATCAGCAGATATAGAGCCTTGACCCCAAGCGTAAGGTATCTCGATACCGCGTAAAACTTTGGTATCTAAAAAATCAACGTAGAGTGCATCAAACGTCATTTTCAGATCATCTCGTGGTGCAAATTCAACAACAAGCATAGCTGAGTCACGATCTAATACTGACGAACGAACAAAAGGTTTTGCCCCGCCTAAAATAGAGCCTTTTGAACCATTTTCATATTCGAATTCTGGATAACCCCATGCATTCCAACGCTTTTCTTGGTTTGGCGAACTCATGGTGGTATAAGCAAATGCCACACCTAACGTATCATCAGCAAACTGATCCATGTAAAAGAAAGTGCCTTTTAAACCGGCATCATCACCATCTGGATTTAATTTAGCAAAGCTGGTTTTTTCATATGTACCATTAAATTGAATAACACGGCCGTCTTGCTCTAACGGTTTAATGGTTTGTAAATCAATAACCCCCGCAATACCTTCGCCTTCAAGGCTAGCATTAGGGGTTTTATAAACGGTAACGCCGCTCATAATTTCAGAGGGATAAAGGTCAAATTCAACGCCGCGGTTATCACCAATAGAGACTTGTTCACGACCATTTAATGTCGTGCCGCTTTCATTTTCACCAAAGCCGCGAATACTCACTTTACTAGCTCGACCATCAATTCGTTGTGCGGCAAGACCTGGCAAACGAGCAATAGACTCAGCAATTGAAGAATCGGGTAACTTACCAATATCTTCAGCAGATATTGCTTCTACCACGTTAGATGAATAACGCTTTAAGTTAATTGATTCAACTATACTTTTACGAAAGCCTGTGACTTGAATTACTTCAACTTCTGCTAATTTTTCTTCTGCTGATTTTACTTCTTCTTCAGCAAACGCTGATGTGCTTAATGCGATAAAGCCACTTGAAATCAGTGCTAACGTCACTTTACTTGGTTTAAAATTTAACATTGAATGTTCTCCCCCTAGCAATTCTTGATTAATTATTATTAGCCAGTATCCCTTTAGCTATATTTGTTATTTTTTGTCTCACCGAATTGCCAATAATGTTTTAAAGACAATATATTTGTGAGCTACTTTAATATAAAGGGCTAATTCACAGATAAATAGCGTATGCATACGTATTCACAAGATATGCTAACCATAAAAATTGATTGAATACGTATGCAATGGCTGTTTTAAAAACAACCAAATTCACAATATTGAAAAGGAGATAACAAGAGAGTATTCGCAGATACCAACCAAAACGATTAAACCAATTAATCGTCAGAAAAATATTAAACGGCGACGGGAGTTATCATGATATAAGTTCGCCTAAAACATGCCTGAGCTTAACTGTTTTCTCTGAATACGTATGCACAGACACAAAACTAGTTTGTTTATATTAACTGAACCAGTAAGTTAGTCACAATAAAAATTTTAAAGATACCTGACTATGAAAAAGCTCAAAATTTCGCTTATTGCCTGTGCAAGCCTTAGCGCTTCAACACTATTAATAGCCTGTACTGATAATACACAACCTCAACAAAGCAGTACCTTGTATTCAGCTACAGCTAAAGATAAAAGAGTCAGCAAACAAAACTCATTTGCTCTTGATAATTTAGCAAATATTGCCTCTGACAGCTCTGCACATTGGCTGAGCCCAGAGCTAATAGTTTTAGCTACAAATGACAACACGCTTGAATATCAGTTAGTGAGTAAAGACAAAGGCGAGTTTAATAGCATTGCGTTAACCACGGTTGCTTTGCCTGAAAGTGCCGCGAAAAAATTCCCTCACCTTGCAAAGTTTCAAGCCTATAAAATAGCTTTACCGTCTGCTCAAGCCAAAACATGGTTAAAACAACAATTAATGGTTATTGGCTCAGATAAAAACCAACAAGTGCAACAATTATCCTATGTTCAAACGGGTTCAGTGCTTGATGCTTTATATACTCAAACTGACAATGATGCGGATGAAGTCGATAACTTAGGTGCCAGTATAGTTAACCATAACGTCAGCTTTAAATTATGGGCGCCGACAGCGCAACACGTCGAACTATTACTTTTTAACCATGACCTAACCCCAGCGAAAACCCCTCGTTTAGCGATGGCCGAAAATACGAAAACGGGCGTATGGTCAATTATCGGCGATATTGACCATAGCGCCTACTACCAATATAGCGTAACGGTTTATCACCCTCAGTCAAAGCAAGTAGAAACCCTAACCACCACAGACCCATATTCACTAAGCCTTTCGGTTAATAGTAAATACTCACAAGTGGTTGATCTAAATAGTGCCGATACCCAACCGAAAGATTGGCAAAATCATCCAGTGCCGACAGTAAAAAATATTGAAGATAATATTTTTTATGAAAGCCATATTCGAGACTTCAGCTCTGATGAAAAAGCCTTATCTGATCCTAAAGCTCGAGGTAAATACCAAGCCTTTAGCGAACAAAACTCTGATGGCATAAAACATTTAAAAGCATTAAAAAAAGCAGGCTTAAATAATATACATTTACTGCCAACTTATGACCTTGCCAGTATCAATGAAGACGCTGCAAGCGTAATAGACATTAACGATACCGTGGCCGTAGTTAAAACCAAAATATGTACACGCGCACCACATATTAGTATTTGCACTGCTGATATGAATATTGAACAGAGTATAAAGTCATTACTTGCTAGTCTCGACAGTAGTGGCCAACAAGCACAAAAAATAGTGAGCGAATTACGTCAATTTGATAATTTCAATTGGGGTTATGACCCTTATCATTACACGGTGCCAGAAGGTAGTTACGCAATAAATCCACAAGGGAAAAGCCGCTTAGTTGAATTTAGAAAAATGGTGCAAAGTATTCATGGCTTAGGCTTTAGAGTGATCATGGACGTGGTATATAACCACACTTATCAATTTGGTTTAAAAGAAAAGTCAGTGCTCGATAAAATCGTCCCTAATTATTACCATCGACTTAACATTACTAGCGGTGACGTTGAGCAATCAACTTGCTTTACTTGTGGTAATACAGCAACAGAACGCGTGATGATGGCAAAATTAATGTCAGACTCTTTAGTTGTTTGGGCACAAGATTACAAAATTGACGGTTTCCGTTTTGATCTAATGGGGCATCAAAGTAAAGCTGCCATGCTATCGGCGAGAGAAGCTGTACGCGCCGTTGACCCTGACACCTACTTTTATGGTGAGGGCTGGAACTTTGGCGAAGTAGCGAATAACAGTCGATTTGTTCAAGCTAGTCAACTAGAGCTTGGCGGCAGCGAAATTGGCACCTACAGCGACAGACTTCGTGATGCGGTGCGCGGTGGCGGTAACAACACCCGAGATTCACAAGGGCTTGGTAATGGTTTACTTCTTCAACCAAACAACCTGCAAATTCATGAAAGTAATCTAAACGAATACCCACTACGTATGGATCAACTACGTGTTGGCTTAGCAGGTAACTTATCAAACTTTCCACTTTATCAAAAAAATAATCAGCAAGTACTTGGTAAGGATATTCCTTATGGCCAACAACCAACGGGCTATGCTTTAGACCCTGCCGATACTATTAATTACGTCTCTAAACACGATAACCAAACGTTATGGGACAACAGTCAATACCGCTTACCTTATGATGTTTCAACCGATGACCGTGTAAGAATGCACTTACAAAGTTTGTCGTTCGTTTTATATGCCCAAGGTATTCCATTCTTACATATGGGCGCAGAATTTATGCGTTCAAAGTCTTATCTTCGAGACAGCTACGACTACGGTGATTGGTTTAATCGAGTCGACTTTTCTCAACAAAATAATTACTACAATGTTGGTTTACCGCCAGCCGATAAAGACAAAGACAACTGGCCGTTAATAGAAACCGTTATTAAAGGTCATCAAGGTCGTGATCATGTTAATGCTAAGCAGATTAAATTCAGTACCTCTGTATTTGAAGAGATGCTATCACTGCGCATGAGTTCACCGTTATTTCGATTAACGACAGCAACAGATATTATCGATAAAGTCAGCTTTTTAAATACGAAAAACCAACAACTGGGTTTATTAGTCATGAAGTTAGATGATAAACAAGGCAGAGAGGTCGATAACAACGTTGCAAGCTTAATGGTTATTTTTAACACCAGCAGTAAAGCACAAAAATTTGCTTATCTTGGCGCAGAACAATACCAACTGCATCCGATCCAGCAACACGGAGTTGATGATGTAGTAAAGCAGAGTAAAGCCAGTAATAAAGGCTTTACCATACCGGCATTAACCAGTGTTGTCTTCATTAAGTACTAGTTTAAGTGCCAACAAAACAAGTGTTATGAACGCGGGGGATCTATAGCAACTATGTAAAATACTTAGTGTGTTATAGCCTCCGCTTGGCGTTCGATTACCGGTTTACACTACGACTTATTGCATGAGTGCGACAGTAGCTCAAGGCTGTTGTTAGGCAAACGACATACAAAGGGAGTTAGCAACAACAAAACCTTCAAACTTGCAATATCGTCTTATTCAGGAGAAATCAGCAGAGTAATTTTGTAGTTATCTTAATAAAGTTGATGTCTACTGATTTTGGGTAGCCCTAAAGCCCACAAGGGGTTGATAATATTTTGCTAAAATTGTGAAACGAAGCAGGAATGATCAAACGTTAGCAATCTTGCTTTAAGTTTTTAGTCATTTAATTACTTCATATATAACAAAATATTGAGGCTGATTTTTATAGTCTGCACACAACACACCTTAAGGTAAACCAGTAAGCAGAACCTGTGCATCTATTTCAAACTAACAGTATAATGCTGTATCACTCAGGCTTTACAATTAGGGCCATATTTAATGTCAACGACTGACCAAGCCAGTTTAATAGAAACGACTGAGTTAAAGCAAATTCACCAGCACTTCAAAATATTTAAACCCTATGGTTTTTTAAGTCAGTTTTTATCTGAAAAACGAAAAAAGAAACGCTTAATAGGCGAGCTGTTTAACTTCCCCAATAAAACCATGGCGATTGGGCGATTAGATCACGACTCAGAAGGTTTACTGTTACTTACGACCGACGGTATGATTAGCTATAAAGTAAGAAGCAAAGACATAGAAAAAGAGTACTACGTGCAAGTTGATGGAGTTATCACAGCGGAAGCAATGTCATTGCTACAAAATGGTATTGAGATTGCAATTAACGGCTCGACTTATTTAACCTTACCTTGCAAGGCTGTAAAACTTGACAAAGAGCCCCTGCTTCCAACTCGTGGACGTAAAATTCGCGACCCTAGACATGGCCCTACAAGTTGGATTTCTATCACACTCTGTGAAGGAAAGAATCGTCAGATAAGAAAAATGACCGCGGCTGTTGGCTTTGCCACATTAAGGCTAGTAAGAGTTCGAATTGGTAATATTCATATCGATAATATGGCTGCAGGTGACG
This sequence comes from Cognaticolwellia sp., assembly GCA_049642265.1. Taxonomy (GTDB): domain Bacteria; phylum Pseudomonadota; class Gammaproteobacteria; order Enterobacterales; family Alteromonadaceae; genus Cognaticolwellia. The sequence continues at coordinate 23,754 of JBAROR010000037.1, read as the reverse complement.
TTGTTACACTAAACAATTTTGACACCACCCTTAATAAATAGAGTATTAGTACCTTAGCAACCTTTCATCGACCTTTCCCAGACCTTTCCCAGAATACATGGCCATAAAGATTCATTATTGAAGCGTTTTATCAGTCATGTTTTCTCAAGCGTCTAATACTTAGAATCGAGATAGTAAAACGAGCATTAACACTACAAAGTAAAAACTACTAACCAAGCCGTACATATATTATCAATATTACACATAAGTGATAAATGCTTTACCGCACCGGCATTACTCAGTGTTGTGCTCGTTAAATACTTATAAGCGCTTGGCAAAACATTGAGTCATCACCGACGTAAACCACGATACCTTTTGCCAAGTCGCTAGTAAAAATCGTTCATGAACAGTAGCTTTCCCAAGCTACTGTTTCGGCTCGGATGCTAGCTAAATAGTTGCGGGTTACATGGCTAAAACAAGTTTTTCTAAATCGTTGCTTTAGAAGAGAAGAATAAAAGCAGAGAAACACAAAAGATTAGCGATATATCCCCCAACTTACCTAACAAATAATCATAAGCAGATAAGTAGGGATTTTGTCCATTACATCCAAGATTTACCCGAGGTCTCTACTTCATATAAGCTACGATTGATAAGTTCTCTTCCTTGAGCCTCTTTAATAAAAGGTATATCTACCGCGCCAGAAGCCAAAATAAAACTAAGCGAACATAACTGACGACGCTTCATGAATTTACTCTGCTTTAAAACAGTCTGTTGAACTTTAAATATAGGAAATACAAAATGATCTACACCGAAAATTCCTTTTCGAACGTATAAATACTTATCATCAATGGCATAACCCCAACGCTTCCAACGCATAAAAATAAGCACGCAAGCAAAAACAAAAACCCCGGTCACCGGCAAAATTAAGGAGTAGTTTTCCACAATAACGAGCAATGTTAGTACAACTAAAAAAATTGGCGCGCATAATCCGCCAATGTAGCGAATAAAAAACCTTTTACTAATCGCAGTGAAATTAATATTTTCTAACGTGTTTTCAGGGTAAACATCAAGAGTGAGGCTCAGCGCTTCAATAGTAGTGACAGACGGTACAATTATTTTATCGGTTATATTGGCAACACCACTATTTTCCATGCCACCTATTTGAGTATTAGATTGTTCAAAACGAAGGTTCACCCTCCCCAACAACATATCAAGCCAATCACGTTTATGAGCAATTTTTTGCAGCCGAGAAACACGCATACTAACTTCATGCTTGGTAAACAAACCACTGCGTCTAATATAGCGGTCTTCAACTTTACTTAAAGTGAATCCATAAAAGGTCATGATCGCACCAAAAATAGAAAATAACGAAAGCATCAACATAATCATCATAGTCATTGATAAGGTATATAGACCAAGTTGCCAGATAGAATGCGTTGACGGGTCGAATAATTTACTAGCATCAATATCAAACCTTTGTAAAAAATCACCAACATACTTACTCAACTGCTCATAGAACGGTGCTAAAACGCCTAAAAATATCCAAATTCTGTTACTCGTCACACCATGTATCACTAAATCTTTAATTGAGCGAGTATTAATGATTTTTTCTGCATTGTTCGAAGGACTAACACTAGATTTATTATCAATTGAATCAATCGATTGACCTGCCTCTTCAGTATGTTGCCCCATGATCTCTTGTTTTAGCTTTTCAGCAAAATTCAATGGAAGCGCAACAACTTTGGCTTCTTGCTTACTAGATCCCGCAGTATCTAGCGTTAAACACGCAAACCCCATTGCACGATAATAAATGGGTTGTTCAATTTTTACATTTTGAATACGCGAAAAAGGTAAGTTAGCATGCTTTTTACTCAATACTCCTGAGCGAATTTCAATGCTATTTTTACTTAATCTAAACTGAAAGAAATAGAAGCTTAATAGAGCTGAAGATAATAAGAATACAAACAAGCCAATAGCGATAGGCAGCCCAACCCAAGGACTATCTTTAATCGAGTTATAACCAAGAAGTAAAGCAGGAGCAATATAAATAAACTGACCTATTATTCCCTGTATAAAGCTGACACCAAAATAAACAATAGCGATTGGCGACAGTCGTTGCCATTGATGTGTTGTATAAGCCACGTTTGCATTATCTTTTACACTCTCTTTTACATTCCCTTCTTCGTTACCTTCTGCATTTTTAGTTTCGCCTGCACTTTCGGACATTTTGTTAGCCATGGGAAATAGTGTCCTTATGTTGCAAAATATACTGACGTAACTTTTGCGCTTTTGACAAGTCTAAACCAGGAATTTCGAATGTATGCAAAGCGCCGCCAGCACTAAATACCTGCAGCGTAGCAAGACCTATTTTACGCTCTATAGGCCCACGTTTTAACTCAATATGTTGTATTCTTGTTATCGGTTGCGTTACTTTTTTTCTAAAGATCCAGCCTGACTGAAAGCTTAAATCATACTCGCGTAATGCATAAGACTTTAATGGATCGGCAATTTTTTTATAGAGCGTAAAGAACAAGCAAACGGCAGACAGTACACTTGCGCCTAGGGTAAGCCCAAAGAGCAACTCTGCATTCCAATCAAACCAAGGTTGCAAGCGCACAAATGTCAGTACAACAATTGACAAGAGTGTAAGCGCTGAACCAATTTTGAAGTTTACTGCTGCATAGCTAGGCTCCAAAGGTTGCATTTCTATTTCATAAATATCAGGCAAATTAGCAGCGAATACTTGCGAATTTATTTGGGAGACGACATCAGTCATTACAAATTCCTTATTGTGCCAACGTCTTATGGTTGGTTTTTATATTTTTTATACTATATCAAAGGTTAACAGAATGTTGAGATGATTATAAAACAATAGCTACCCAAAAGTTTAGCAAGAAAAATACGAAGCATTTCTAGCTCGCATCTAAAATTATTCTACAGGGAATTACCTAATGCAATTGCAGCTGTAATTGCAGCTACCCACATAGGCTTTACGTTGAATGTATCAGTTTAAGGACGAGGAATACTTTTGCTAAGAACTTTGTCCCCCTACAAAGGGGCGAAAAAATAGTGGAGACACTCCTCCACTGTCTGCTAGGGCTACTGCTGAATGTAGGAGGTGGAGCAACGCATTAGCACTGGGCGTGCATATTAGAATAATGCAACAGCATATATCGAGAACACCCTTGACTAGTCGTCGCCACCACTAAAAGTATAAGCTTTCCTATAATGACTTAGGGTAAGCAACAACCCAATCAGAGCTTTCATCGCCTTGCCTATCAAATTTATATTTAATAGCAGAAAAACCACAAAGTTTTACAAGACCATTAAAGTCAAAGGGTTGTTTTACGCCTGCTTTTGACGCCATAAATGCAGCATCGCTTGGTATAGAAATTTTCTCATGTTCAGCAGAAATGACAAATGCGGCTTCAGCTAATATTAAATCATTATTATGACACTTAATAATCGCGGCATTCCCTAAGCTATTACCGTCTAAATCTTTAAACTCAAACTCTTCTGGATGATTAATTTCAATAACATCACCATCATTTAGTTGATATGTAATTAACATGTTTACCATAATCTCATTCTCCCAGTTTAATTTTTATTCTTTTGCTTTAGTGGGGGCTATTCCCCCTACCGAGTAAGTCAACCTGATGACATCTTACGTTAAAATAACAAACGTTCATTGATATAGACACATCTAAAATAAGATATTCTGTTCATTAAGAAGCTCGTCACTTTATTCGGTTTAGTCGAAAAAGTTGGAAAAGTCGAAGAAGTTAATATTGGCATAATGAATCACGGTAGATGTCCCTAATTAATTTTTAACAATGATCTTTGAGAAACTTAAAGGAAATGATGAAGAGTAAACAAAACCTTATCACGTACTCACAGGCTCTTGCTTATATTGAGATTATATTGAGATGTAGCTATGTAACACTGATGGTGTTCGATCGCATAAAGCGTTTAAAAATAAAAAGGCATTATCTAAAAGTAGATAATGCCTTTTTGGCCATTTTATTAGCCGTTTTTTTGAGCTACTTCTTTACTGTTATTTTTGAGTCGCTGTTTCGCTCAATGTAAGCGCCGAGAATGATACGCTAGTATAATCACCGTTTGCTTTATCTACGGCCCAATTGCCCGTACCTGAACAACCAGCATACCAAATGCCATCAGCGTCTTTGGTTGAACATTGGTTATAGGCTCCTGCTTTAAAATAGAGCCAATCACCGGTGTAACCTGCGATGTTATCTTTTTCATCTACCTTGCCATAAGCATCGATATTATTTGAAAGATCAATATCATAGGTAACCGTGTTTTTGTCTTTTTGAGTAAATGTCAGTTTCATTATATTGCCAACAACATTTATCGTGTAACTGAACGCTTCACCTAATGCGATGCCTGAGCTTTTTGGATCATTTGGGTTTTCCCAAGTATTTCCCCAAATAGGGTAAGCGATGTCCGTTCTATCAGAGTTATCTTTGGCAAGATTGCGTTCATAGGTCCAAAATACAGATCCTGTATCGTGATTTGGCCATTTTTTGTAATAAATCTTTATCGGTTCATTGCCCCAGCCAAATCCTTTGCCTTCTGCAATAACGTCTTTATCCTTTCCAGCATGAATTTGCCCAACTACCACAGAATAAGCAGGTTTTTTCGGGTATTTGGCGCTTTTAGCAACATGATTTACTTTTAATGTTGCGTCTAATCGACCACCTATTTGATTAAAGTATGCCGCATCTGGATGCGCAGCAATAGCGAAGTTGTTACTGTAAGATTTAGTGCCAATAGAAGTATCTAGCCCACGGATCATTTGTCTTAATTCGCTACGAGTATTAGATGATGCTCGTGTTGTTACCGCTTTATTTGGTGAGGTGAATACCACCTCGCCATTGGTATCAATATAGAAAAAATCAGGATGTTGATAACTTTGTAATGCCTTAGTGTCGATATCATCAGCCTTACCATTGTTATCACGGTCTAACGGAATAGTAATTTTCCAATGAGAAAGATCAAACTTTCCAGCGGGAACATCAGATGTACTCGCACAACCGGTCATCAGTAAAGCAAGTGTAATGGTAGATACAGCTTTAAACATAAAGCACTCCTGTATATTAATATTGATTTTTATTTATCGTTTTTGTTTGTCATCGTTAATTATCGTGTTTACTTATTAGCTAGTGTAGGTAGTTAGCTGTAAATAAAACGCTGTCGCTCATGAAAAAATAGCGCCATTAAAGCGCTATTTTTATTATCAATTTAACGACTAAATGCTATTTTGCTTTTTTAGCAACAACCGCTTCAGCAGTCGCTGAGTTATAAGGTGATGCTGTATTATCATCATCTAACGAGTCGCCTTCAGCGTAACCTTCAAAGTTATCTTCAAATAGAACGGTAGTGCCATCTATATCTGAAAATAATTTAAATTCATCAAGATAATAAGCCGCATCGCCAGAAACTGAGCCATTATCACCTAACTTGAAGATAACGGTTTGAACACCGATAGCCACATCGCTCAATGATTCAGACACAGAAGCAAAAGCTGAAGTAGTAACACTGGTGCCATCAATAGTAAGCGTTAACATTGGTGCAGCCGTTGCCGAAGCGTTTGTTGCATCCCAAGTTAATTCAACGTCAGTCCATTTATCAGCAGTAAATGGTATCGTGATATCAACACCTTCATTATTACGTATAACATAACCACTATTTTGAATACGTAAATCGATCAGCGCATTACTCGTACTTGTTGAAGAGCCAAATAAACCAATGTAAGCATCTTTTTCGATCGCCGCTTCTTTTAGGAATGATACGGTTAATTTACCGGCAGCGATAATATCACTTGAAGACAACTTATAACGTAATTCACCGGCGTCATCGTCCATATTGTCGGTAATTCTTGCGGTAAGGTTGTCAGGGTTGGTATCACTGTTGCCACTTGTGCTGCCGCTCAGTAATTCAACAAATGCTTCAGCAGTTGCAGAATTGTATGGTGAAGCTGGGTTATCTGTATCTAAAGACGCGCCATCATCATAACTTTCAAAGTCATCTTCAAATTGCACCGTGGTGCCATCAATATCTGCATAAAGCTTGAAGTTATCAAGGTAATAAGCCGCATCGCCAGAAACCGAACCATTATCACCTAATTTAAAGATAACGGTTTGCACACCGATAGCCACATCGCTCAATGATTCAGACACTGAAGCAAATGGCGAGGTAGTAACACTGGTGCCATCAATAGTAAGCGTTAACATTGGCGCAACGGTAGCAGAAGCGTTAGTCGCATCCCAGGTCATTTCAACATCAGTCCATTTATCAGCATTAAATGGAATGGTGATATCTACGCCTTCATTGTTGCGTATAACATAGCCACTATTTTGAATACGTAGATCAATCAGAGCATTACTCGTGCTCGTTGAAGAGCCAAATAAACCAATGTAAGCATCTTTTTCAACTACCGATTCTTTTAAGAACGATACGGTTAATTTACCGGCAGCAATAATGTCGCTTGAAGATAACTTATAACGTAACTCACCCGCATCATCATCCATATTATCAGTAAGTCTTGCTGCTTTTGTTGGTGCTACATCTTCAGCGCCGCTAATGGTATAAACAATTTCTGCCGCTGTACCATCTACAGAGCTAATAGCCACAGTATCGGTGACAATATCGTTGGCATCAACTAATGAAGCCACTGTTGCGTTACTGGTATCAAGCGTATATGACCATTCACCTGTTGCTAGCACTGAGAATGTGCCGAAGGTTGTGGTTAAGTTAGGCTGAGCTTCAAGTGCGTTTTCATTAGCATCATCATCACTAACGACGATTGTACCGGTGACAGCATCGCTGACATTGTTGGCAATGGTTGCTGTTAAATCGCCTGAGAATGTTGCTGGCGTATTTGCAGAAGCTGGGGCAATAACGCCAGTCGCTGTAGAAGTAAGCGTTTCGCTATAACCATCAAGATCACTATAAGTGGCAGTAACAACAACGGTTTTACCTATTTCATCATCAGTCAGCGCAAAGGTAGATTCTGTTGCATCAACAATAACAACGTCATCAGCAAGCCAACTATATACTACGCTTTCAGGATCAAAATCATTATCATCTAAAACGGTCGCAGTTAGTAGCTTACCTGACTCTAAAGTACCTGATATTTCAATCAAGCCGATAAAGTTGATTAACACATCAGGCGTAGGGTTTGAGGTAATGACTTCACTATAGTTATCGTTATCAGTGTATGAAACGGTAACTTTTATGTTGGTGCCTGCTTGTGCCTCAGTTAATACCAGAGAGCTTGATGTTGCGCTAGCAATTGCTACGTCGTCCGCCATCCAAAGGTAAGAAACGGCTGATGCATCTAAGCCATTAGCATCAGTTAACGTTGTTGTCAGTGTTTCGCCAACCTTCGCCTCCCCTGATAGTGCAAATTGACCAAACGAGTTACCTTTTTTGTCAGGTAATGTATCTGTATTACAACCAACCATTGCTAATGCAATCGTTGATATAGCAATCGTTTTATTCATTAACTTTTTCATTATTATAATCCTACTATTTTTTTGGTAAAAAATTTCGCTGCTATTTGGTTAATCATTAATACTAATTTGTATAGCCGATTTGTCAACCAATATGTGAAAATCGTAGTTAATTTAATCAACACCTAACAAGTGATTGGTGATAAAAAAGGTAATTTTTACAGTTTTTTATCGCTTAAATACCCTTGAGCTGTATTGAATCCATACTTTCTCTTGCTAAGGCTAGCCACTTGTTTTTGTACTTTTTATCGGTAGTGGTAAATGAAATGAACGTTAATTTCCCATCAACAGGTAATGCATAAGTCAGATTGAATTGGTATTTACCAATAGATTTGATCTCGTACTCATACACAGCAACTTTAGTTCCTAGTCGGTTATATACTTTGTCTTTTTTCCAGCGAGCTTTGTCATTAGCTTTACGCAAGATGTTAGATAACGACTTATGAATTTTATTCATACTTTTCTTATCCGCTGGGGTCGAATACTGCGTAAAAGTAAAGCTTACTGATTTATCTTTATCGCTGAATGCAAAAGCCGGTGGATTTTTTTGTTTGCCATAACGCTTATCCAAAGCGGAGTCTGATAATGCTTTGAACTCTGTTGACAGCTCGATAACAAGTTTGTCGTTAAAAAAGTGTTCTGTGGTAGTTTCTGCAGCCATGCTACTAAAGCTGAACAAACACAGTAGAAAAAATAAATGTTTCATGGTTAACCTCTTATCTTATTGTTTTAATGTGGATAACCGTTATGGCTATTATCGATTCGATAGAATGTCGCTCGCACAAAATCATGTGCATCGCCTGAATTATTTTGGTTATAAACCCCGGCTTTAAAATACATATATTGGTTGCCTTGGTCATATCCACTTGTTGTCATATCAACGATTTGTTCAAACTCAGTGCCATCATTTTTGACAACTTTCACCGTAAGCGTATGGCCTAACACCGTTATTGAGTGACTGAATTTTTCATCTAGCGAAATACCGTCAGCGGGGTTGCTTGCGCTATTCGTGCGGCTGCCTATGATGTCGTAATAAACATCATCACCACCGAGGGTTTCATGCGCGAGATAGATGCTACCGTTTGTATTTCCTGGCAGTTTTCGGTAGTAAAGTCGGGCGGGTTCATCGTCATTAGCATGAATTTGACCAATAATAACGCGACCTATTTGATAGTCTTCGCCCGTTGTGGTTACGCTATTAACTGCTAATTCAGCATTGAGCTCGCCGTCGATACCGCCTGCATTGTCTAGGTCTGCTTGTGGTGCAGTAGAAAATACCCAGTTATTTTTATTAACCCCTTGGGTTTGCTTGCTTGTATCGCCTCTGCGTAACATTTCTCGTAACTCTGAGCGTACATAATTAGTATTGGTCGAGGTGCGATAGCCTGAAACTGAAGTGGTAAATACCAGCCCGCCATCTTTTGATAAAGTGAAAAATAGCGGATCTGCATAACCATCTGCAAGAGCGGTTTCCTTAATACTGTCTGACTTGCCGTTATTGTCTTCATCCGTAGGTACACTTAAATACCAATCAATTAATTCAATGTTATGACTAACGTCTTTTTGGCAACCAAAGGCTTCAACTTCCAAAATACTACTTGGTTGAGAAATATCGCTACCAGCGAGTTCTATACGTAAATATAGCGCTGTTTCTGTCCCTAACTGGTCTAAATGAATAACATCAGGAAATAATGAATTCTTTTCGCTTTGCGTTTTGCTATTAAGTAATTGCCAGTTTTCTTGATCTTTAGAGCCGTATATATTGAATAAATGTGCATACTCTGCATTTTTCCAAGTGATAATTAGCTGCTTTAGCAGGGCTGGCTCTGAAAGCGTTAGTAATAAATTGCTATCGGTTGTATTAGCCTGCCAGCTGGAAGCATTGGTTTTATTGCCATCGAATAAAGCCGGTACTTCGACACCAGTCGACTCGTCATTTATAGATAAAATTTGTAGCGGATAACTCACGTCACAACTGATGTCATCGATAACAACAGGCGGGGTAACTGGAACAATGACCTGATTGGGGGCTGCTACTGTACCATTACTACTTGGGCTGCCCCCACAGCTAACTAAGCCAAATAAGCTCATAAAAGTAACGAGAGTAAAAACAATCTTATGTATTTGCATAGGTGTCCTAATGGCTAAAGTGAATTGAATACACAATATTGTGTATTCAATGTGGGCTGACGCTATATTTTAATTAGTGTTTTTTGTCAGTTCCTATCAGGCTTTTACTCAAGCAAACTCATCAGAAAGAGCATAAATATCGCTGTAAAATTGCCTAGCTAAGGTTTTTACACTATACAATGCACCATGGTCAACCAAAAATGAACTTTGGTCAACAAGCCAATAAAAGATGAATTTATGGAGAATACGTCTATATTCTACCTTTCGTTACATCATGTTCGTTTATGCGTATTTTAATATAAAGCGCTTAAAAATAGCGATAAGAAGCTCGATTGACTATAGTGTAATCGCAATAACAAAAAACACTAATTGGTCATGCTAATATTAATTATTGGTAATTTAACTAGCGATAAGTGCAATACCAAAAGCCACCAAATTGGTTGACAAATATGTTTTATATTGTTTGAATAAAATACAACGAGTATAAAAACTATAATGAATCGGAAATATCAATGGCTACTTTCAATAAGTTAAATAAAATTAGCAGAGTTGTGCGTAAGCAGGCTAGCTATCCTAGACAATTTTTGTGTGCATCAACATTACTCACATTACTTGCTTTTCCAGCTACTGCTGCAGAAGAAAGTGAAACTGAAATAAAAGTTGATACTGACATTGAAGTCATTCAAGTAAGTGGGGGCTTACGACGCACAATGACTCGTTCACTGAACGAGAAAAAACACAGTACAGCAATTGTTGATGCAGTAGCCGCAGCAGATTTTGGTGATTTACCTGGCTTATCACTATCTGATGTTATTGAAAATATTTCTGGTGCGTCTGGTCACCGTCTCAAAGGTAGTCAAAACGAAATATCAATTCGTGGCTTAGGCTCTTATTGGGGTTATTCAACCTTTAATGGCAGAACGATTACTAATGCGGGTGCTGGTCGTGCGGTTAACTTCAAAAAATTCCCATCTGAACTTGTCGACAAAGTAGTTATTTATAAGTCTCAACAAGCCGATTTAGTCGAAGGCGGTACTTCAGGTACTATCGACGTAAATTCTCTACGCGCTGTTGATTATGGTGAAGCACAAACCACGGTTCAAGCAACAGGCGTTTATAATTCTTATTATGATGATGTTGACGGTGATAGTTCGCCTTGGGGCAAAAAGCTTATTATCTCGACCGTTCAGCAATGGGAAACTGATAATTTAGGCGATATGGGTTTTACGTTAGGCCTTAGCCATTCAGACTCGTCAAACCCGGAAGAAAATTACGGTGGTAATTCTCAAATGGCAGTATGTGCATTACGTGCTGCCGATGGTTCAAATCTTATAGGTGGTAGTAATTGTGCTACGGGTCAGCAAGGTGTTAGCTCTGGCCGTGTTGGTCGTGAACCTGAACTAGGTATTGATACTGACCTAGCTGACTTTGATCCAAGCAGTATTTTCTATGTACCGAACGACGCTTACTGGCGAACAGGTGAAGATGAAGATGTACGTACCGGTGCAGTATTTACCTTTCAGTGGATACCTCGTGATGATTTAGAAATTAATTTCGATTATGAATACTCTGATTTAGAATACACCGAAAAACGTATGGAATTAGCGTTAGATTCTCGTATCGATGATCTAGCCGATCACATTATTGCCGATGATCACACCCTACTATACGCAACAGGTGAAGCACGACCTACTTTGCAGGGCGAAAACCGTAACCAAGTTGATGAATATCGTGGTGGTGGTATTGAAATAGAATATGCCCCAACTGAAGATTTAACGCTTGCTCTTGACCTGTCCTACTCTGAATCATACCGATATCGTTTACGCCAAAGAACTAAGTTTCGCTCAACAGAACGTTATAACTATGCCCTCGATTTCCGTGGCCGTAATGTACCAACATTAACATGGTTAGATAACAGCCGTTTAGGGCCTGGCGATGACGGATTTGCGGCCTCAGAAGTATTTGACGCAAGTGACATGAATAATTTTGTTAATGATGATCATGCTTACGTAGAATACCGACGCGCTCATGAACACCGTAACGATGATATTTTTGCCATCAATCTAGACGGTGAATACCAACTAGATAACGAGTATTTTTCAAGTGTTAAGGCCGGTGTTCGATACTCGAAAGAGCATCTACTTGATTTTGTGACTAATGACGTATCTTTAACGATCACCGATGGCTCACAAAAATATGGCGCTAGCGACAATGAAGATGATAATTGGGATGAATTAAATCCTGATGCTAATTCAGCACTCATTAATGGCATTATCAATGATTGTCAAAATGGTCATTCAAATAATATTCAGTTTACTGAAGAGCCAGGTAGTGGCGGCGATGCAACGCGCTATGCGACTTATGATCATAAATGTTTTATTGGTCAGGTTTTAGGACAAATACCCGGCGCAACGAGCACAGATTTTTATGACATAGGTGAACGTGAAGACGGCCGTGATGGTGCTGACCGTGATGTAACTGAAACCATCACTGCAGCCTATGTAATGGCTAACTTTGATGCCGAAATTAGCGGCATACCGGTATATGGTAATGTCGGTGTTCGCGTAGTCAAAACAGAAACAGAATCTCAAGGTTGGGGTGATAAAGTTTATATCACTACCGATGAAGACACAGGTACTTACAGCGCGCAAATAAACCCAACAGGCGATATTGAACGTGTAAATTTATCTTCAGAATATACCGAAGTGCTACCAAGCTTAAATTTAACTTTTCACGTAACTGATGAGTTTTATGTTAGAGCAGCAGCCTATCGTTCTATGTCTCGTTTTCAATTAAATGCGATGTCGGCAGGCGTAAGTTACGAAACTTGTGAAGATGAAGACGATACTATTTGTGACCCTGCAACAAATACTGATTATTCTTCTGTTATTCGCAGTGGTGAAGCCAATGGTAACCATTTAGACCCATACACCGCGATAAACTACGACTTATCTTTTGAGTATTATCCGTCAGAAGATGCGGCTTTAACTTTAGCGCTTTATCATAAATCATTTACTGGTGGCTATGAGACTGAAACAGAACAGCGTGACATTACCGTTAACTTAGATGGTGTTGATACAATTTACACCGGCGTTAGTCACTTAGTTAAACAAACCTCTGACGATAACTCCATTATTAGAGGTCTTGAAATAACAGGCCAAAAGCATTTTGTTGAATTACCTGAGCCGTTTAATGGCTTAGGTGCTAAATTTGCGTGGAACTATGCAAGTTCTAACTTTGTTACTGATGAACCCGCCAGTGCTGGCATTGTGCCTGATGCGAACTTATTTGGCTTCTCAAAAAATGTCGCTTCAGCGTCAGTTTACTGGGAAGGCGACGACACCACTGTTCGCTTAATGTGGAAGTATCGCTCTAAATATTTACAACCTAACAGCTTACCATTTCCAGACCGTTCACATCGATATGTACAAGACGCTATCTACATGAATATGTCGGCTAAATACAAAGTTAATTCAAGTGTTAGTTTATTCGTAAAAGGTCTTAACTTGACCAACGAACCACAAGTGATGACCCGAGGCAACGATACCACTATTGCTGATTACTCTCGCTCAGGCACTAAATGGGAATTTGGTGTAAAAGCTAAGTTTTAACCCTTAATACATCAAACCATGAAGGTGAGCAGTTTATACTGCTCACCAAACACATCTTAATACTGTTAAAAAGTTACTGTTAAAAAAGTTAGCGCATCACCCATAATAATTACTACAAGTTAACCAAAATGCCTTTTTCAAATTTCAGCTAACGCGACTGTAGAATTTCTATTTTTAAAATACAGTCTTAAAAATGACTGTAAAATAGACCTTGAATCACAATCCTATGTGAATTTTGAAGTTGTTTCATATCTAAATAACACTTTTATTTAACCTCAGACACTAAAAAACTAATGAGTAATTTGGCTTTTGAGTAATCCTACAATCTATCGTGGTATAGCGACCTATTACTAGTTAGGAGGCAAAACTAACTATGCTACTACAAAATTTAAAGTGAGTGTTCAGCTAATTTTTTCAGCTAATCCTTTAACAAAACCTAATGAGTAAAGCCCATTAGGTTATAGCTTTGAACAGCTTACTTTATTGGCGATGGCTGGCCATGTGGACTTGAGCGTAAATATTGTTTAGGTGCAGTTACTGTAGCACCTAACTCTGCTGCTGCATGCCAAGGCCAGTGCGGGTTATACAAAATACCACGAGCAAGCGCGACACCATCGGCTTGCTGCTCGGCGATAATCTCCTCGGCTTGTTGCGCCTCCGTAATTAAGCCCACCGCTATAACAGGCATTTTTACAACCGCTTTTATAGCGGTTGCAAATGGCACCTGAAAGTTTTTAGCGACAGGTATTTGTTGCTCAGGTCTCAAGCCTGCAGTACTAACATGAATAAAGTCACACCCTAGCGAATCAAGTGCTTTTGAAAGCGCTATCGATTGCTCTAAATCCCAACCTCCTTCTACCCAATCGGTTGCCGAAATACGCAAACCCACGGCTTTTTTACGGGGAAATACCGCTCTTACCGCTTTAAAAACCTCAAGTAATAAGCGCATTCTATTTTCTAGACTACCGCCGTAGTTATCATCTCGCTTGTTTGAAAGGGGCGATAAAAACTGATGTAACAAGTAGCCGTGCGCACCATGCAACTCTATTAAATCAAGGCCTAGTTCATCAGCACGTTTAGCAGCACTGACAAAGTCTTTAATTAATGAATCAATATCCGCTTGGCTCATTGCTTTTGGTACTGGGCTATTATCATCGTAAGCTATTGCCGATGGTGCAAGCGTTTGCCAGCCATTTACGTCATTAGGTGCAATAGCACCAACATCTTCCCACGGTTTACCCGTAGAAGCTTTACGCCCTGCATGCGCTAGCTGAATACCAATAGGCATAGTGCTGTATTGTCTCACTGCTTTTAAGCTTTTATCTAATGCTTGTTGAGTTTCATTATTCCACAGCCCTAAATCGCCGTAGCTAATACGCCCTTCTGGGTTTACTGCTGTAGCTTCTAAAATAAGTAAGCCAGCACCGCTTAAGCTCAATTGACCTAAATGAATCGTATGCCAATCACTAGCAGCGCCATTGTTGGCTGAATACTGGCACATAGGTGCAATAATAATACGGTTCTCTAACGTTACTTGCCCAAGTGATAAAGGCGAAAATAGTTGGCTCATTGTTAATCCTTAAAAACATGCATAAAAGTGCGGAAAATAAAAATAAAATACGAAGTGGCAATCAAAAAGGCTCACTAAGTTATCTAAACTTAGGATGATAAATCTATCTCAAGGAGCTATTTTCAGTGCTAACCACATTGAATTTACTTGCAATAGGTCCGCTATTGACGTGTAAATTTGCCTTTTTCACTAAAATTCTGGCTGGAGAAATAAAAGTATAAATATCACTAAAGCCTTAACAGGTTATTAAGTTACTTAATCAGAGTTCAGGTTAAGTAACTTATAATCACGACTACTACTATTAATGGGGATAAAATTACATTTTAATAGTGCTAAGAAAAGTATAAGTAATGACATTATTGGTAAAAAGAATTCAATAATGATCTAGCTTTAGATACTGAATGACTATTTACCTTTAAACAAAGGAACAATACAAAGCCTTACTGTAACTACTAGCACTAAGCTTTTGTTTATGTAGCCTATTAAAGTTAAAAAGGTTAAGCGTGCCACCCATGATAACTAATAGTAACAATGGCATAATTGCCGGATAAATATTAAAAAACGCAGCTGATCACCATATCATAGTAGATGATCCAATTACGCCAAACTATCACGCTTTAAACGTTCTATAGCTAAAACCACTCCTCACATCCAAACCTATATTTTTTAACAATAAATACAACAACTTAAAAGGTAACCAACAAAACCTGCGATTAAATATATCGACTAATTTACACGCTGAGTTATTTTTTTAAAATAAATGTTGCACAAATTTAAAACTCACATTATTATCCTGCCGCTTCTTGATGATAGCCAATCCGAGTACATTACAAACTTAATTTGTAGCAAGGCAATGAGCAACTATCCAAGAGTGAACTTGACGGTGCATAAACACTATTGATATCACTTAACTGACTCGTAGATAAACCTTATCCGAGCGGTTGCTTAGAACGTATTAGGTACGTTCTTTTACTCGGAGAATACCATGGCTTTATCAACGAAATTAAAAGGCTTCCAAATCAAAGTACCTGCAGTTACGGCTGCGGCTAACGAAAGCGAATGCTTTGCTTATACGCAACCGACCAACCAAGAAGTTGAACAACTAGCAGCGCAATACGGTGCGCCTTTAATGGTGCTTGACTGCGAAGCTATTCGCCGCCAATACCACGCCCTTAAAAATGCACTACCGAGCGTAACTCTACACTTTGCCTTAAAGCCTTTGCCATTAGCAGCAGTTGTTCGCACATTATTAGCAGAAGGTGCAAGCTTTGATCTTGCCACCAGCGGCGAAATTGATTTAGTGGCAAGCGAAGGCGTACCAAGTGAGCGCACCATTCACACGCATCCTATCAAACGCGATAGCGACATCCGTGATGCACTCGCTTATGGTTGTACTGTGTTTGTAGTGGATAACATGAACGAACTAGAAAAGTTTATTGCTTACAAAGATCAAGCAGAAATTTTGGTACGTTTAAGTTTTCGCAACAAAGATGCATTTGCTGATTTATCTAAAAAGTTCGGCTGCAGTCCTGAGACTGCCATCGAAATTATTACCAACGCGCAGCAGCTCGGCATCAGAATCAAAGGTTTATCGTTTCATGTTGGTTCACAATCACCAAACCCAACTAAATACGTAGAAGCAATAAACGCCTGCGCAAAAATAATTTTACAGGTAAATGAACTAGGCTTACCGGCATTGAGCACATTAGATATAGGCGGTGGTTTTCCAGTGCCTTATAGCGCTGACGTATTACCAATTGATGTGTTTTGTGCGCCAATTAACGACGCCCTTGCACAATTACCAGAAACCATGCAAATACTTGCTGAGCCTGGTCGCTTTATAGTTGCAAGTTGCGTAACCAGTGTGGCATCAGTCATGGGGCAAGCCGTGCGTGAAGGTAAAACATGGTACTACTTAGATGACGGTATTTACGGCTCATTCAGCGGTTTAATGTTTGATGAAGCGGCATACCCTATCGACAGTGCAAAACAAGATTTTACGCGTTTTGAATCGGTACTAGCAGGTCCAACATGCGACAGTATTGATGTAATAAGCGAGTCAATCATGCTACCTAAATTAGACAATGGTGATTTAATTATTAGCCGTATGATGGGCGCTTATACGCTGGCGACAGCTACCGATTTTAACTTTTTCAAACGCGCAGAAGTCGTGGTATTAAATGAGCAACTTCACAACCAAGAATTAACAGGTTAAAAGCTTAGCTAAAGCGTTCTACACCAGACAAATTCAGGTTTGTATCCATACAAAAAACGCAGTTTAGTACTGCGTTTTTTCGTTCAGCAACACATAAATCGTTAGCAACCATCAATAACAATGAAAACTCATTCAGACGAACCTCACCAATAAGGTGGCTGTATTGTTATTTGTTAAACCTAATTTATATTTATTGAGGTAAATATAAACATTTTATTATGGGTGGCCTGTTAAAAATCCTAAACTAAAAGCAAGTCAGACCAAATTGAAAAGTTAATCTATTATTGAAATCGGTCTTGGTTAACGATTAGCCAATGACACATTAAATGCATGTTTAGCGATCGCATTACGATGATCAAACGTATATCATTGCAACGTTTTCACCTTTAAGCATTTAATCGTTCTATAAAATTTTGATGAATAACAAACCAATGCCTTATCAACCTCTTTTATCAAGCCCAACCAAAGTCGCCATTATTGGTGGTGGCGTTGCAGGCTCTACAATTGCGTTGCGCTTTGCTGAGCTTGGACTCGATACAACGTTAATCGAAAAAGGCCCAAGTTTGGTTAATGGTCCACCAATATGTCATTTACATGCGGGCGGTAATTTATATCGAGAAATTTCTGACCAACAATGTCTTATCTTGCTCAAACAATCGATTGATACCGTAAAAGTTTACCCTGCCTGCATAAACGTAAGGCCCACGATCATTGCATTACCCAAATCAGATAAAGGTCAACCTGAAGACTTATTACCTAGGTTAGAAAAACTACGTGCCGAATACGAAAAATTGGTAAGCGATGACTTATCTAATAAAGTGATTGGCGAACCAGCAGACTACTTTCAATGTTTTACTCGAACCGACATCGACCTTTTGGTCGGTAAGCCTATTCCAAAAACTGCACAATGCGCAACAGACTGGCTAATAGCTTTTGCCAATCATACTAATTTAGACGCCATTAAATTTCCCATCGTACTGGTACAAGAATATGGTATGTCTGCTTTTCGTTTAGCTGCGATAGCAACATTAACCATTGAGCGTCTTGCCAATTGTCATTTGCAAACGAACCGTAAGGTGGTTGCGATGTCAGCACAAAACGACCATGTTGGCTGGCATATAACCACTGAGGATGACAATAGCGAGCAGCATCATCAACAATTTGACTATGTAGTCAATGCCTGTGGTTTTAAAAGCGGCGAAATTGATGACATGCTCAAAACCAAGCGCAAACGCATGGTCGAGTTTAAAGCGGCCTATGTTGCGCACTGGCCACAATACCAAGGTGCATGGCCAGAAATCGTGTTTCATGGTGAACGTGGAACACCGCAAGGTATGGCACAATTGACGCCCTACCCTAACGGTTATTTCCAACTACACGGCATGACACAAGATATTACCTTGTTCGAAAAAGGTTTAGTGAGCAGCTCGGCCAACAGCGCCCAGCCTCAATTGGCAGCTAAGTTTATCGAAAAAATTGACAATCAATGGCCAACTCATTTAGTAAACCACCGGACTTTAGGCTCGATTGACCATATCGCGCAATATATGCCGAGCTTCAGCACCGCAACAGTTGCAGCCAAGCCCATGTTTGGCGCGCAACAAATTCCGGGACAAGATCCAGACTTGCGTGCAGCAGACGTGTCGTTCGACAGTAAACACTATGCCCGTGCCGAAATAGTCAAAGCCTCATCGGCATTAGCAGCCGCGGATGCAATTTTAGCCGACTTAGTTTGTTGTGGGCTGGTTGAGGAATCTGCACTGACCGCTGCTTATAAACATCACTATTTCCCGGTCAGTCAGCAAAGTAGCGACGCTGACGTCACAAAACGGGCGATAGAGCTCGCCCAACAGCGTGAATATCCAAGCGCCCTGGCACTAAATTTTTAGGAGTTTAAAGGCTGCAACAAATTGATTAAAGTTATCAAAGCACCAGCTTGGTTGATACTGGCTGATATCTTCGCCATAATTGTAACCATAGGTTAATCCAACGCTTGCCATACCGGCCGCCTGAGCCGCTAAAATATCATTTTTAGAATCACCAATCATGACACATTGCTCAACCGTCACATCCAATTTTTTCAACGCGCCAAATAGAGGATCCGGATGTGGTTTTTGTACTGGAAACGTATCACCACCGATCTGTATTTCAAACAGACTACCTATTGCTAAACCATCTAAAATAGGTTGAATAAATTGCTCTGGTTTATTAGTAATAATGGCCAGCCGATAGCCAGCTTGCTTTAAACTAATTAACCCATCACGTACTCCGTCATACAAAACAGAGTTGACACAAACACATTCTTTATAATGGGCTAAAAACTTAGTTAGCGCGTCTGCAGCATAAGCATCGTCGAGTGTTTCATCAATTTCTGCTGAGCCTGATAACGCCCGTTCTGTTAATACTTTAGCGCCATTGCCCACCCAACTACGGATCATATCTTCATCAAATTCAGTTTTATTTAAATCGGTTAACATTCGATTTATCGCTAATGCGAGATCCGGAGCGCTGTCGACTAAGGTACCATCTAAGTCAAATAACAATACGTTTTTATCTTTTAATTCCACTGTGTTCTCTGCTTCTTACGTTATGTTAGGAATGTTACCTGAACTCAAGCATTAGTGCAGTCGTTCATGCATTTCTTATAAAAATAAAAGCAGATGACAGCTAGTTACTAGGTTTCCGTGTAACTAGGACACTCATTCTACATTGCTGTGTTTTTTTGTTAACCGACACATAAGTCACTAACAACCATCAATAACAATAAAGTGGCTGTATTGTTATTTGTTAAGCCTATGGTATTGGGCCACATATAAACATTTTATTATGGGTGGCCTGATAAATATTGAAGTTAGTAGAGTATGCAGTTAAGTTAATAATTAACTTAGCTTTTATTCATATAAGTTATTCACTTACTGCTTGAATTCAAGACACACAAAAAAAACCGATTAACTTAGCGCTAATCGGCTTTTAAATATTTAGTTTATTCAGCTATCAAATGTACTTAACGTTGACTAAGCGGCGTTTGGTAAAGAGTATTTAAATATACGTTTTAATACCCCCGAGTACTGCGTCGAAAAACTACCAGTATTATACTGCAGTTGATATTTTTTAAAGACGGCCTGTACTTGTGGTGCAACTTCTTGGTAACGAGAAGATGGTAAGTCAGGGAATAAATGATGCTCTATTTGAAAGCTCAAATGTCCTGTCATTAAATGGAAACCTTTGCCGCCCTGAATATTTGAAGATCCCAGCGCTTGACGGTAATACCATTGTCCACGAGTCTCATTTTCAATAGACGCTTCTGTAAACGTATGCACATGTTCCGTAAAGTGACCACAAAATATGATGGTTGAAGTCCATAAATTACGTAACAAGTTGGCAATTAAATTACCGACTAACACCCACAAAAATAATGGGCCAGCAATCAATGGGAAAAACACATAATCTTTAATTATTTGGCGTGAGGCTTTACTAAAAAAGCGATGCTTTAATTCAGAGTGAGGAACACTCTGGTCTCGCCCGTCTTTTTTCTTACCAAAGAAAACACGTTCAGCAGCTAGTTCGTGATAAGCAATACCCCACTGAAATAACAAACTTAAATTAATGTAAGTTATAAACTGCCAAAGGTTTTTAACTTTCCATTTAAAGTCACTTGATAAACGTAAAAGTCCGTAACCAAAATCACGATCTTTACCTATGACATTGGTGTACGTGTGATGTTCAAAGTTATGCACTCGGTTCCAGCTTTTACCATCACAGGCAATATCCCATTCATAACTTTGCGAGTTAATGTGTTTATCATTCATCCAATCATATTGACCATGCATAACATTATGACCAATTTCCATATTGTCTAAAATTTTTGATGTCGCCAGTAATAAAATACCTACAATCCATAGTGCAGGATGAATTAACCCCGTTAATAGCATTAAGCGGCCTGTCCAACCACAATAACGTTGCCAGCGAATAACGCGGCGAATATAGTCAGCGTCTTTTTTACCTACTTTTGCCATAGTATTTTGCTTTATAGAATCAAGCTCTTGAGCAATTTGTTCGTAATTCATTTGTGTCATATTGACATCTCCAAGTCGCTTAATGGCTTTGAAATACACAGCTGTATAATTTGTTCACCACTGTCGGACACATCGCCAGTAAGCAAGTTTCTTACAAGCCCACTCTTTTTAGTACAGTGACATTGGTGACACACACCAATGCCGCAACCACGTATTACTGGCGCGTTTTGGCTTTCTAATTGTATTAACAAATTTTGTTGATTAGATGCAGTAAACGCATTGCCATTTAATGTAACGGTGATGTCTATTTTCGTCGCTGAATCATCATTAACAATAGGAGCTAATGAGAAATGCTCTTGATAGAAATTAGCACCCGTATCATTACTTAACGCTTCAATATCAAACATTAAGCCTTGAGGCCCACAGCAATAAATATCTGACTTAGCCAGTAAGGTTAATGGTTGTGATTCATGTTCACTGCGGGTCATAAGATCAAATGTGAAATACGGATATTCTTTCGCTAGTAACGCTAACTGCTCTACAAATTGATGCTCATTTAATGGCGCAATATAACGTAAATACATTGGGTTGTTAGCTGTAGATAAATGCTCTGACAACATTGACATCATTGGAGTTATACCGGAACCACCTGCAATCATAACAGTCGGAGTTTCTAACGGTTTATTTTCCTGCTGAAATACAAACTCACCTTGTGCAGCTGAAATATTTACCCAACTATTAATTGTAAGTTCATCGGCTAACTGTGGTGTAAAACGGCCTAATTCATTAGTCTTAATCACTAAAGTAATCGTTTTATCTTTAGCATATTGCTGCGGACTAGAGGCAATTGTAAAAATTCGAGTCAGCAAACGCCCATTTAATTCGGCAGTCAATTCAATATTCTGACCCGCTTTATGAGCCTTCCACTGGTGCTGAGGTTGCAATGTAATATGAACAAAGTCACCAATAGCATTAGTAACATTAAGAACTTGAGCGCGATATAAACCCTGACGCCATGCAGGTTTTACTCGCTGTATTACTGGTTCAAAATAACCAGAAAAAGCACTATGGTGTGAAAACCATAAACTTAGTTTGTTTAAAGTCGTAGATAACATAATTTTAGAGTACACTTGTACGCTGAAGTTTGAGCGCACAATTGTACGCTCAAATCATAAAAAATCAAATGTTATTAAAACAGACCTAATTAGCTGAATATAAAAATGAAAAAAAAAGTTAACTAAAGTTAACCCAGTTAACAGAGTTAACAGAGTTAACAGGGCACTCTCTCTACATTGAACAAGGTTAGTCACTGTACTAAGCTCAAATAACCATTTCTCTTTTATGTCAGGTGTGTGATGACAACCCCCAGAAAGCAACAAATCAGTTTAACGGATACGCCTTATTATCATTGTATTTCTCGCTGTGTCAGGCGTGCCTTTTTATGTGGTGAAGATAAGTACTCAGGCCAAAGCTATGAACATCGCCGAGGATGGATAGAAGATAAATTGCATTTCCTCACACAAGTTTTTGCCATTGAGGTTTGTGCCTATGCGGTGATGAGCAATCATTATCATGTGGTGCTATGTGTTGATGAAGAAAAGGCGAAACAATGGACCATGAGTGAAGTACTTGAGCGTTGGCATCGTTTATACAAAGGCACATTATTAACCAATCAATATTGTAAGGGTGACACACTCAGCGAACCACTGCTTGATATGGTCAAAGCAACGGCAGAAACGTATCGTAAGCGCCTCATCAAAATTAGCTGGTTTATAGGCTACATCAATGAAAGTATCGCTCGAGCCGCTAATCAAGAAGATAATTGCAAGGGGAGGTTTTGGGAAACTCGGTTTAAATCCCAAGCACTCTTAGATGAAGCAGCTATTGCCGCTTGCATGGCGTATGTTGACTTAAACCCCATTCGCGCCAATATAGCCGATACCCCTGAAAACTCCAACCATACCAGTGTTAAACTACGCTGCGAACAAGCGAAAAAAGGACAGCAACCGAATACATTAATGGCCTTTGTCGGTAACCCCAGAAAAGACATGCCCAAAGGCCTACCGTTTGACCTAACAGACTAGCTGCAACTCATTGATATAACAGGGCGCAGTATTCGAGCAGACAAACATGGCTTTATCGAACAAAGCCAGCCAGAAATACTCAAACGCTTAAACATATCGGCAGAGCACTGGTTAATTATTACTACCGAATTTAGAACACAATTTCATGGCGCTGTTGGCCGAGAAGCTGCCTTAAGTGACTACTGCGAACATCAAGATTTTAAACGACGACAAAACTTAAGTCATTGCAATAAGCTCTTTGGGTAAATGCGACGAGTCCCCAATCAAACTGATATAACGTTCCATTTCAAACTACGTAGTTCCAAAGATTACGTTGAAGATGAACTTGTCTAAAAATACGTATTTAGACACAACTGAATGAAATGCTAGAGTAATATCGTTATTTTTAGTTAACAATATTAACGCTTTCCTTGAAGTTAACGTTTTCGCTTTAATATTGTGATATTTTATTTAGAATGAGTGTCCTGTTAATTTCTCGTTAACCGAGTTTACTCACCTTTTACCGCCAAGTATCACACCATCAAAACCCAAAGCAAAACGGATTTGTCCGTGCTGTCAGCATCAGATGTTATGTACGGGCGTCATTAGGGCTGGTTAAGAAAGAAAGAAAGAAA
>JBAROR010000008.1:0-3673 GCA_049642265.1 Cognaticolwellia sp. | reverse complement strand
GTTAAAATCTACGGTACGGTTATATCTTTTATTAAGCTTGTCTCTTACAAGTTTTTTAAGATTATTCGAATCATACTCATCATTTGATATATCGAAAATAATGCCGACATCAATATCGTAGTCATTATTTTTAGGCTTAATACCTGTATTCATTGCGTATGAACCTTGATCAATTTTGGTAAAAGTCAAAGGTTTATCCGTTCCTGGTATCTTTTCATTTTTTAACGAATCTCTAAGATCATTGATTAATGTATCTCTTTTATCTCGCAGAGTTGAGTTTTCATCGTAAGTTCCTAATTTGATCTCGTTGTGAAATTTTTTAAATTCATTTTGTAACTGAGTCATACATTCCCCTGGGATGAAGATACAATATATAGTGTTTTTTTTACTTGCAGGCACAAGATATAGTGTTTTGTGTTTTTTTCAAGTGCTATCTAACTATCGGTAAGTGGCTAATTTTGTAGATAAACTGACTATTAAAAAGTAAGTTGGTGGGTACTAACAATATGAATAAGGTCTGTGCGGTATTTAACCAATTTCAAGTTTTTTTTTGATATTATTTTTTTTGCTTTAGGGGCTTTATGTTTTTTTGATTTTAATTGAAAAATATTTCATATTCTTTATTCTGGAAGGAATTAATTGCTACAATTATTTTCCGTATTAATTTTTTATTGAGTACTGACCTGGTCAACTCAATTCGGTCACCCTAGTTAAGTTCGTTAAGCTACCTCTTTTAACAACCTCCTTGTACGTTCAAATTCATTGGGACTTTGATACCCAAGATATGAATGCATTCTTTGGCTGTTGTACCACATCGTGATGTAATTCATGACATCTTGCTGAGCTGCATAGCGTGTTTGATAATTACGCCAGTGAACACGCTCTTGCTTCAAGCTACCGAAAAAGCTTTCTGCTACTGCATTATCCCAGCAACATCCTTTTTTACTCATACTCCCTACAAACCCATGCAACCGCAGTATTCGTCTATATTGATGACTCGCATATTGAACGCCTTGATCCGAGTGTATTATTAGCCCAGCTTTAGGTTTACGTTGCCATATAGCCATTGTTAGGGCATCGCAAACAAGTTGCGCTTTCATCCTGCTCCCCATACTCCAACCAACAACTTTACGAGAATATAGGTCTATTACAATTGCTAAATACAGCCATCCCTCAGAAGTCCATATATAGGTAATGTCTTGCACCCACGCTTGATTCGGGCTTTCAACATCGAAATCTTGTTTGAGTTCATTATCGTATATTGGCTTATTGTGGTCGCTATTCGTCGTTGCTTTATACTTCTTCTTATAGCGTACCCAAACGTTTGCTTCTTTCATCAGTTGCGCTGTTTTCCTACGGCCAACAGTGAAATCAAGCGAGTTTAACGCTTTCTGGATACGTCTTTCTCCATAGGTATTATCGCTGAACTCGGCAATATTCTTTACCCATTGCAGCATCTCTTGGTGCTCTGTATCAACTGGCATCTGAGACTGTCGCTTTTGATAGCTGTAGTAATTATTGTTTTTCACACCCAACACGCGACACATTAATGTCACAGGCCAGATCTTCTTATTTTGGGCAATAAACGTGTATTTTACTTCGTTTCTTTGGCAAAGAAGACCGTCGCTTTTTTTAATATCTCACGCTCCATTTCCAAGCGTTTTACTTGCGCTTTTAGTTTACGGATCTCATCCTGCTCAGGTGTTAACTTACCGTTTCCTCTAAATGCGTGACCGTCATCATTTTCGGCTTCTTTTATCCAACGACCAAGAATCTGAGCACTCACTTCTAAGTTTCTAGCCGCTTCAGCAATGCTGTAATTCTGATCTCTTACTAGTGCAATGGCATCAAGTTTGAATTCTTTTGAATAGGTTTTACGTTTTGTCATTTCAATCTCCAGTTAAATCAATTATGTCTTAACTGGGTTAGTCGAATCAATTAGACCACGTCACAGCAGTCTGAAAGTTTAGTTAGATATGTTGCACAGCTAAGTGGTTTTGAGGGATGTCTTGGTGTTAAAGGTAAAGAAGGGATTTTAAAAAGCCAAGTTACTCGATCTGAATTTTTAAGCCGAAAATCGCATAAAATAGTTTTTAATTATACGCCAAAGCACGCTTCATGGATGAATCAAATAGAAATATGGTTTGGCATACTGCAGAGAAAAGTTTTAAAACGTGGCAGTTTTATGTCGACTCAAGATCTTAAATTAAAGTTACTCTCATTTATAAAATATCATAATGATAATACTGCGCATCCTTATAATTGGAAATACACGAACAATGTGCTTAATAGTTAAACACGTTTAAATGAACTTAGGTTTGTTGGCACTAGTAGCGCAACAAGACTCAGAGTTAAATAAATTAAAAGCATAATATTTATTTAGGACGGGTCAGATAAAAAAAAATGGCTGTAATTTGATTACTGCCGTTTTTATTCAAATAATTGAGGTAAGGAATTTATAAGCTTTTTATCATCTTAAATATTTGATTAATCATTGGTTGAGCTAATAACTCCATTCCTGGGCGATTAAAGTAGCCACGTAACCCGGTGAATTGAACTTCAAAAAATCGTGCATATTCTTGTGCTGATATATTATTACTTAATTCATTTTTTGCAATTGCTTGATCAAAAAGAATTGAAAGATAGTTTTCAAACTTATCAGCTAAATCTAAACTTAGTTTGTATAAGCTGCTGTCTTTATCTGTAAATTCGCAATTAGCTTTTACTAACATGCAAATTGCACTCGGTGTACTTTCTTTTTTTGTGACTACATCTTCTACAAAAGCACGTAAACCACCAAGAATACTATCTGATGTTGATAAGCACTCTTTAATTTGGCTTTCCATTTGTACTGTATAGTCTTTTAGAGACTCAATATAAAGCCCTTCTTTTGAGCCAAAAGCAGAATAAATACTCCCCGGCCGCATATTAACTGCTTCTTGTAAATCACGCGTTGAAGTTGCATGAAAACCCTTTTCCCAAAATAGCTGACTTGCAAGGCGAACAACTGCCTCGCGCTCAAACTTTATCTTGTTAGCCATATCATTTCTCAATCAATTTGAACACTTGCTCAATTTTAACTTGAGCGATCGCTCAAAATCAAGTATTGTGTGTCTCGAAGTTACTTAAACCTAATTATTTATTGGAGTTAAACATGGCAAAATTTATTTTATACACAGCAGAAAACGCACCTGAAGAATCAAAACCTTTAATGGCTGATTCAGTAGCTGCATTTGGTATGATACCTAACTTACACGCAGTAATGGCTGAAGCACCAACATTACTTAAAGGTTACCAAGTACTGCATGACCTATTTCAAAAAACATCATTCAATGCAGAGGAGCTTACAGTGGTGTGGCAATCAATTAACGTTGAGCACAACTGCCACTATTGTGTACCAGCACACAGTGCAATTGCTGCGTCAATGAAAGTTGATCAAGGTATTGTCGATTCGCTAGTAAATGAAACACCGCTAGCAGACTCTAAACTTGAAACTCTACGTGAAACTACACTAGCAATGGTGCGTGAGCGTGGTGTAATTAGCGATGAGCAAATTGAAAAATTCTTTGCAGCAGGTTACGGTAAGCAACAACTACTTGAAATTATTGTGGGTTTATCACAAAAAGTAATGAGTAACTACACTAACCATCTTGCAGATACACCAGTTGATGCA
>JBAROR010000006.1:0-2308 GCA_049642265.1 Cognaticolwellia sp. | reverse complement strand
GTGCTCAGCGCCGAAGCGGATCGGGATACCGTACTGCAGCTCTTATTCTGCATCGCTATTGAGCCTGTTATTGCGCAGCAGAGGCCCTGTTTTATTTATAACTTTCCTGCTTCACAAGCTGCGCTGGCAAGAATAAGTCCGAATGATAAGCGTGTCGCAGAACGTTTTGAGGTTTATTTTAAAGGTATTGAGTTGGCTAATGGTTTTCATGAATTAAGTGACGGGCAAGAGCAGTTAAAACGTTTCCAGGCAGATAATAGTTTACGGTCCCAGAAAGGACTCGGGCAAATGCCCATTGATGATCGCTTTATCGCATCGTTAACGTCTTTACCCGATTGTGCCGGTGTTGCCTTGGGAGTCGATCGCTTAGTGATGCTTGCTTGCGATAAATCGCATATTGATGATGTTATCAGTTTTACAATTAAAGGAGCCTGAAGTGGCTAAATTATGGTTAACCGATCGTGTTTATCCATTATGGGCGTACGTATTTCGTATCTTATACTGGTTATTTGCTATTTACCTTTCCTCTTTATATTTACAACATTATTCGGCGCATGACTGGTTTAAAATCGGCCTGATATTATTGAGTGTGTTTTTTGTGATTATCTCTTTATTATTAGGACGTTGTTTGGATCATTTTTTTAAACCAAGCTAACGAATTGTTTGTTTTTAAGACTATACTTTGTTATTAATATTAATAACTTGTTAGCCAAACCAGCGACGGGACAGATTCTTTGGTTTGGTGTTAACTCATTCACAGCTCAGAGGTGTTTATGGCCATTAAAAAAGTTAAATCCGAGGTTGAAAAGTTATCGGCAATTTTGGACGAGGATCTTATTGCCGATGAATGTACTGCTGGGGAATTACGGCATGTGCATGATGAACTTCAAGAAGCGATAAAATCCGGCGATCCGGCAAAATCAATTCGTGATAAAAGACTTGCCCAGCAACTGATTGTTTTTGAGGAAACTAATCCGGCTATCGGTAAGGTGATTAAAGACCTGATTGCAGCTCTCTCCAGCATGGGAATATAATACCAAATCCATTAATTTTCTGCACATTTATGCTGGTTAAAACACATGCTAGCTTCGTTATTAATTTTATAATTAGAACAACTAGTTACTGCAATTAATGCCTTGCTTTCATGGGTTTTTCCGGCGCCTAAATAGATCACCTAATTAGTGGAATTGGTATAAGCCCGCTTAGATTGAAACGATTTGTATTTTTCCTGAAAAATGGACACAAAAAAACCGACATTAAGTCGGTTTTTTTAAGCTTAAAAATTAAAGACTATTTTCTCAAAGAGAAATTATAGTGCTTTGATTCTTGCAGAAAGACGGCTTTTCTTACGAGCAGCAGTATTTTTGTTAATTAAGCCTTTAGTTGCGTAGCTATCTAAAACTGCTTGCAGTTTTATAAACTCAGCTGTTGCAACTTCTTTATTTTCAGCATCGATAGCAACAACAACTTTCTTGATGAAAGTACGCATCATTGTACGACGACTTGCATTGTGCTTACGGCTTTTTTCAGATTGTAAAGCGCGTTTTTTAGCAGACTTGATATTAGCCAAGACCTAAACTCCTAAATTCTGTATAACAAGGGATAATCAAAGGTCGTGGAATATGCCTTGTCGTACGTATATTGTCAAATGATTTCTTTTTAACCACTTAAAAAACTGGTAAGAAACCTAGTAGATGGTTAAACTGCGCGCATTATATACCTAAGCTGCTTGACAATGCAAGAATCTGCAGGCTTAGAAGTCATACTATTTCCAGTTACTTATGGTCTTGACGAACGCTGACTATTGAACGCTGATTATTGATAGTGCAGCTAACTTGTTGAATGCATTTTTAAAATACTTTTAAAAAAATAAATCCCCCTTTAGGAAAAATATTGTGAGTAATAAATTACTGAGATCAGGTTTGATCGTAAGCTCTATGACATTGATTTCTAGAATTTTAGGTCTGCTAAGAGATGTTGTCATAGCAAACTTGATGGGCGCGGGAGCTGCCGCCGATGTGTTTTTCTTTGCCAATAAAATCCCCAATTTTTTACGTCGTTTATTTGCTGAAGGCGCCTTCGCGCAAGCATTTGTACCTGTATTGACGGAATATGAGAAAAAACAATCTTTTGATGAAGTTAAAAAATTAATTGCCGCGGTATCGGGCACCCTGGGCACCATTGTTACTATTATCACTATTCTCGGGGTGTTGGGATCTTCCGTTATTACCGCATTATTCGGCTTTGGCTGGTTTTTAGACTGGTGGAACGACGGCCCGAACGGCGAAAAGTTCGAGCTTGCCTCTTT
>JBAROR010000004.1:0-103860 GCA_049642265.1 Cognaticolwellia sp. | reverse complement strand
TTTTTGAGGTTAGCATGAGTAACGATATTAAAACTCAAGTAGTAGTTTTAGGTGCGGGTCCTGGTGGCTATTCAGCAGCATTTCGCGCAGCAGATTTAGGTTTAGACGTAGTATTAGTTGAAAGCCGTGAGACGCTTGGTGGCGTTTGTTTGAATGTGGGTTGTATCCCTTCAAAAGCACTTTTACACGTAGCTAAAGTTATTGATGATGCGGCAGCAATGGCGTCACATGGTGTTACTTTTGGTACTCCTAAAATTGATTTAGACAAAATTCGTGACTGGAAAGAAAGCGTTGTTGGTCAATTAACCGGTGGTTTAGGCGGAATGGCTAAAGCACGTAAAGTGAAAACGGTATTTGGTTACGGTAAATTCACTTCTGATAAAACTGTTGAAGTTGAAGGCGCTGATGGCAAAACAACGATTACTTTTGATAATGCTATTATCGCAGCAGGTTCTTCAGTTGTTGATTTACCTTTCATCCCAACTGAAGACCCACGTGTTATTGATTCAACGGGTGCTTTAGAGCTTCAAGACATCCCTGAAGAAATGTTGGTACTTGGTGGCGGTATTATCGGCCTAGAAATGGGTACGGTATATAAAGCACTAGGTTCAAACGTGTCTGTTGTAGAATTTGCTGATCAACTAGTACCAGCGGCTGATAAAGACATTGTTAAAGTTTACACTAACTTCAACAAGAAAAAATTCAACATCATGTTATCAACAAAAGTTGTTGCAGTTGAAGCAAAAGGCGATGGTTTGTATGTAACATTTGAAGGTAAAAACGCACCGGCTGAGCAAGTACGCTACGACAAGATTTTAGTTGCTGTTGGTCGTAAGCCAAATGGTCACTTAGTTGCGGCTGATAAAGCGGGTGTTAATGTTGACGAACGTGGTTTCATCAATGTAACTAACGAACTTCGTACTAACGTAAACCATATTTTTGCTATCGGTGACGTTGTTGGTCAACCTATGCTTGCTCATAAAGCTGTACATGAAGCACATTGTGCTGCTGAAGTTATTGCTGGTAAGAAGCACGTATTTGACCCACGTTGCATTCCTTCAATTGCTTATACTGATCCAGAAATGGCTTGGGTTGGTGTTACTGAACGTGAAGCGAAAGAGCAAGGTTTAAACATTGAAGTAGCTAACTTCCCTTGGGCAGCTTCTGGTCGTGCAATTGCATCTGCACGTACTGAAGGTAAAACTAAGATGATCTTCGAAAAAGAAACTGGTCGTGTACTTGGTGGTGCTATTGTTGGTATCAATGCTGGCGAAATGCTGGGCGAAGTTTGTTTAGCGGTTGAAATGGGTGCTGATGCAGAAGATCTTGCATTAACTATTCATGCTCATCCAACACTAAATGAATCAATCGGCTTAGCAGCAGAAATCTTTGAAGGTTCAATCACTGATTTACCTAATGCAAAAGCAGTTAAAAAGAAAAAGTAATTTCTCTTATTAACGGTTAGTTAATTTAAAAGCCAGCAACTATGCTGGCTTTTTTGTATTTTTAATTTGACCATAACTATCCGTTTTCTGTAATACTGTACCGAATGCGATGACTTTCGTATGGTAATGTTTAGTTAGATGATTTTTATTAGGTAATGTTTATTAATAATAGGTTTGTTAAGTAAGGGGTTAATCGTGAAGAAAACAATAGCTTTGTTAGTTACCTTAGTATTATTGAGTGCTTGTTCAAACCTTGTTGCGACACCGAATGGCGCGTCTCAATGGGATTTTGACCATCAGATACAATTTAAGCAAACAGATTTAAAAAATGGTAAGCATCACCTACAAGTGATCACAAAACAAAATACAGAGTTCAGCAAGTTAGCTGCTTTTCTGATGCGACAATCGTTATATATATGTAAAAGTTACGGTTTTAAAATTGAAGTGTTGAAAGGGGTAGAGCGCTTTGATGATAAATTGTCATTTCCTAATATGATCATGCCGTCATTATCAGCGAATATTGAGTGTCCTAATCCATAATGTTTTTGATGTACTTCTGCTGTTGGTAGCAAATAACAAGTTATAAGTATTAAGTAATAAGACAGCGCGATGAGATGTATTGTGATGCTAAATTAATCTTACTGCTAACTAGCACTGTTTTACTAATATCAATTTAGTGAAGACATAAAAAAAGGTGACTTATAATAAGTCACCTTTTTTCGTATTTAACCTTCAGTGTTATCTCTCAACGCTTGAATTAAGTATTGAGTCGAACACCGAGTTTAGCTAACGTTAACGAGTCATGTTAGCTAAACCTATAGGCTAAACTTATACCATTTTAATTGGTACGTACTTAGTGCTCATCTCTTCTGTTGGAGGAGCGAAGCGAGTTAAGTCAATACCTTCAACAGCAGCTTTATATTCTTCGAGTGTTGGGAAGCGACCAAGTACCGCTGAAAGCACAACTAAAGGTGTTGAACCTAGTAGTGATTCACCTTTTTTCTCAGCCGTATCGGCTACAACACGACCTTGGAATAAACGCGTTGATGTAGCGATAACCGTATCGCCAGGTTCAGCTTTTTCTTGGTTACCCATACATAAGTTACAACCAGGGCGTTCTAAATACATGATGTTTTCGTACTTAGTACGTGCAGCACCTTTCGGGTTAGCATCATCAAATTCAAAACCAGAATACTTACGTAAAATATCCCAATCGCCTTCAGCTTTAAGTTCATCAACAATGTTGTAAGTTGGTGGCGCAACAACTAATGGCACTTTAAATTCTACATTGCCATTTTGTTTTTCAATGTTACGTAACATTTGAGCGATGATTTGCATGTCACCTTTGTGCACCATACAAGAGCCTACAAAGGCTAAGTCGACAGTTTTGCCGTCATAGTATGATACCGGACGAATAACATCATGCGTGTAACGCTTAGATGCATCATCGTTGTTTACATCAGGGTCAGCAATCATTGGTTGGTCGATAACGTCTAAATCGATAACAACTTCTGCATAGTATTTAGCGGCGTCGTCAGGTGCTAGTGCTGGACTAGTGCCTGATTTAACTTCTTCAATACGCTTGTCAGCTAATGCGATTAAACCGTTAAGCGTTTTAGCTTCGTTTTCCATACCCTTTTCGATCATGATTTGGATACGGCTCTTAGCAAGCTCGATTGATTTAATTAAGGTTTCATTATTTGAAATACAGATTGAAGCTTTCGCTTTCATTTCTGCAGACCAATCAGTGAAGGTGAATGCTTGGTCAGCCATTAACGTACCAATATGTACTTCGATGATACGACCTTGGAATACGTTCTCACCACCAAACTGTTTAAGCATTTGTGCTTGTGTTGCATGCACAACATCACGGAAATCCATGTGACCTTGCATTTTGCCTTTAAAGGTAACTTTAACAGATTCTGGAATTGGCATAGCCGCTTCACCTGTCGCCAGTGCAATCGCAACAGTACCTGAGTCAGCGCCAAATGCTACACCTTTAGACATACGAGTATGCGAGTCACCACCAATGATGATCGCTCTGTCATCAACGGTAAGGTCATTCAATACTTTATGAATAACATCAGTCATCGCAGGGTATACACCCTTAGGATCACGAGCTGTGATAAGGCCAAACTTGTTCATGAAGCTCATCAGTTTAGGAATGTTCGCTTTAGCTTTACTATCCCAAACTGATGCTGTGTGACAACCAGATTGATATGCACCGTCAACTAAAGGAGAGATAGTTGATGCTGCCATCGCTTCTAGTTCTTGGCAAGTCATCGGGCCGGTAGTGTCTTGTGAGCCAACAATGTTCACTTTAACGCGCACATCTGAACCGGCATGAAGATCGGTTTCAGAAAGAACACCAACCGCATTTCTGTTGAATATTTTTTCAACGGCTGTCAGGCCTTGACCTGCATGTGAGATCTCTTTTGAAGCAGCATAAACAAGTTTAGTGGCTACGCCTAAAGCTTCAGAGGCAAAGGTTTGTAGCTTCTTACCAAATACAACCGCGTAAGAACCGCCAGCTTTCATGAATTCTACTTTTTGCGGGGTAAAGGCTGAAGATATGTCAGCTAGTTCTTTATCACCGTTTAATAGTTTCTTCGCTTTAGTATCAATTGTTAACACAGTACCAGTGGCAACTGAGTATGCTTCTTCTAAAACAGCATCGCCATTTTCGTCAACAACGTTATTACCGTTTGCATCTACTTTCTTAACCCAGTTTTTAAGATCAAGACCAATACCACCAGTAACATCAACAGTCGTTAAGAAGATTGGAGAAATACCGTTAGTACCCGCAACTACAGGTGCAATGTTAATAAATGGTACGTATGGACTTGCTTGTTTACCGGCCCAAAGTGCCACGTTGTTAACACCAGACATACGAGAAGAACCAACGCCCATCGTGCCTTTTTCAGCAATAAGCATAACTTTTGCTTTCGGGTGCTTAGCTTGTAATGCTTGTATTTCTTTTTGTGCTTCAGGCGTGATCATACACTGGCCGTGTAACTCACGGTCAGCACGAGAATGCGCTTGATGACCTGGAGAAAGTAAATCTGTTGAGATATCACCTTCACCAGCAATATAAGTTACAACGTCAATTTTTTCTGCAATGTTAGGTAGCTTGGTAAAAAACTCAGCTTCTGCATAGCTTTCTAAAAGATCTTTAGCAACGGCATTGCCTGCTTTGAAGGCTGCTTCAAGACGAGCCGTATCAGCATCGTATAAGAATACTTGTGTTTTTAATACTTCAGAAGCTGGTGTTGATAATGCAACATCGTCACTTAACGCTAGGTCAAGTAGTACGCCAATAGATGGACCACCTTTCATGTGCGATAGCAATTCAAAAGCGAACTCAGGTGTTATTTCTGCTACAACTTCTTCACCTAAAATGATTTTTTTCAAAAAGGCGGCTTTTTGACTGGCAGCACTGGTGGTGCCTGGCAACGTGTTATAGATAAAGAAGTTCAAAGAATCTTCGCGATGTGCGTGTCCTTGATCTTTAATTTGCTCAATGATTTCCGCTAATAACTCAGCACTATCGATAGGCTTAGGTGCTAAACCTAGCTCATTTTTACGATTTTCAATTTCTGCTATATATTCTAAATACAGGCTCATTTGATATTCTCTCTCTAGCTATAAGTTGCTAATAACATGATCATTAGCTGGGACAAGTTTTGGCGTTATTTTACCTGATTTTTTAACGACTATGAATCATTTGATAAAATAAACACTATTCACGCTGGTTATACCCAACAGAAGCTTTGCTTATATTGTTTATGATACTTATGGTAGTCGTTACTCAATAATAGTCGATTATATGTTTAAGCTGGTTATACCAAACAAGTAGCTTAAACATAAACTTACTGATTCGCTCTAATCATTTAGTCGTAGATGTGGCGCAGGAAATAAATGCAATCTATTGATTTAGAATGGTTATTAGTAATATACATAACAATTATACAGTGAGTGATTACTGCTTTAGTTCAATTAATGTACATGTTGGCGTATAGTATTAATGAAAATATTTTAATCTCAGATACTTAACAAACTTAATTCGCGTCAACTTAGCTAAGGGCGGCTTAATAAAAGAATTAAGGTTAACTATCTCTTATCATAGAGGTGAACACCATGCTTCAAGATTATCGTAAACATATAGATGAACGCGCTGGGGAAGGTATTGTTCCAAAACCATTAGATGCAGAACAAACCGCGGCCTTGGTAGAGCTAATTAAAGCACCTCCGGTAGGAGAAGAAGCGTTCTTAATTGATCTATTAACCCATCGTGTGCCTGCCGGTGTTGATGATGCTGCTTATGTGAAAGCCGGTTTTTTAGCCGCGGTCACTAAAGGTGAAGCAAATTCGCCAATTTTATCACCAGAGCAAGCAACGAAATTACTGGGCACTATGCTAGGTGGTTACAACATTCAGCCTATGATTGATCTTTTAGATAACGACGCACTATCTGCTGTTGCCGCTGAAGGTTTATCGCACACTTTATTGATGTTCGATGCTTTTCATGACGTGCAAGAAAAAGCACAAGCCGGTAATGCTGCAGCGAAACAAGTATTACAATCTTGGGCTGACGGAGATTGGTTTACCGCAAAAGAAAAAGTCGCGACAAAAATTACCGTCAAAGTATTTAAAGTCACCGGTGAAACCAATACTGATGACTTATCACCCGCACCTGATGCTTGGTCACGTCCTGATATTCCTTTACACGCCAAAGCGATGCTCAAAATTGAACGTGAAGGTATTACACCGGACGAAGATGGTGTTGTTGGTCCAATTAAGCAACTGGAAGAATTACAAAAAGACGGTATTCCATTGGCGTATGTTGGAGATGTTGTCGGTACCGGCTCGTCACGTAAATCAGCCACTAACTCAGTGCTTTGGTTTATGGGCGATGATATTCCATGCATTCCTAATAAACGTAGTGGTGGTGTATGTTTAGGCGGTAAAATTGCGCCTATATTTTACAATACCATGGAAGATTCAGGCGCACTGCCGATTGAGTTAGATGTGCAAAAAATGCATATGGGCGATGTTATTGATATCTACCCTTATGAAGGGGTTGTTAAAAATGCGGAGGGTGAGATTATTGCTGAATTTAAACTCAGCCCCGTATTATTGGATGAAGTTCGTGCTGGCGGTCGTATTCCACTCATTATTGGTCGAGGTTTAACGACTCGTGCTTGTGAAGCTTTAGGTTTGCCTATGCCAGATTTATTTGCTCAACAAGCCGAAGTCATTTCGTCAACTAAAGGTTTTACCTTAGCGCAGAAAATGGTTGGTAAAGCTTGTGGTGTTGATGGCGTGCGTGCGGGTCAATACTGTGAACCTAAAATGACCACGGTAGGTTCGCAAGATACCACCGGTCCGATGACGCGTGATGAATTAAAAGATCTCGCTTGTTTAGGTTTTTCCGCTGATTTAACCATGCAGTCTTTTTGTCATACCTCTGCTTACCCTAAACCTGTGGATGTTGTCACGCATCACACTTTACCTGATTTTATGATGAATCGTGGTGGCGTCTCACTGCGCCCTGGTGATGGTGTTATCCACTCGTGGCTAAATCGTATGTTATTACCTGATACTGTTGGTACTGGCGGCGATTCACATACCCGTTTCCCTTTAGGTATTTCATTCCCAGCGGGTTCTGGTTTGGTGGCTTTTGCTGCTGCAACGGGAGTAATGCCACTTGATATGCCAGAGTCAATTTTAGTGCGCTTTAAAGGTGAAATGCAGCCTGGTATCACCTTGCGTGATTTAGTGCATGCTATTCCCTATTACGGTATTAAAAATGGCTTGTTAACCGTTGAGAAGGCAGGAAAAATCAACGAATTTTCTGGTCGAGTCTTAGAAATTGAAGGCCTTAAAGGTTTAACCGTTGAACAAGCATTTGAATTATCTGATGCTTCAGCTGAACGTTCTGCCGGTGGTTGTTCAATTAAACTTGAAGAAGCCGCTGTAGCCGAATATTTAAATTCTAATATTGTGATGTTGAAGTGGATGATCAGTGAAGGCTATGGCGATGTTCGCACTATTACCCGTCGTATTAAAGGTATGGAAGCATGGTTAGCTCAGCCATCATTAATGGCCGCCGATGCTGATGCTGAATACGCCCACATTATTGAAATTGATTTAGCTGATATTAAAGAGCCCATTGTTTGTTGTCCGAACGATCCTGATGATGCAAAACTATTATCAGAAGTTGCCGGTGTTGATATCGATGAAGTCTTTATTGGTTCATGTATGACCAATATTGGTCATTTTCGCGCGGCAGGCAAACTGATTGAGAGTTTCGGTAAAACTTTACCAACACGTTTATGGGTTGCGCCACCAACGAAAATGGATAGAGACCAATTAACCGCTGAAGGCTATTACAGTATTTACGGCAAAGCTGGCGCGCGTATGGAAACTCCGGGTTGTTCACTTTGTATGGGCAATCAAGCGCGTGTCGCTGAAAAGTCTACGGTGCTTTCAACTTCAACACGTAACTTCCCTAACCGTTTAGGTAATGGTGCCAATGTATATCTAACCTCAGCTGAGTTAGCGGGAGTGGGGGCTATTTTAGGTAAATTGCCTTCTGTTGCTGAGTACATGCAGTACGCGTCGCAAATCAATGCCACCGCTGCAGATACTTATCGCTATTTGAATTTCCATAAAATGGAAAGCTATACAAGCAAAGCAGATAAAGTCATTTTGCAAGTAGAAGCGTAACTTAGGCGTAACTTTAGGTTTAACTTTAGGTTTAACTTTAGGCTTAATTTGAAGGCTAGCTTGAAGATTATCTTGAAGCTAGTTGAATAAGTAACGTGGCTAGAAGTACTTAATCATTGCTGATATCAGTATCTAGCTTACAGAAAAATTAATATAAACGCCGATGGGTTCTTAAATCAATTGGCGTTTTTTGTGAGTTTTTCACTGGTTCTAGCCTAGAGCTAATCGAGCGACTTTTTAAAGCGCAAGGCCGCAACCATTAAGCCTAGTAAGGTGAAACCAATTAACCATACCATGTCAAACGTCATATCAACTACGGCAACATCACGTAAAACAACGCCACGCACCAATCGAATAAAGTGAGTTGCTGGTAAGCCTTCTGCAATGTATTGCGCTATTTCTGGCATACCTTCGTAAGGAAACATAAAGCCGGATAATAATATCGACGGCAGTAATATAAATACGGTCATTTGCATTGATTGTAATTGGTTTTTCGCTAACGTAGATATCACTAAACCTAGTACTAAACTTGCACAAATAAACAGGAGGGTTGCGAAGGTTAATTGCCATAAACCGCCATTAATTGGCGCGTTAAAAAAGAAATATCCCAAGCCTAAAATAATGATGACTTGAATGGCGCCAATAAATATATACGGAAAAATTTTACCTATCATCAGTTCAAGTGAAGCTAAGGGGGTGGTAATTAATAGTTCCATATTGCCACGCTCTCGCTCTCGAACAATAGCGGCTGAGGTAAACATGATCATGGTCATCGTGAGAATAATACCAACTAGGCCAGGTACAATATTGACTACACTGCGTTGCTCTGGGTTATACAGTAGAGTTACTTCAAAAGTTGGCACATTACGGTTAACGGGTTTGTCTAATAATTCTGCTAAGGGCATATTACGTAAACTTTTTATGCTACCCGCGATGGCAGTATCAGAGCCATCGACTAACCATTGCGCAATAGGGCGACTCGTTTCTTCATCGCTAGCCGGTGGTAAACCAAAGCCTACGGTGCTGTGGCGTACTAAACGTTGGCTAACATCTTTTGGAATGATCAGCACCGCGCGAACATCACCACGGTCAATGGCAGCTTGCGCTTGCGGTAACGAAGTATAATGACGAGTAAAATTAACGATACTGGTTGCTGAGATGGTTTGTTGTAACACCCGACTCAATGCGGTTTGGCTCTGATCAACAATACCAACCGGAATATGGCGAATATTGGTATTAATGGCAAAAGCAAAAAGTAGCAACTGCACTAAAGGGATCATGATCACCATCCCAAAAGTCATTCTGTCGCGTCTAAGCTGAATTAACTCTTTTATAACAATGGCTTGAATTCTTAATAAGGATTTCATACCATCACCTTATTAGTCTCTGCTGGCAAAATAATATGACTGCCTGTTGATAAGACAAAAACATCCTCAAGACTCGCACGAACTAAGTGCATTGTTGTTTGGCTCGGCATAATATGGCTTTGACTTAGAAAGGCGATAGGATCGGCAATCGATTTATTGACCAATACGCGCAAATGAGCACCCAGTTGTGAGGCCGATACCACTTCGGGTAAAGCAATTAATTGCTGTTTTAATTGTCTAAGGTTATCGGTTGATACTTCAATAACATTCGCTGGCATGTTGGCCATTAATTGTGCGGGCGAGTCATCTGCGCGCTTAATACCGTTTTCTAAGATAGCTAATTTATGACAGCGTTCAGCCTCGTCCATGTAATGTGTTGAAACTAAAATCGTGATGCCTTGATCGCATAGATCAAAGAGTTGTTCCCAAAATTCGCGACGATTTTCGGGATCTACGGCGGAGGTTGGCTCATCTAAAAATAATAATTTAGGTTTATGCATAACCGCACAAGCCAATGCTAAACGTTGTTTTTGTCCTCCACTTAAACTGCCAGCCAATTGCTTTTTAAGCTTTGATAATTGGTAAATACTCACAAGTTCATCGAGGCGAGCTTTTTGCTCTTTTGGGCTTAAGCCGTAAATACGAGCAATAAACTGCATGTTCTCGATAATGGTTAAATCATCATAAAGCGAAAACTTTTGAGTCATATAACCTATTTGTCTGCGCAAGCGTTCAGCATCTTCAGGTAAATTAAGCCCTAGGACGTTTACGGTGCCGGCACTGGGTTTGAGTAAACCGGTGAATAATCGAATAGCGGTGGTTTTACCTGAGCCATTGGGGCCAAGAAAACCATAAATACGTTGTTTTTCTACCTGTAAATTTAATGATGATACGGCGGTCATTGCGCCAAATTTTCGGGTTAAATTGCGGGCATCAATGGCGAATTCAGTCATTAGCGTTCACTTAGGCCAGTTATCCGTGGTAAAACGACTTGGGCGGGAATACCACTAGGTAAATCGCTAGTATTGTCAGGTAACATTATTTCGGCTAAATACATTAAGTTAGCACGCTCAGCTTGGTTAAGCGCATAATAAGGCGTGAACGCAGGTTCGGTAGCTATCCAGCGAACATTACCGAGTATAGGTTTAGCTAAACCATCAACATGTACCGTTAATGAATCACCGACTTTGATATGAACACGGTAAGGCTCCGGAATATAAACGCGAGCAAAAGGCGCTTTGCCGGCGAGCACAATAGCCACTGGGCTACCTGCGGTAACACGCTCCCCTAGATTCCACGGTAAATTATCCAAAATACCATCACGCTTGGCGGTAATGGTTAAGTTACTGAGTTTTTTTTCTTCACTGGCTAACATGGCAATATTACTCGCTAAAACGGCTTCAGCAATGGCTAAATCTTCAATGCGAGTACCATTAATGAGTTGTAATAATTGCTCTTGAGTATTGCTCAGTGTTGCTAAGTTTTTATCACGGTTTGCTAGCGCATCATCGAGAGTAGCTTGGCTAGTTAAATTTGTTTTTATTAAACTTTTTGCGCGAGCGTAACTGGCGGTACTTTTTGCTAAAGCCGCTTCAGCGCCTGCGACATTAGCTTTTGCTGCCGCGACCTCTTCTTGTCGAGCGCCGTTGTGTGCTTTGTCTAAGGTTGCTTGCGCCTGTTGCACTTGCGCTTTCGCTTTGGCAACCGATGCCTTTTGTAAGTCATCATCAAGCCTAACTAATACCGTGCCTTTAATAACCTTGCTACCGGCTGCTATAGGTAGGTCGGTGATCACTTCACTGACTGTTGCCGTGTGTGCGATTCGATCACGCTCCAAGGTACCTAGTGCGACATTTTCTTGTTCGTGACTGCAGCCGAGAAAAAGCAAAAATACGAAGCTGATTAATATTCTATTAAGCATGATAACTTTCTTCCTGAAAAGGGCTATAAAATAGCTTATCTCTTAAGTCTACGCTTCAGGTATACAAGTTCAAGGCAGCAACAAGAATATGGCGCTAAAATAGCGTTTACATCAATATTTTGAGTGTTTTAATGATTATTGCGAGTTAGGTTTGTTTCGTAAATCCGGATGCTTAATTTCAGCAGGTATATGTAATTAACTGAAACTAATGCAATATTAAGTGACATGATGTGCTGATTAGCTTTGTTAATTAATTTTTAGCAAAAGTTTGTTAATGTTTATTTAGTTCTTACCTATTTTAGCCTTAACTTTTTTCATATGTTCGCGAAAACTTTGATCAAACTTAGATTCGCCACAGGCAAAAAATTGTGTCGATGAACCTTCGCTTAAACCATAAACACTCATATCTTGAGTAATCGAGCATGTACCGTCATCCCCTTTAGTTATTGCAATTCCTCCCCCCATATTTTTCGTGTTTTTTTCACGCTCTTTTTCTTCGTCTTTTAAGGGGGAAGAGTGGGGCACTGGCTTTACCTTAGTATTAAAAATAGATGGTGTTTGATAACCTTGATTGGGCATATCTACACTATTAGCAGCGCGTTGATTAAGTCTACTGCGCAATCTTTGCAATTGTTTAAAGCTGTCGACTTTACCAGCTGAGGGGGTAGGCAATACTGTAGACTGTAATGTTTTAGGAGGCACTTTAGGTAACTCTGTTGCTTTCGTTATATCAAGGTTATTTGCTTTTACGGACGATTTTTTAATGACTTTTTCTATCGCTTTAGATTTTAATTCCTTATTTTCTGCTATTTCATTTTTAGTGGGAAGACTTTCTATTGACAACTTTTTTGTCGAAGGTGTTATTTCAAGGGGCTTTACTTCTGCTTGAGGTGGCTTCTGAGCATAATAAATAAAGCTTTGTATTGGGACTTTTTTTGTTACAACTTTTACTCTGTTTTTTTGGTTCGATTGAGTCATGATAATAACTAAAATTATTAGACCATGAATAAGCAGAGAAAATATAACGGCGGTATAAGTTCCTTTTCGCACAACGGTATTAATATCAGCTAAATAGAGAGGTAATATATAGACGTTACCGTATTGGTTAAGTTCAATTCAATGGTCATTTTTATTCATTGTTATTATTGCCGGCATAAATACTGGCATAGAATATCGATCGAGACAGATCAAAAGATTGGATTAAATTATTACCGCTAAACGACCTTTTTAATCTGATTATAAAAAAGAGTAAATAAGCTAGAGTCATCTCGTGTTAAAAATGCTGGTTTTGCTACAATTAAGCTATAGTCGTGATTAAATCATCATTGAAAAATGTAGAATCTACACGACTAAATAATATAGCGATTTTGGCAATAAATTTGATATTTTTCAATCTATTTGAAGCACTATTGCTAACGATAAGTTAACATTCGCTCGCCCTAATACTTAATGGATTTATTCATATTGACTCAATGAATATTTATACCGTCCGTTGGTAAAATAGGATTTCCCCTAAGATTATTCAGTATGAGGTAGGTATGGAATATCAATTTATAGACGATCCAATCACTGGCGCTGCAATTGCTAAGTTTTCACTTGAACACGAAGTTATTGGACCCTGGTTAGAAGTTGAAGTTGGCACTGACCCAGCTAAACTAACGCAATTATTATCTGCTATGACCGAAATTGAGCAAGAAAAAAAATCTGAGATTACCATCATAGGTAATGAATATACGGTGGTTTTCAATCGTGGTGACGTGACCGTTCAAACCAATGCCAGTATGGATGGGGTGGAGATATTACCAGACTCACTTATTGAAGAAGATATTGACTTTGATCAGCAAGATTCATCGTCTTGTGGCCAGGAAGATTTTCGAGAAATATTATTGTCTTGGGCAAAGTTTGTCAGAAAATATTAACCTTATCGAATAAGTATTATTAGAACTTGTTAATTTATTGCGCTAAGTTACTATTATTCTTATGTTATTAAGATTCTTTGTTATTGCCCTATACATTTTACTATATTTAAATTGAGAATAAGTTATGAGTTCGACTGCTGAAAATAACAACAAAAAAAACAGACGCATGATCCCGTTAC
This sequence comes from Cognaticolwellia sp., assembly GCA_049642265.1. Classification (GTDB taxonomy): domain Bacteria; phylum Pseudomonadota; class Gammaproteobacteria; order Enterobacterales; family Alteromonadaceae; genus Cognaticolwellia. Next base: position 90,300 of record JBAROR010000004.1, on the reverse strand, counting down.
GTTATGTATTAACTCCCATCGCCATTATCTTCTTCGCTATTGTTGGCTTGATTGTCTTCGCGGCATTAGCACCTCAACCAGCAAAGAAACCAGCTATAATTAAGCCGCCATTGGTTGAAGTTCAAGCGATTGAGCGACAAGATGTGCGCTTTATTATTGCTAGCCAAGGTAGTGTTTTACCTCGAACACAAACCAATTTAGTATCAGAAGTTTCTGGGCAAATTACCTCAGTAAACGAGAAGTTTAATGTTGGTGGTTATTTCAAAAAAGGTGAAGAGCTACTGGCTATTGATGACATCAGTTATCAGGTGGCATTATTACAAGCGCAATCTCGTTTAGATGCTGCTAAATCGGTATTAATTGAAGAGCAAGCAAGAAAAGATCAAGCAGAAGACGAATGGATGTTATCAGGTAAGACTTTATCTGAAGCGCCAATCTTGGCTTTACGTTTGCCACAATTACAAAAAGCTCAGGCTGATATCAAAGCAGCAAAAGCCGATGTTACTGACGCAGAAGTGAAACTTACTCGTACTAAAATCATTGCACCTTACGACGCTATTGTAAAAGAAAAGCAAGTCGATATCGGCCAATATGTGACGACAGGAGCCGTATTAGCGAAAACTTTTGCCGTTGATTATGCTGAAGTAAGACTACCTATCAAGCAGCGTGATGTTGATTTTTTAAATTTACCGAAAATAAATCAACAGCAAAATAAGCTCTCAAAAGTTGATATTCATTATCAACTGTCGGGTGTCGAACATACTTGGGCGGCAAACTTAACCCGTTATGAAGGTGAAGTGGATAGTCGAAGCCGAGTGCATTATGTGATTGCGCAAGTGGATGACCCGTACAGCGTTTTATCATCTAGCGACCATCAAGAGTTGCGCATGGGCACTTTTGTTAATGCCAATATTTCAGGCAAAGTGGTGAACGATATTGTCACTATTCCTCGTGATGCTTTACGCGGCGCCAATAAGCTTTATCTTGTCGATAGCGAAAATAGATTACATATTCAAGAGATTACGGTTCTACGCAATGACGCTGATTATGTTTATAGCCATGACCAGTTTAGCGCAGGATTTCGTTTAGTTATGACGCAAATGGAAGCTCCGGTTGAAGGGATGACTTTACGTATTGTCGGTGAGCAAGAAGAAACACCCGTAACGGAAGCGCTAGATGATACAGCTAATGCTCAAGGTGAAGAGTAATGAGCGAGTTCTCTCAAACTGAGCCAGAAAAGAAACACACCGGTATTATTGCGTGGTTTACCCACAATAGTGTCGCAGCAAACTTGCTGATGGTGTTTATTTTAGTGTCAGGATACTTCTCCTATCAGGGCATTAATAAAAAGATGTTTCCTGAATTCAATGCCAACAGTATTCAGGTTGTGGTGCCTCATTTGGGCGCGGCACCAGAAGAAGTCGAACAATCAGTTATTCTCAAAGTTGAAGAGTCACTGGAGGATATCGAAGGCATAAAACGTATAACAGCAACTGCTAGCGAAGGTATTGGTGTTATCACTATCGAGTTACAGTCAGGCTACTCGATGTCTGAAAAACTTGATGAAGTACAGATGCAAGTTGATGCGATCACGACCTTTCCTGAACAAGCCGAAAAACCTATCGTCACTAAACAAGAATTTAAAGGTCAGGTGATGTGGCTGTCGGTAAGCGGTTCAATGGAACGACGTGCTAGACAAGTCATGGCGCAAAATATTCGTGATGAAATCATGGCATTGCCCAGCGTGAACAGCGCTGAAATAGTCGGTAGCCGTGATTATGAAATCAGTATCGAAGTATCAGAAGAAAAACTGCAACAGTATCAACTGACCTTTGATGAAATTACCCAAGCGGTGAGAAGTTCATCAGTCGACATGCCTGGCGGTACAATCAAAACTCGTGGTGGTGATATTTTACTGCGCGCCGAAGGCCAAGCTTACACGGGCCATGAATATGGCGATTTAGTCTTACGGACTGATGTTGATGGTACGCGTTTAATTTTATCTGATATTGCTAACATTAAAGATGGCTTTGTTGAGCAAGATGACTTTGCCACCTTCGATGATGAAAACACCTCCAGTATTATGGTGCAATCAACGGGCGATCAAAACGATTTAGAAATTGCCGCTCAGGTTAGGGGTTACGTAGATGAAAAAAATCATCAATTGCCTCAGGGAGCTAAATTAACGGTTTGGGGCGATAGCTCTTATTATCTTTCTGAACGTTTAGACATGATGATTGATAACATGTTGATGGGTGCATTTTTAGTTTTCATTGTACTAGCCTTATTTTTGAGAATAAAAATCGCATTTTGGGTGATGCTAGGTATTCCGATCAGTTTTTTTGGTGCTTTGCTCATGATGCCGCTATTAGGCGAATGGTCGGTATCAATTAACATGTTGAGTTTGTTCGCGTTTATCATGGTGCTCGGTATTGTGGTTGATGACGCGATTGTTATTGGCGAAAGTGCTTATGCGGAAATTGAAAAGTATGGTCATTCTCGCGATAACATTATCAGTGGCACCATGCGAGTTGCTATGCCCGCTACTTTCGGTGTTCTAACCACCATCGCCGCCTTTACGCCGTTATTGTTTATAGATGCTACCTTTGCTGCCTTCTTCCGCTCCATTTCAATTGTAGTGAGCTTTTGTTTAGTCTTTTCGTTGATTGAATCAAAATGGATTTTACCAGCGCATTTAGCGCATATGAAATATGTGCCTTTAACCGCTGAAAATGCTAATTTTCTTGAACGTTTTCAAATGCGTTTTAAAGAAAAGTTAGAAAATTTTATTCATTCTGTTTATAAACCATTACTAGAAAAAGCCTTAATTGCCCGTTACAACACCATGGCTATATTTGTCGCGATTCTGATTTTATCTATCAGCTTAATTGCTGGCTCGTTTGTAAAACTAGAAGTCTTCCCGAATATTCCTAGTGACTTTATTCAAGGTAATATTACGATGATTGATGGCTCTGCTGCACATCAACGTAATAAAGCGATAGAGCAAGTAGAGCAAGCTATTAGAAAGGTCTCTAAAGATAATAAGTATGGTGGTGTTAGCTTTATTGAGCATAAAATGATTTTTACCAATGGTAATACGAGTGCTAACGTATTGTTAGAATTAGTAAAACCAGACCAACGTGAGCTTAATGCTTACGAAATAGAGAAGTTATGGCGTGATGAAATTGGCGAAATTCCAGGGACTAAAGAATTACGATTCTTTGCGGGCACTAATGCTGGCGGTGGTGCCGCCATTGAGTTTCAGCTAACGGGTCAAAATGATATTGAACTGGAAGCCGCAGCAGAAGCGATTCAAGCGCAGCTAAATAGCTATGACGGTGTTTACGATGTTCGACACTCTTTTAGTCGTGGTAGCCAAGAAATCAAGCTAAGCATTAAACCTGAAGCTGAAGTCTTAGGCTTGAATTTATCAAGTTTAGCTAAGCAAGTCAGACAAGCTTTTTATGGTGATGAAGCACAGCGTATTCAACGTGGTCGCGATGAGTTGAAAGTGATGGTACGTTATCCTGAAGCTGACCGTTTATCGGTTTCTGATTTAGAAGATATGTGGATAAGAACACCAAACGGCGAGCAAGTGCCATTTTATCAAGTGGCCAATATTGAAATAGGCCAAGGTTTTTCTAGCATTACGCGTATTAATCAAAAACGTTCAATTACCATTTCAGCTGATATCGACAATGAAAAAGTTGAGTCCAGAAAAGTTGTCAGCGAAATGAATGAGCAGTACATCCCTGAAATTTTGGCTGATTATCCAAGTGTAAATTATGGTGTTGAAGGGGCAAGCAAAGACCAAGCAGACTTTTTATCACAATTAGGTTTTGCTGCTATTGGTGCCTTGTTCTTGATTTATGGTTTGATCGCGATCCCAACTAAATCTTATAGCCAACCTTTAGTTATTATGTCGGTTATTCCTTTTGGTATTATTGGTGCGATTATTGGCCATTGGTTGCTCGGACGCACCATTAACATGATGTCGATGTTTGGCTTTATTGCTTTAACCGGTGTTGTGGTAAACGACAGCTTGATTATGGTCGACTTTATTAATAAAGCTAAAGGCTCTGGCATGCGTATGTTCGACATTGTTAGCCAAGCTGGTACACAAAGGTTTAGAGCGATATTGCTGACGTCACTCACCACGTTCTTTGGTATTTTTCCATTGTATTTTGAACAGAGTTTGCAAGCGCAGTTTATTATACCAATGGCAATATCCTTAGGTTTTGGTATTGTTTTCGCTACGGTGATCACCCTGTTTTTGATCCCAGCGCTGTATATGATCAAAGAAGATATTGCGAATATTTTTAGAAAACCACCAATACAAAGTACAGAAACAACACCTTCTTAAGTTCGACTTGTCAGATTAGTTAAACCGCATTTTATCTAACAGATGAAATGCGGTTTTTAGTTATAATACCTGTTAAATACAAGTGCTAAAGATGGAGCTTTGTAGCTTCAACTATACGCATTTTAACGACAGTAAAAATAGAATGCTTTTAGCTAGCAGTGGAAGGAGTCAATAGCGTATTAGTATTCGAAGTTGTGATGTCGAATAGTAATACGGCTTCTTTGAGGTCGTTGTTTACTAGCAGTGCTTGTTCATATGCTTAGTTAGTACCTACCAGCCAATAGAGCTCAGCCAACCTATAATTTCCCTTGTTAATGTGTTTTTAGGGTAGTAGCCGGTAGTACGATTGTTTAATTGCTTTTGTCGGTAATATATCTTCATCTCTCTTTTAGCGAAATCGCTTCTTATTTTTGCGTTAGCAATGACTAAAGGGTGATCGCGTTGTAGGTATAGGTCGAATACAGGATAGTCTGTCATGGCAAGTATCTGAGCTATTTGATTACTTTCAGGTGTTGTTGGCATATAGCTGCTGAGCATAACCATTGCGCTAGGTGCACTAACTAATCCTTGTTGAGATATCTCGACGATTAGTTCGGCATGGCTACCTTCTGCCACGATAATAATCACCCCTGAATAATTTTTTGCTTTCTCAATTAGTGCCGACATAATCTCAGCAAATTTTTTATTGTATTTTTTTAGGCTATCAATATTTTGCGTATTACGCTCTTCAATTGTTAATGCTTGTGATGGATAGTCTTTCGGTTTATGAGGCGGATGTAAGGTGATGGTTGTCCAGCCATGATCGGGCATGTTTTTTTGTAATTGGTTGAGTGCATTAGGTGTTGCGATACTTTGCTGCCAATCAGGAACTAACAGCATTACACCTTTATTAATGGCCGTTGTATGCTCATTAATTGCGGTCAGATACTGCTCTTCTCCTACCATTAAAGGCACAATATTTTCTTGAGATAAGTAGTGCTGAATATCTTGTTGCTGTTGAATAAACTCATCAGTTGGAGCCTTGATCAGCCTGTTATTTTTATTAGGTTCAGCTGTGTTTGTTAACGCCGCATCTTCGTTTTCTTTTTCTGATTTTTTATTGGTTTTACCCTCAAGTGCAGGATTGTTTTTATCACTTGTTTCTTGAGGTTTACTGCTAGCCTTAGTCGAAGCTGTATTACTCTCCGTTGGCTCAGTATTTTCGACAGCTTGTGCTTCAGGGGCAATTGAAAATGCCCATGATTGAGAGCTGCTAACGAAAAGGCTTAAAAGCGTTAACGTGACCAACAATGATTTGGCAGATGCTTGCAAAGGCATAAAAGATATTTTCCTCAAACTGATGATTGGTCAATAAGTACTAATAAACTATACCGTTTCATCTCAAGATTAAACATGAATTTTGATGTACTTCGATGAGATAACAAAAAATATTTCGTCATTTCATGGCATGTAGCTTGATTGATAAGCAATAAATAGTAAGCGATTTTAAGCTAATTTATCGACAAAACAATAATTTTAAAACTTAATTAAAAGGACATTCTTTTGAAAAAATTAATGTTTTTGATGTTACGGGATGACTTATTTGTAACATTTGGGCATGTAATGTTAAGCGATTACTTAGGCTGAGTGCTTGGTCATGGGCATAGAGTCGGTCCCCTAATATTGGATGACCAATAGATAGCATATGCACACGCAACTGATGGGAGCGGCCTGTAACTGGTGTCAGCTCAACTAATGTACTTATTTGACCATTGCTATTTTCTTCGTAACTTAGCACTTTATAATGGGTAAGCGCGGCTTTACCGTGCTCAACATCTACTTTTTGTTTGGGACGATTTGGCCAGTCGCAAATTAAAGGCTGCTCAACTGAGCCGAGCGCCTGCTCTACTTTACCAAAGACACGAGCAATATAGCTTTTTTGCGTTAAACGCTTTTCAAATTGTCGGCTAATACTGACATGGGCAGGCTTGTTAAGTGCCATTAGAATAATACCAGACGTGGCCATATCTAATCGATGAACAATAGTTGCCGTAGGTAACACTTTTAGTACTCTATTCTGCAAGCAATCTTGGTGTTCTGGTAAACGGCCCGGTACGCTTAATAAACCGCTGGGCTTGTTAAGCACCACTAAGTCATCGTCTTGATAAATAATATCAAGGTAAGGGCTCATTGGTGGCTGGTAAATAAAGTCAGGGTTAGCAGCCATTCTGTTGTATTCCTTTTAAAACTTATAATGCACCTTAGGTGTGAAGGTGACGTGTAAAGCGTAAATTAAGCTAAACCATAAGTTGATATAAGTATCTGCACTTATATCAATTTATGGTTTGTTCAATACTTTTTAGCGAGTGCTACTTAGTTGCTGACAACAATTAAGCGTACAGCTTCAAATTGAATCTGTGCTTTTTCAATATATTCAGTTAGCGCATTTTTTTGCATAACAATAAAGTCAATTTCTTGCTGGCGCACACTAGGGTTTATGGCTTTTAATGCCGTTAAACGTTGATGCTCTTCATCCATAGCGTCTTGCATACTGGCAAGTGCTTTTTGTTGAATAGTGCTAATTTGTTGTTCTGCATGGACTTCTGCTTTAGCGACTAACGGAGCCACTTGGCTTTTTAGTGCTTTAACTAATTGCAAAGCTACTTGCTTTTTCACTGGTGATAATTGTTGATCTAATACAGCTTCACTGACTTTGTCGGCAAGGTTAGTTCCATTTTTATCAACCAGTATACGAATAGGTGTCGTAGGTAAGTAACGGCCCAATTGTAAGTTGCTTGGCGCAATTGCTTCTAAAGTAAATATACACTCTAAGAAAAATGTGCCGGCTGGAAGTGCGGGGTTTTTCAATATACCAATACTTGAGTTACCCATTTCGTCTGAAAGTACGAGATCCATAGCACCACGTACCATCGGATGATCCCAGGTAATGAGCTGGTAGTTTTCAACGGCTAAAGCCGTATCTCGATTAAAGGTTATAGTTGCGCCATCTTCAGGCAAGCATGGGAAATTAGCACAAAGCATATGCTCAGAAGGTTGCAGAGCGATAGCGTTATCAGCTTTATCATCTTGTTGAATACCGAAAACATCAAGCAACTGAAGCATAAATTGTGGCAAGTGAATTTGTTGATCTAATTTTTCTATTTTTTCAACTAATGCGTGCGCTTTACCTTGGCCAGAAGAATGTAATTCAAGTAATTTATCACGACCAGATTCCAAGTCTTGTTTGATCGTAAGATGTTTTTCATGGCTTTCTGTTATCAACGCTTGTGCTTCTTTAGAATCCCAACTAGCGCTAAGAGCAAGATCAAATAATGTATCGCCAAATGCTTGAAAAACAGCGTGGCCAGTTATACAAGTATGCTCAAAGGCATTTAAAGCTTGTTTATACCATTTAAATAATAGACTTTGGGCTGAGTCTTCAAAGTAAGGTACGTGAATACGAATGGTGTCGCTTTGTCCGATACGGTCTAAACGGCCAATACGTTGTTCAAGTAGATCAGGGTTACGTGGTAAATCAAACAAAACTAAATGATGAGAAAATTGGAAGTTACGTCCTTCACTCCCAATTTCAGAACAAAGTAGCACTTGTGCGCTATCTTCATCTTGGGCGAAGTATGCTGCTGCACGATCACGTTCAAAAATACTTAATCCTTCGTGGAATACTGCAGCACGAATACCTTCTTTAACACGCAATGCTGTTTCTAAATCAATCGCTGTTTGTGCATGGGCACAAATAACTAATACTTTTTCTTTTTTAAGTGATTGTAATAAATCAATTAAATAGTTTACTCGCGGATCAATATCAACCCAATTTTCATGGCTGTCTAAACTGAATAAGGTTTCTGGCGTAAAGATAAATTTAGCTTGTGCCTGCGCTTTTAAATCTTCTGCGGTGCCCGATAATAAGAGTTCATTGATCGAATCTTGGTAGGCTTCTGGCATTGCTAGTGGCGTGGCGTGTAATTCACGTTCAGGGAAGCCTTTAATAGTGTTACGGCTATTACGAAATAATATACGTCCAGTACCATGGCGATCTAAAAGCTGATCAAGAATATGTTGACGAGCCTTTTGTTGTTTATTTGGCTCTGAATCATTTATTGCCGCGATATGTGCGCTAACATCAGCTTCACGTAACAAGGTTGTTAATGTGGCTACTTGTTCTTTAGCTAATGGTTCATCGGTAATCAACGTGTTTGCCGCATCAGCTACTTCAGTGTAATGCAGCTCTTCTTCGGTAAATTTTTGATAATCGAAGAAACGATCAGGGTCAAGTAAGCGTAAACGGGCAAAATGACTTTCATGACCTAACTGATCTGGTGTAGCTGTCAATAATAAAACGCCAGGAATCGTTTGTGCTAACTGTTCTATACATTGATATTCAATGCTAGCGTTGTCTTGTTGCCAATTTAAATGGTGCGCTTCGTCAACAACCATTAGATCCCATTCTTCATCAATCATTGCCTCGTACCAGCGTGGATTTTTGGTAATAAAGCCAAGATTGACTAGCACTAGCTGCTCAGTGCTAAAAGGATTTATCTCATCGCCATCATCATCGTTAGAGGTTTCTTCACAGCGACTTTCATCAAAAATGCTAAACGGTAAGTTAAAACGGCGTAACATTTCAACTAGCCATTGATGCATCAATGACTCAGGTACTATGATCAGCACGCGTTTTGCGCGACCAGTAACAAGCTGTTGATGAATGATAAGACCGGCTTCAATGGTTTTGCCTAAACCCACTTCATCAGCTAACAAAACTCGTGGAGCGAAACGACTACCGACTTCTTCAGCAATATATAGCTGGTGTGGGATCAAGTTAACGCGACCACCACTAAGACCCATTAGGTCTGATTGCTGTTGGCTAAATTGGTGATGTAAACAGTCTTTACGTAAACGAAACCAATCTAGGCGATCAATTTGACCGTTTAATAGACGATCATGAGGTTTATTAAATTTTATGAAATGATCAATCATCATTTCTTTTATTGATGAAGTTTCACCGGTATCTGAGCGAACGCCAAAATACGTTAATAAATTACTATTTTCTTCTACCGACTCGACGGTAATTGACCAGCCTTCATGACTAGGAATGCTATCACCCGTATTAAAAATTACGCGTGTGAGAGGTGCGTTGTCTATAGCATATTGTCTTGCATCCCCTGTTGCAGTGAATACGATAGTAACAAAACGACCTTCGACCGAGGTAACAGTACCCAGCCCTTGATCTGACTCACTATCGCTTATCCAACGTTGTCCAGGGAAAAATGACATAGAAAAAACTCCAACTCAATAACTCGCACAATAAAAGCACGGCAAAAAAAGGGCGCTATAGTATCGTTAATCATAGAAGTGATCATTAAATAAATCCGCAAAAGTGTACTTTTTTTACTGAAAAGGGAATGAGTGAAACTTTGCTTTATACGCGAGAGCTTCATATGCACAGTCATGGGCTATATTGCAAGAGGGGTTCAGTATTAATAAAGTGCTTTATTACGTAGATACAATTTAAACTTTTGTTTAAAAAATCGACTTGATTGCAAGAAAGTAAACTGTCAGAGTGGTATAAGTTTTATACGCTATGGAATAAAAGCGAAAGCTTTTTTAAGATGGTAAAGTAACAATAAGAATGACTCGTTAATTAAATTGTTTTAGTTAGAAGAACTATCAACTTTTTGTGGTTTCTAGCAGCAGTTTTTAACAAACTATGCTGTGGAGCCTTCGACTTGATAAAGGACTTTCAAATGACAGCTGAAAAAATTATATATGTTTTAGATACGAATATATTATTACACGAACCCTTCGCTTTCCTCTCTTTTAAAGAACATGATGTCGTTATTCCTATGACGGTATTAGAAGAATTAGATTCCATCAAAGATCGCCAGAAAGATGTTAGTCGTGATGCGCGTGTTGCGATCAGGGCGCTTGAAGACACCTTAGTTGATGCAACCCCGGAACAAGTACTTGCTGGCGTTAAACTGCCACAAAATGATGAATTACACCCAAGTGGTTGTTTAGCTATTTTTAATGATTATGCCTTAGATGAAAGTAAGGTGAAGCTATCCTTTAATGAAAATGATAATCGAATTATCAGTGCTGCTATCTATTTACAATCAAAAAATCCGAAAAATAAAGTGGTATTGGTTACCAAAGATATCAATATGCGATTAAAAGCAAAAGGTGCGGGACTTGCTTTTGTCGAAGACTATCGTAGCGATCAATTGATTGACGATATCCAATTTCTAACAAAAGGTTACCATCAATTTACCGGAGATTTTTGGCAGCACGTGAATGAGTGTGAAAGTGAAACGGAGGGCCGAAATACGACACACTATATTAAGCGTGATTTACTACCTAGCAGTTATATGAATGAATATCTGATTGACGAAGGTGAGCACTTTGCTGGTAAGGTCATCGGTTGGGATGATGAAAAATTAGCGATAACAGACTTGAGCCGTGAACGCTTAATGGCCAAGCAAGCATGGGGTATTCACCCGAAAAACATTTATCAAGGTATGGCAATGGATGCTTTACTTGATCCAACAATCGACTTAGTTATTCTAACCGGTCCTGCAGGATGCGGTAAGACTTTACTTGCCTTAGCTACAGGGTTAGAGCAAGTGATTGAACGCGGGTTGTACGATAAAATAATTGTTACTCGTAGTACTCCTGAAATAGCGGAGTCGATTGGCTTTTTACCCGGTACGGAAGAAGAAAAAATGGCGCCTTGGTTGGCCGCTATAACCGATTCATTAGAAGTGTTACACAAGCAAGACGAAAATATGAATGGCAGCCTTAACTATATTATGGATAAAGCTAATATTCAGTTTAAGTCAGTAAACTTTATGCGCGGTCGCAGCATTCAAAATTCACTGGTCTTGCTTGATGAGTGTCAGAATTTAACCGCATCGCAACTGAAAACCATTATTACTCGTTGCGGCGAAGGGACTAAATTGGTGTGTTCTGGTAATCTAGCGCAAATAGATAGTAACTACCTAACGGCTGTTACTTCAGGTTTAACCTATATTGTTGAGCGCTTTAAAGACTTTCCTGGAAGTAGCACGGTTAACTTAAATGGTGTTGTGCGTAGTCGTTTAGCTGCCTTTGCTGAAGAAAACTTATAAAAGAAAATTGGCGGTGATGTTCATACATTTGTAACAATATCACTGTCAATTTTTTCAATACTATTCAAGGGCACTACTTTGATTTAACATTGCTAATAGAGCTGCAAGTAAACGGTCTACAAGATACGTTTGTGCATACTTTACACTTAAAGATACACTCATTAGTATAACTGGCATTAGCAGGGCATTTTGGTGTTTGAGCAAAATTCAAAAGAACAACTTTTTCAACGCTATAATAAATCGGTCATAGTGGTCTTTTCTGGCATTATGTTACTGGCCTTTATCATCACGTTTTATAATTATCATCTTGCCCGTCAAGCTCATCATGATGATAAGCTTTCTGAGATCACAGAATATAGTCAACAGCTTAATAATAAACTGACCAGCACAGTCGCCACGCTCTCTGGTATACGTGATTTAGCACAATATTACTTGCGTTTTCCTGACGAATTAACCAGTGCGATACCGCCTTTACAACAAGAAGGTAAATACTTTTATCTTAATAAATCTAGAAAAAACTTAAGTAGTCGAAATCGTATATTAAGCGCCAATATCACTGGAATAGGTCGTATTGAGACCTTTAGTCAATCACATAAGCAAGAGTTGATGATGGCAAATGCTTTAACTCCTGCATTCGTCACTGCGCAAGAGTCTATCAAAGAGGCGAACTGGCTCTATTATATTTCAATGCGACGATTTGTTAATTTGTATCCTTGGGTACCAAGAAGTATTTGGCAATATAGTGATAAAAGCTTAACAAATGATTTAATGCTTAAGATTAAAGATTCACCGTTTGATGATGAGCAATTTTGGTCCCAACCCTATGTCGACTCTGCAGGTAAGGGGTTAAATACAGCGTTAGGTATGGGGGTGTATTTAAACGAAGAAATGCAAGGCGCGGTGTTGATTGATATTAATACCGCGGGTTTATATCACTATTTACCCGATGTAATTGATGAAGATCATGGCTATATAATTGTTGATAAACACAGCCACGTTTTATTACATAAAAACAGTGCTAATTTAACGTTGAGCGCTAGCACAGCCTTTAGCGAAGAGGCGCCAGCGCAATTAAAACAATTTAGTTATCAATCATTATTAAACTTGACGCCAAGTGCTGAAATTGGTGATTGGGTTGTACAGCAACAGAAATTGCCTATTAATGATTGGATTTTATTGGAGTATCATCGTAAGAATAATTTCTATGCTGTTATTAATAAACGTTTTTACGCCATATTTATCGGTATATTTTTCGGGTTTTTAAGTTTGTGCGTTGTTATTTATTATGTCACACACCGTTTGTTCATTGCGCCGTCTAAAAAATTCATTAGCCATATTGAACATTGCTCAGCTGGCGATCCAGGTAAAATCAAACCTTCTGATGAGTGGCGTCATTGGTTTAACATTGTTGAAGATTTATTTGGTCAGAACCGTAGCTTAATGCAACGTTTAAAAGATCAAAATAATGAGCTTGATCTGAGAGTAAAAGAAAAAACCCAAGCGCTATTCTATAAAAGTGAACAGCATCAACGTGACTATGCTTTACTACGTTCTGTAATGGATGCTATTCCAGACTATATCGTATTTAATGATTCGCAAGGTCGCTTAATAGGCTGTAATCAAGCAATTGAAAAATTGGTATTGCAAAAAGAAGCCGATATTTTAGGTTGCCAAATTGGTGACTTCATTGCTACCGATCTTGGAATAAAAGTAGCGCAGAGTGTTGGTCATAATAAAACTGAAGAATCTCCCTTGGCGCAACAAGAAACCATTTCAACTGACCATCATACTTATGAAGTTTACAAAGCCCCGTTTTATGGAGAAAACAATGCATTACTGGGGAGTATTGTGCTCATTCGTGATGTTACTCAGCAATTTGAGGTCAATCAGGCACTGAAACGTGCAAAGAATCAAGCCGAAGAAGCTAACCAAATAAAAAGTCAGTTTTTAGCGAATATGAGCCATGAAATTCGAACCCCAATTAATGCCATTCAAGGTATGTTTTTTCTGTTACAACAAGGCCGTTTAAATAAAGTACAAGAGCAATACTTACTGAATGCAGAAACCGCTTCAAATACTCTACTTTATTTAGTTAATGAATTACTTGATTCTGCGAAAGTCGAGTCAGGAAATATGTCCGTACATAAAGAGCTTATCGACTTAGAAAGTATTGTCTCCCAGGCAGTTAATCTAAATATTGCTGCGCTTGCTGGCAAAGCGTTAAGTTTAAACGTTGCTATTGATAGCCAAGTACCGTTGCAAATTCAAACTGATGCAATGCGCTTAGTACAAGTACTGAGTAACTTACTCAATAATGCTATTAAGTTTACCGAGCAGGGTAATGTTGATCTCAGTATTTCATTGTCTAGCCATATGAAAAAGTTAACTGACGCAGAGAGCGTAGACGTTTTATTTAAAGTTAAAGATACAGGCATCGGAATAGAAAAAACAAAGCAAGCAGGACTCTTTGAAGCTTTCAAGCAGGCTGATGAATCTATGACGCGAGTTTATGGTGGTACAGGCTTAGGTTTATCTATATGCCAACATATCGCCCAATTACTTGGTGGTGAAATTTCTATTGAGAGCGACTTAGGTCATGGTGCTGAATTTACTTTAGCGCTACCAATGAATATACCTAAAACTATTGCACGAGACTTCGACTATTCTGATTATTGTTTAACTAAATTCAAGACAGTATTTGGTTTAAGTTCTGTTGTTAATCTCGACGTAGATATACCCGATAAATTGCGCGAGAACTTCACTGACATCAAACAAGAATTCATCAATATTAATAGTGTTGATGAGTTAAAAGTAATTAATTTAAATGAGAAAACAATACTCTTTATTGATAGTAGTAACTATCCTCAAGGTTTTACTGATAAAGAGTTAGTTATAATTGAGCAGGGCATTTTTGTTCTTGCGTTATGTCAGCCAGTGGCAAGCGTAATTCCATTTAAACTACTTGAACAATTAACCCAATATAAAATTAATTACTTACTGCTAGAAATGCCGTTATATCGTCAAGTTATCGCAAAGTTAGCCACAGAGCTTGATCGAGAGTTATCAGATGAACCGACTGAAACTGATGGTTCAGAAGTCAGTGTTTTATCGCCGGTTGTCATGAGTTTAGCAGGATTGAAAATACTGCTCGTTGAAGACAATCTTGTTAATCAATTGGTCGCAATTAAATTATTAGAGTCAATGCAAGCCGAAGTGATAGTGGCGCAAAATGGTCAAGAGGCATTAGACAAACTACCATTAGAAAGCATTGATATTATTTTAATGGATATTCAAATGCCAGTCATGGATGGGCTAACGGCAACTCACCATATACGTGCTCAACAGCAATATAAAGATTTACCTATTATTGCCATGACTGCTCATGCGCGAGAAGAAGACAAACAACAATGTATATCGGCAGGTATGAACTTGCATATAGCGAAGCCTATTAGTATTCATGTTTTACGAGATAGTATTTTGTCGCAATTACATCTTAAGCACTAGGCTCGTCAAAAAAAGCTTCGGCATAATAGCGACCATTGCGTATAGCAAATTCAGCATCAGCTGATAATTCGCCAATACGCATCATTGCAGGGCCTGTCGGCTCAGCAAAAATGTAGTCTGTACCGTCAACATTAATGCTCAGTTCGTTATTTTCGCTCGGGATGTTTATCGCGAGCAGTGCATGATTATCGATAAAGACTAACATCATTTTAATACGCGGCATCAATGATCTAAAAATAGAGGCTGTCAGTGTCACTTTACTATCGCAATCACCTTGGTTTTGCCAGAGTGTTTGCAGGGGTGGGTTAAATCCAGCGCCTGTTGAGGTTACTTTTGATTCTAAAGTGTCATAAGGGATACTTTGGACAAAGCCAAGGACATAATTACTGACTTTTCGGACATTTTGAATTGAAACACTGTCTAGAATAATCGGTTTTAATGTGGCGAAATCGGCAACAGACTCTTGAGCAAAACGAACATGATCAGGTTTAATGGCATAGCTATTATCATACGATAAAAATTGCGTATAAAAGTTCAGGGTTAAATGTTCTTTCATCAAATCTTTTTCAAGCTGAGCTATCGTTTGGTAGGCTTGATCAATGATGGCTTGGTTTTCACCAAGAAGTTCTATATGTAAATTCCCTCCAGTACCTAAAAACTTTGTTTTCACATTGGGGATAGGGTTCTTTATTAATTTTTTTCTGATTTTTTGATCAATATATTTTCTTGCGTTGATGGCTTTATAATGTCTAAAGTTTCTAAAACGATTAAATATATCCACCTTATTTAGTGTAAAGTTTAGTGACTGAGTCTGTTGGTCTTGGTCAAGCCATTGGTAGTTGAATTGTACTTGGTCAGCATTAATTTCTTTACTAAAGTTAAGCTGCTTTGCATGAATTATATGAGGAAAAAATAAAAATAAAATAACAATCGTCACAAAAAATTTCACAGTTAACCTTTATCGATAGATGGCACCCACTCAAGCTTACGTTAATTTTTACTGGCATGCGAATTTCTAGTTATCGCTTTACTTTTACTGTGTTTGTTATATATTCAAACACGTGTTTTAATTATTTGTTTAAATTACCTGTTCGGAGAATGTAATGGCTGACTATCAAGTGCCTCTAAAAGATATGAATTTTTTGTTATATGACGTATTTAATGCTGATAAATTATGGCAGTCATTACCAATGTTAGCTGAACGGGTTGACCGCGAAACAGCTGAAGCTATTTTGCAAGAGTGTGCAAAAATTGCTGAGCAAGAAATTGCACCTTTATCGCGTAATGGCGATGAAGTAGGTGTGAAATTTGACTCGGGTAAAGTAACCACCGTTCCTGGTTATAAAAAAGCTTTCGATACTTATGTTGAAGGTGGCTGGACTGCTTTAGGCGGAGATCCAGATTTCGGTGGCATGGGTATGCCTAAAATGTTGACAGCATTTCATGAAGAAATGCTTTGTTCGGCTGATATTTCATTTTCACTATACCCAGGCTTAACAGCTGGTGCTGGTTTGTCGTTAGCCAAGCATGGTAGTGAAGCTTTAAAAAATCGCTACTTAACACGCATGTATGCTGGTGATTGGAGTGCTAGCATGTGTTTAACTGAAGCACATGCCGGTACAGATTTAGGTATGATCCGCACAAAAGCAGTTCCTCAAGATGATGATAGCTATTTAGTGTCAGGCACTAAAATATTCATTACAGCGGGTGAGCATGACTTAACTGAAAATATAATTCATCTAGTGTTAGCTAAACTACCAGATGCTCCTGCCGGACCTCGTGGTATTTCATTGTTTTTAGTGCCAAAGTTTCATGTTAATGATGATGAGTCTATTGGTGAGCAAAACCAAGTAAGTTGTGGTTCTATAGAACATAAAATGGGTATTCACGCTTCTGCAACATGTGTTTTGAACTTTGATGGAGCGAAAGGCTATTTAGTCGGTGAGCTCAATAAAGGCCTAGCATGTATGTTCACTATGATGAACTTCGAACGCATTGGTGTCGGCATCCAAGGTTTAGGTGCCGCGGTTCGTTCTTATCAAAATGCTTTAGAGTACGCAAAAGATAGAATTCAAGGTCGCTCTTTATCAGGCGTTAAGTCTCCTGATGCGCAAGCAGATTCACTCTTAGTGCATGGCGATGTTCGTCGTATGCTATTGAACATGAAAGCGCTCAATGAAGGCTCTCGTGCCTTATCAACTTACATTGCTATGCAACTAGACATTGCGACTTATGGTACGGGTGAAGCACAAGAAAAAGCCGATCACTTAGTCGCATTGATGACGCCAATTGCGAAAGCATTCTTTACTGATCTTGGTTTTGAAAGTGCCGTTGCTGGACAACAGGTTTTTGGTGGTCATGGTTACGTGAGAGAATGGGGGCAAGAGCAATTAGTTCGTGATACACGTATCTCACAAATCTATGAAGGTACAAACGGTATTCAAGCCATGGACTTGCTAGCGCGTAAAGTCGCAGGCAGTAAAGGTAAGTTAGTTGAAGTTTTTCTTGAAGAAGTACGTGCATATATTAAAGAAGAAAAAGTGGATGCTATGCAAGAATTCACTCAGCCTTTAGCACATGCTACTGATGAACTTGAAGCCTTAACAAAATACTTATTAACAGCAGCGCAAGCATCGCCAGAAGAGCTTGGCTGTGCAGCAAATGACTATTTACATGTATTTGGTTATACCGCGATGGCTTATATCTGGGCTAAAATGGCAGAAGTATCATTTGCAGCAGATAAGGATAGTAGCTTTCATGAGAGTAAAATACATACAGCTCGTTATTTCTTCTCACGTTTATTACCACGTTGTCAGTCGTTAATTACATCAGCGAAATCAGGACAAAGTGCACTATTTGATATTTCAGAAGAACTTTTCTAACGATCATCTTTTGCGGTAATAATACACGATAATTTTAATCTGCCGTCCTAAAGATATTGACAGTTTTTAATAGAAAGGCCAGTGGCTTATGCTTCTGGTCTTTTTTGTGCGCGTGGTTTGAGGTTTTCATGGTCAAACTTAAATGTACCACCTGTTTATAGGAAGCAAACGTGCCATTATTATCGGCGATAAGCATTGCTCTAGTGAGATATTATGTTGGTTTTCTTACATACTTGAATAACTTTTATTAGTTCAGCTTTTGTGGTGTTTGATACACCTAATTAATCGCTTTTTATTAGGCTGCATATAACGCCTTATCTATCACAATATAATCACCATCATCCTCACATTAGCCATCTTATTGGGTATCGAATTTTTATTTTCTCTGTTGCAATTGGATGTACAAGAGGTTTAATTATTGGATGGGAACTTTAGATTCAAGTCTATTTTTTATCATAGGCATTACTTGATAGTAATCCAGTTTACTGTACTTTTTGAGTTAGTAGAGTACTTTGTTGCAGACTACGAATCCGTTATGGTTTTGAGCTTAATTATAAGTTAAGTCGACGTTCAGCTTATTCGATAGCTGTTAGCCTAAAGCATGACACCTATGTATGTTTAATAATGAACATGAGCAATGGTTTCATTATTAAATCCCAAAATGTAAATCGATTTATGGTGGAAGGTAACCAATAAAAAAGCCATCAACAAAATGTTGATGGCTTTTACTTTATAGGTTTTTAACTACAAACCATAAACTATGAGATTATACTTTTTTACGACGAGTAAATAACATAGGTGTAAGTAGTAACATTAACCAACCGAATGAACCACTTTCTTTCTTGTTAACAATTGATACTGAAGCAACAGTTGAATCTGTGTTGCCTTTACCATCATCTACTGTTAGTTGGAAAGCGATAGTTTCATCTGTTGTTACTTTTGGAGCTTCAAAGCTAATTGTTTCAGAATTTGCAGAGAAGGTTACTGGAGTACCTGATAACTGTACCCAAGCATAAGTAAGTGCATCACCGTTTGGATCTGATGAATTAGAGCCGTCTAGTTGTACATTTTCTTCCTCTACAACTGCTGTACTACCTGTAATCATTGCAGTAGGAGCCGCTTCAACTTGAATTGAAACACTTGTGTCATTAACAACTTCAGTCGTATTTTCATCGTCAGTGCTGTGTGTAAGAACAACGTTAGTTGGACCACCAGTAAAGTCATCAACGATTTCAGTCGAGAAGTTAAACACAGTTGGTTCAATAACAGGAGCTGTTAATGTGTAACATATAACTAGTCCTGACTCGATATCTGAAACACTACCAACAGAGCCTACTTCAGCACCAACATATGGTGCAGCTGCGTATACTGCAGTATGACCTGAAGTACCAGTAGCATTTTCAAGACCAACAGTAAGGCCTAAATCAGCACCATCTACATGTGTAACATTATCGTAGCCAAATTTAATATCACCAGTTACGTTATCAAATACCACTTCAAAATCGGCAGTATCTGAAACAGCTGGATCACCATTATGGAAGTCGTAATGTCTCATATCATCAAATTCTATAATAGTAATACCTGCACCAGCTGTTACTACGCTAACACCAGAAGTCTCTGATGAAACTAATTGCATATCACGCCAGAAAGGTGCTACTAAGTTATTTGCGTCATTTGAATTTGGTAGTAACTGGTTAACCCAAGGGGTTGTTCCACGTGTACCACTGAAGTAGATGAAACCGTCATCAGTAATGTTGATTGATGAGTATAGTGTACCTAAAAAGTTAGCTGGCACATTAAATACGCCATTCACACCATCACCTTCCAAAGGATCTGGTAGAAGAGTCGCATTTAAACTTACTACATCAATATAACCATTACCTTGACCAAAGTTAGGCATGCCACAAGTAGCGTCGTCAGCATTAGTCGTTTTGGTGTAGAAAGGTTCAGAACCATATAGTGATTCTTGCACAACAGTCCAGGTAATTTCATTACCATCAACTACAGCATCACCCGTAACAGAGTCTTCATCAAGCGTCATACTTGCAGGCACTGTTGCTTTAACAGTATAAGTACGATCACCTGGTGTAGTTTTTGGAAGTACAGTAACTTCATAATCTACACGATCTTGACGTTCCATGTAAGCACTAGCATTACTTGAAATAGATACATCATCCATACCACGTACTAGGTCAACAGTAACAAGTCCTAAGTTACCAGCATCAGCTGAGTTCGTACCTAAATCAACGGCACCATAGTACTTATCACCTTGCATAGCACCATCAAGTGACCATTTAACTGTTAAGTCAAATTCGGTTAATGCAGCAATCGTAGCATCAGCTTCAACTGATAAGTTATCACCTAGTTCACTATCAACAACGGCAGTCGCTAATGTGTAAGCATCTGCAGCACCCTCTTCAGAAGCAGCCCAGTTTTGCACTGCAACCCAGTAACTACCAGCTTCTGGCATCAACAAGTCGATTTTCTCAAGAGCAGTACCTGTTGCGCTGATACCCACTTCTTCATCTGCTTGTGGGATACCGTCGTTGTTAGCATCGAAACCTACACGTAGATCTAAATCTGGTGATTCAGAAGCAAGAATCTCAGCTACAAAGCGTTTTGCATCAGCTGGAACTGTATGAAGCGTAACATTAACGCCATCAGTTACATCATCATAAAAAGCGCCGTTTGCACTATCAACAGTTAGTGTCGCTTCCGTTAGAGTTGCTTTAGTTAAACCGTATGAACGGCTAGTAAAGTCAGTAATTTCAACCGCCATTACATTTTTAATTAAAGCACTATCTTGGTTACGATTAGCACTAAAGGCAACTTTATCTGGAATGTTACCATTTGAGGCTTTCACACTAACAGGAATTCTAGCTGTTGGGTGCTCTGCAGATGTCATAACAACTTGACCAAATGACCAAGCATCACTTTCTGCTCTTACTGCATCAACACTAATTGCTAGTGTTTGACTTTCGCCGGCAGCAAGTGTAAATGTCGCTGGTGTAGCGGTAACCACTAAACCATCAGAAATATTAGTACCTTCCACTGTCCAAGTACCAGCAGCTGTAGCTGTTACCGTACGAGTCCAATCACATAAACCAACACAGTTAGCATTAGAAACTGAAGGAATGTTTAATGTTTTAGGATCGCCGCCTTCCGCAGGATTTGCAGCTGTATAATTAGCCGCAGTTTCATTCATTAATAAGCCAGTTTTATTCGCTAAATTTACACGAATGCTACCTGAGCCCATATCAAAAACGTCAGCAGGAATTAATCCAATAACGTTACCATCCGCATCCTTCAACTCTTGACGAACATTTTCTGTAACAGCCGTTAGCATTAGTGCTGAACGAATGTTATCTGGTGTCCAAGTCGGGTGTGCTGATTTCAGCATGGCACCGGCGCCTGATACATGTGGAGCTGACATTGAAGTACCTTGTAAAAAGGCAAAGTCTGCAGGGTCAGTACCAAGAACGTCATGTCCGTACTGCTCATCTGAGTATGCAGCATAGATAGATACACCAGGAGCGGTAACCGATGGAGTCATGATATCAGGAACAGTGACATTACTACCACGTGATGAGAAATCAGCCATAACATCAGCGTTTTCAGGTGTAATTTCTAACTCACCATCAGCAGCCGCAATAGTCGCCATGTGGTCTGCACCAGTAGCTAACCAAGTACGTAAGGCATTGCCATTTTCTGCATTAATATGAATACCAGGTATAACGTAAACATCATTATCAACGGTAGCTGCACCACCATCGAGGTTTCCTAATACAAAACCACCAGCACCACCAGCTGCTGCATTGATAGCTTTGTCAACACGAGCAATTGCACCACGGTCACATACGACTATTTCGCCATCAAATGTACCTTCAGGGAAAGGTTTTAGACATTGTGCTGCATCACCATCTGGGTCGTTACTGTTAGTGTAATCACCAGCCCAAACGATACTTGCTGTAATAGCACCAGATGCACTTTTACCTTCAATATCAGCTAAATCAGTGTCACCACCTGTAAAGCTGCCAACTGTTTTATAAAATGCAACTTCGCGACCGTGCGTAGAAGCACCTACAACAGTATACCAAGGAGCATTTTTCGAGGTTGTTTGTGCTTCAGGACCGCTGTTACCAGCAGAAACTGAGGCAAAAATCCCTGCTTCTTGTGCAGCTAAAAAGCCTTGTTCAGTTGAACTTGCCCAAGGATCGCCACCACCACTGATTGAATAGTTTATAACATCAACACCGTCAGCAACTGCATCATCTAATGCGGCGATAATTGCAGCACCAGGACAACCGCTATATGTATCGCCAGGACCTGTTGTTGAACTATTTCCAGGGTTACAAATTTGATATGCAACGATGTTAGCATGTGGTGCTACGCCAGAAATTTGTGCGAACTCAAAACCTGTTGAGTTAACACCATCACCTTGTTCTTCACCAATCTCTTGGTCGACCATAGGTACATTTAAAAGAATGTTACCACCAGCAGTACTTGCAGTATGAGAACCATGTCCGCCGTAATCTTCACCATTCTTAGCTGGAGGAGTATCACCAAATACTGCTGTATCGTCGTAGTTATCAGTAACAGATGCGTATGAGTGCACACCAATAAGCTTGTCATTACACATTGAAGCGAAATCACCAGCACAATCACCAACGTAAACACCAGCACCCCATGGGTTTGTATGGTCATAGCCATCATCACCAACATCAGCGAATGATCTGTGATCTGAGTTAACACCACTATCGATTACACCGATAATAACGCCTTCACCCATATTGAGTGCGCTTTGACCAGTACCTTCCCAAACTTCATGAGCACCAACATGAATTGGTCCTGTATCAGTTTCAATATGTTCCATTTTCTCGCGTTCAACATAAGCAACATCAGCAATCGATGATAAAGTCTGAGCTTCTTGTTGAGTTAGACGAATAGCCATACCATTGAAGGCATTTTTATATTTATAAGTAACATCTAAGCCACTGCCTAGTTTACTTGACGCTTTACTCATGAAAGCTTGTTGTTTGTTGTCTAAGTAATTGCTGTAGGCAACAGCATCAGCAGACTGCAAATCAAGACGTAATTCGTTTCTGATTTGTTGTGGGCTTTTTTTGCTTTTTGCTAATGATTTAAAAAGAGATTTTTTGGCAATTTGAGGGTTAGTTGCGGTTAAACCGGCAACAGAGCCATCGTATGTGGCAATTGGCTGATCTTTAAGACGAACGATATAAGTATAAATACCGTTATCTAAATCTTTTTCTACACGAAATTTTTTAGCCTGCTGCTTATTGAATGTGCCACCTTTGTTGATTGAAATTGGTGCGACTGATTTTAATATGTCAGCCGAATATTGCGTTGGCACTGTGCTAGCAGATGCTTGCATTGTAGCCATTGATAATAGCGCTGTTGAAACAGCAATCGTTACTTTGTTATTCACAAAGAACCTCCCTAAATGCACAGAAATTGTGCTGATTATTTCTTTTTAGTTAGCAAAACCATTTTCATTGACGGTTTTACTGATTTTATAATACGAGAAACGCAAAAATGCGACGCTTAAACATAGCACATGTAAAAATAATGTAAATAACTTGTCAGCAAAGGTTTGCTTAAATTTTACAAGTAGCATTAAAAATGGAAAATAGTGTTTACAATAATGTGTTTTTTCTACCCGATAATCTTATTAAAAATAAGATATTAACTGATTCAGGTATTATGCTGAGAGTGTTTTAGCCAAGAGAAATAAATATTTTATGCAGAGTATTGAAGTGTGAATAACGCTATGTCGTTGTCAATCGATAGGAGGTGTTGGCTTGAAGTATTACCATCAAGCCAACCGTAATTTTTAATGTGTTTTATTGTTAATAAACTGTTCAAGTTGAGGACGTTCAAATTTGTAAGTTGTTATGCAGTAATCACATGTCATAGAAACACTGCCTTGTTCGACAAGGATGCTTTCAAGTTCACTAGGCGCAATTTGGGAAATAGCACTTAAGCACTTTTCTTCTGAACAACTACATTTGTAGGTAACGGCTTGAGGTTCAAACAGTCGCACTTCTTCTTGATGATATAATCGATAAAGCAGATCTTCACTAGCTAATGAAAAGATTTCTTCAGGCTTTATAGTATTAGTTAATTGACACAAGTGTTCAAAGTCAGCCAGTTGTTGTTCTTTATCACCAGCATCAGGTAATAATTGAATTAAGCTGCCAGCAACCTGTGCGGTTTCTTCGTCGCTATAGAGCCATATTTTAGTCGGTATTTGTTCTGAAACTTCAAAATAATGCGCTAAACACCCTGCTAAAGTATCTTGTTCAAGCGCTACAACGCCTTGGTAAGGTTCACCATTACTTGGGCGAATTGTAATGACCATATTACCTTTGCCGATCAAGTCTTTTAATTGGGTGGCATCAGTTTCGCTTGCCATACGAGCAATTCCGCGCATTTCTTGTAGGTTATTGCCGTTAACGGCCATGTAGCCTACAGGACCATCGCCTTGCAATTGTACTGCTATTTCACCTTCAAATTTTAGTGTTGCCGTTAACAGGCAAGTTGCTGCGACTAATTCACCTAATAATTGTTTTACGCCTAAAGGGTAGTCATGTGCAGCGACGATTTCCTGGAAGGTTTTACTTAAATTAACCAATTCGCCTCGTGCGTGGAGGTTATCAAATAAATAGCGATTTAAGACATCTGTTTGCATAGTCACTGTTTATATCCTTTCTTTTAAATGCCGAATTTGTCGGCGTTGTTTCTTATCGGGTTTAGTGTCACTGGCAGGACTGAGCAAAATACCCTGCTGGCGAGCTAAGCTGTTTTTTTCACGGGTTTGTATACTTTCGGATGTTTCTACATAAAGCGTTTGAGCAAAAGTAGCATCTCGTCGTTTATCCGCTAGCGCATGGACAATGACATGTTTTTCTTCGAAGCCTTGCCTAATAGTAATGCGATCACCTAAAACAACAGCTTTACCTGATTTACTACGTTGGCCATTATAAAATACCTTGCCGCCGTCAATCATCTGTTTAGCTATCGCACGTGTTTTATAAAAGCGCGCAGCCCACAACCACTTGTCTAAGCGGGTTGACTGCTTGCTTTGAGCATCATTATCCGTAGGTTTAACCATGGTTTTATTTTTACTCAATAAAGGCATTAAAAAATTGGCGAAAGTTAACATAACAGTAATGTTTACGCTAGTTAGAATGCATTTCTTTACATTTTTTTAACTAATTATAGTTAAAAAATAATATGACGTCTTGTTGCCAAGCGTTAGGTCAAGTATCATCAAAGCGAATTGAAATTTCCAGATAATAAAAAAATTATAAAAAATGTCATTATCGAATAATCTATCAAGCACGTTTGAACAGCTATCTAAGCTCCCCCAAAGAAAAATTACTCAGGTAATTATCCTAGTGCTACTTAGTTATGTAGCTTATTTATGCGCGCAAATTACTTGGCTTGGACTATCAGGGTCTTCCTATAATGCTGGCTCAAAATTAAATGTGTCAGCTTCAGCCTCATCGATGCCACAAAAACAAGTCAAGGTGGATGCAATCCAATCACTTAATCTCTTTGGTGCCTTTTCTCAACAAGCAGAAGTGAAAGTCGAAGAAGTTATTGAAGATGCTCCTGAAACACGATTGAAACTAACTTTAACAGGGGTTGTTGCAAGTAGTGATAAAGCTGCTGCTGCCGCCGTTATTGAAAGTTCAGGTAAACAAGAGACCTACAGTGTTGGTGAAAACATAAAAGGTACTCGAGCTGTTTTAGAAAATGTTTTTAGCGATCGCGTACTGTTAAAAGTATCGGGACGTTTAGAAACGTTGATGTTTGAAGGTTTACTATTTGATAAAAATGTAAAACCTATTCAACCACGTAGTAATAATAAATCAGTGCCACAAACAACAAAAGTATCCCGTAAAGATATCTCATCGCCTAATGTAGTTGACCAACGAAATAATAAAGCATTAACAAAAACTACTAAATCTCTACAAACAGAACTGAACAATGATCCTGGTAAAATAACCGACTATTTAAAGATTTCGCCAAAACGCGATAACGGTAAAATTGCTGGTTACAGATTAATGCCAGGAAAAGATCCAACTTTTTTCGAAAGTTCTGGTCTTAAGTCTGGTGATGTTGCAATACAGATGAATGGTTTTGACTTAACCGCACCAAGAGAAGCGGCTCAGGCACTAAAATCTTTAAAAGAAGAACGCGAAGTTTCACTGTTACTTAATCGTAATGGTGACATGACAGAAATACTTTTCAGTATTAATAATTAGAATAAAAGGAATAATACATGCGCAAATTATTAAGCGCACCTTGGTATAAGCGTAGCCTTACCGGGGTTGTTACTGCAGTTTTACTCAATAGTGTTTTGCTCTCTACCAATATAAGTGCTGCTGAATATTCTCCCAATTTCAAAGGAACAGAAATTGCGGAATTTATTAATATTGTCGGTAAAAATTTAAGAAAAACCATGATCGTTGATCCTAATGTTCGTGGCAAAGTGAATGTTCGTAGTTATGATTTATTGACTGAAAAGCAATATTATCAATTTTTCTTAAATGTTTTAGAAGTTTACGGTTTTTCCGCTGTTGAGATGGAAAACAATGTTGTTAAAATTATTCGTAATAAAGATGCTAAAACGTCTTCAATTCCTGTAGTCGGTAACGAAAATTCGGGCTCTGGTGATGAAATGGTTACGCGTGTTGTTGAAGTTAAAAACGTGACGGTACGTGAGCTTACGCCATTGTTACGTCAACTGTCAGACCAAGCTGGTGGCGGTAACGTTGTTAACTACGATCCCGCTAACGTTATTATGTTGACGGGTACGGCTGCTGTGGTTAATCGCTTAGTACAAATCATTGAACGAGTTGATAAAGCTGGTGACCAAGACGTACAAATCATTACTCTTAAGTATGCTTCAGCGGGCGAAATGGTCCGTATTATTGAAGCAATGAACAAATCTACTCAAGGTAAAGGCTCTGGTACTCCTACATTCTTAATTCCAAAAATTGTTGCTGACGAACGTACTAATAGCGTGATTGTTAGTGGTGAAGTAAAAGCACGTGAACGTGTTGCTAGATTAGTCTCGCGTTTAGATAGTGAGCTTGAATCAAATGGTAATACCCGTGTATATCATCTGAAGTACGCTAAATCAGAAGATATGGTGAAAGTACTACAAGGGGTTAGTGAGACCATTGACGCTGATTCTTCCAGTGCAAGTACATCTTCTAAAAAGAGCCAAACTCGTAATGTTAGTATTGATGCCCATGAAGATACCAATACACTTGTCATTACTGCTCAGCCAGATATGTTGCGTTCACTTGAAGCCGTAATTCGTCAGCTAGATATTCGTCGTGCTCAAGTACTTATTGAAGCGATTATTGTTGAAGTATTCGAAGGTGATGGTGTCAATTTAGGTGTGCAGTGGTATCACGAGTCTGGTGCAATGTCGCAATTTACCAATGGGGTTACTCCGATAAGTTCGATTGCAGCAGCTGCTCAAGCTGCAGAATCAACGCCAGGGACCTTAGGTTCAACCGTTACGTCAGAAAGTGGTGCAGTGACAGTCAATCCTGATCAAGCAGACGTTGATGGTGATTATAGTCTAGCGGCTCAAGTTTTAGGCTCAGTGAGTGGGACATTGTTTGGTATTGTGAAGAACGATTGGGGTGCAATCATTCAAGCCGTAAGTTCTGATACTAATTCCAACTTACTCTCTACACCAAGTATTACAACGTTGGACAATGAAGAAGCTTACTTTATTGTTGGTCAAGAAGTGCCTATTATCACCGGTTCACAAACCGGTAGTAATAATAGCAATCCATTCCAAACGGTTGAACGTCAAGAAATTGGTATTAAGTTAAAGGTAACACCACAAATTAACGAAGGTAGTGGTGTGCAGTTAACTATCGAGCAAGAAGTTTCTTCTGTAAGCGGCGCAACCGGTGTTGATATCTCTATTAATAAACGTGAAATTAAAACCACGGTCATGGCGGACGATGGCGCAACGGTTATTTTAGGTGGTTTGATTGATGAAGATGTACAAGAGAGTGTGCAAAAAGTACCTCTACTTGGCGATATTCCAATCATAGGTCATTTGTTTAAATCAACAAGTAATACTAAACGTAAACGTAATTTGATGGTGTTTTTACGTCCGACAATTGTTCGTGATGGCAAGTTAATGAACGACCTGAGTAGAGAGAAGTATAACTATATTCGAGCGCTGGAAATTGAAAAGAAAGAGGCCGGTCTTGAATTAATGTCGAATGAGAAGTTACCTATCTTACCAACATGGAATGATCAACTGACTTTGCCGCCATCGTTTGATGAATATATGGAAAAGCGCGATGAAGCTAAATCGTCGGATGAAAACGAATAGCCATGAGTGATATTGAACCAAACATACAAGCTTTTGTTGACGAAGGTGAAACAATTCTAGTGAGTGATGAATCATTAACATTAGCAAAAAGTGATGTTTTAACCGATCAAGGTATTCGTTATCGTTTACCTTTTGGCTTTGCTAAGCGACATAGTGTATTGGTTGCAAATGATAATGGTGCATTACGCTTAGTCTGCATTGATACGCTTAACGTTGATATCTTATTGGAAGTGCGTCGTGTGCTAAAAGCACCATTTATTATTGACGTAAAGAGCACTGAAGAATTTGAGCAATTGTTAACGATCACTTATCAACGAGATTCTTCAGAAGCGCAACAAATGATGGAAGACATTGGCAATGAGGTTGATTTATATTCTCTTGCCGATGAAATGACTGTCACAGAAGATTTATTAGAAAATGAAGATGATGCGCCAATTATTAAATTAATTAACGCCATGTTGAGTGAGGCGATTAAAGAAAATGCCTCTGATATTCATATCGAAACTTTTGAACAAGCATTGCAAATTCGTTTTCGTGTTGATGGAGTTTTACGAGAAGTATTAAAACCTAACCGTAAACTAGCCTCATTATTGGTCTCTCGTATCAAGGTTATGTCAAAACTTGATATTGCTGAAAAACGTATTCCACAAGATGGTCGGATTTCTCTAAGAATCGCTGGGCGAGCGGTTGATGTACGTGTTTCTACCATGCCTACAGGTCATGGTGAACGTGTCGTATTACGTTTGTTAGATAAAAATTCTACACGTTTAGATTTACAA
The DNA here is from genome assembly GCA_049642265.1 of Cognaticolwellia sp. Taxonomy (GTDB): domain Bacteria; phylum Pseudomonadota; class Gammaproteobacteria; order Enterobacterales; family Alteromonadaceae; genus Cognaticolwellia. Next base: position 61,252 of record JBAROR010000004.1, on the reverse strand, counting down.
GATTTAGGTATGACCGATGGTAATCGGGCGCGCTTTTCAGAGTTAATTGAAAAACCGCATGGCATCATATTAGTGACAGGGCCTACTGGCTCGGGTAAAAGTACTACTTTGTATGCAGGGTTAAGCCAAATTGATAGCAAAGAGCGCAATATACTGACCGTTGAAGACCCTATCGAGTATGCGATTGAAGGCATCGGCCAAACCCAAGTTAACACCAAAGTCGATATGACTTTTGCGCGTGGTTTACGCGCCATACTTCGTCAAGATCCCGATGTTGTCATGGTAGGTGAAATTCGAGATTTAGAAACGGCTCAAATTGGTGTTCAAGCCAGTTTGACAGGACATTTAGTTTTATCGACGTTACATACAAATACCGCTGCTGGCGCAATAACACGTATGGAAGATATGGGTGTTGAACCTTTTTTACTTTCATCAAGTTTATTAGGCGTTTTAGCTCAGCGGTTAGTGAGAACCTTATGTCCTCATTGTCGCGAGTGTTATGCACCTTCTGATGAAGAGCGAAGATTGTTACAACTAAATGAGCACGATAACGCGCCTATTTTTAAAGCGGTTGGTTGTGAAGAGTGTAGCTTTAAAGGATATCGTGGCCGAACAGGTATTCATGAGTTGATTGTGGTGGACGATAAAGTTCGCGAATTGATTCATAACGGCAAAGGTGAGCAAGTGATTGAAAAATTCATTCGTAAATCAACGCCAAGTATTCGTCGTGACGGCTTTGATAAAGTAATGCGTGGTGAAACCACTATTGAAGAAGTATTACGCGTGACGCGTGAAGACTAATTAGCTTACAACCCAGTTGTAGATTACATGGTAAATTATGGCAGCATTTGATTATCAGGCAGTAGATAGCCGAGGAAAAAACAAAAAAGGCGTTATTGAAGGCGATACGCCAAGGCATGTGCGTAATTTACTTCGTGAACAAGGCCTAATGCCAGTTGAAGTTGTACCATGTCTGAAAAAAAGTAAACAAACACAAAAGAAATCCTTTTTCAGTGGCGGTACAAAAATATCAGCCTCTGAGCTAGCATTAATCACACGACAGTTATCAACCTTAGTTGAGTCCGGTTTGCCAATAGAAGAGTCATTAATGGCTGTTGGTGAACAATGTGAGAAAAACACATTAAAAAGTATGATCATGGCCGTACGTACTAAAGTGACTGAAGGCTATGGTTTAGCTGAAAGTATGGCTGAATTTCCACAGGTATTTAATCGCTTATTTCGAGCTATGGTTGCCGCTGGTGAGAAATCTGGTCATCTTGATAAAGTATTAGACCGGTTAGCTGATTACACTGAGCAGCGACAACAACTGCGTTCTCAGCTTATTCAAGCTTTGGTCTACCCCATTATTATGACGGTTGTAGCAACCGGTGTTATTGCCATATTGCTCACTGCCGTGGTTCCAAAGATTGTTGGACAGTTTGAACATATGGGCGCAAATTTACCTGCAACGACAAAGTTTTTGATCGCCAGTAGTGACTTTTTACGAGATTATGGCTTAGCACTTGTCCTCATTGTTGCTGCGTTAATGTTAATTTGGTCACAACTGTTAAAAAAAGACAGTTTCAAGTTTGCCTATCATCAACGTTTTCTTGCCATACCTGGTATTGGTAAAGTGGCTAAAAGTGTTAATACCGCAAGATTTGCGCGTACCTTGAGCATTTTAACCGCGAGTGCCGTTCCTCTATTAGAGAGCATGAAAATATCAGGCGAAGTACTTGATAATTTATACATCAAGCAAAGTGTTAAAGAATCGGCTGACAAAGTTCGAGAGGGTGCAAGTTTACGGGTGTCATTAGAGCAAACTAAGCTGTTTCCTCCGATGATGTTACATATGATCGCCAGTGGCGAGAAAAGTGGTCAACTTGAGCATATGTTAGGACGTGCAGCAGACAACCAAGACCGTGAGTTCGAAGCTATTGTTAATATATCATTAAAGGCTTTTGAACCTGCATTAATGGTTGTTATGGCCGGTATTGTATTATTTATCGTTATGGCTATTTTACAGCCAATTCTTCAGTTAAATACGTTAATAGGAAGTTAAAAAATGAAAGCAGTAAAAAATATTCGTGGTTTTACTCTGTTAGAAGTTATGGTCGTTATTGTTATTTTAGGTATTCTAGCGAGTATGGTAGTACCAAACTTAATGGGCAGCCAAGAACGAGCAAATCTGCAAAAGGCAGTATCAGATATTAATGCCTTAGAAACTTCTTTAAGTATGTATAAAATGGATAATTATAAATATCCAAGTACAGAACAAGGCCTTGAAGCATTAACCACTGAAACTGATATTGAACCGGCTCCGCGTCGTTTTCCTGAAGGCGGTTATGTTAAACGTTTACCTAACGACCCATGGGGCAGTGAATATCAATTATTAAATCCAGGCGAGCACGGTAATATGGATGTGTTTTCTATGGGACCTGATGGCGAAGCCGGTACAGACGATGATATTGGTAATTGGAATTTAGGTGACTATCAATAATAAGTTATTATTGATAGTTGGTTAACTATGGCTCTTAATACGGGATATTTTCCCAAACAGAAACATCGCCTACAACAAGGTTTTACCTTAATCGAAGTGATGCTAGTTATCGTCTTGATTGGCGTGATGGTTTCTGCGGTACAATTTACTTTTTCTGGTAATAAACCAGAACAATTATTAGAACAAAATAGTGCCCGCTTTGCGGGCATTTTTGACGTTGCTGCTGAGTACGGCTTACTAAATAATGTTGAGCTAGGCTTATTTATTGAAGAAAACAGCTATCAATTCTTAGGCTACGATGGCGTCAGCTGGACCCCTATTGCTGATAATCCATTATTTGAAGTGTTTACTTTGCCTGAGGGCATTGAAATAACGTTGCAGCTTGATGATTTACCCATTGAAGAGCCACTCTTATTCGATTCATCGCTCCTGATCACAGAAGACGATGATGAACTTTTTACAGAAGACGAAGAAGAGAAAAAAATTATACCTCAAGTGTATATACTTTCTGGCGGTGACATTACCCCTTTTAGTTTAACATTTTCTATCGCTGAATTTGCTTTCAACGGCGATGAAAATGTCAGTTTCAAAGTCACTGGAATTTACACCACACCATTAACGATAGAAGGGCCAATAGTTAATGCTAACCCTCGCTAATTTACACTCTAGTGTTCAGAAATTGCAAAAGGGCTTTACTTTAATTGAAGTGATGCTGGCAATGGCTGTTTTTTCTATCGCTGGTATCGCAATTTTAGGCACCGCAGATACCAACGCACGCAATTTAGGCTATTTAGAAAGTAAAATTATCGCGAGTTGGGTAGCATCGAATCAACTTGTTGAAGTTACATTAGATACTTCATGGCCACCAAAGAATAATAAAAAAGGTAAAGTTGAATTTGCAGGCCAGGAATGGTTTTGGCAACAAAAAGTAGTGAAAACTACTGACAAAGATATGCGAGCTATCGTTATGGAAGTGCGACTTGAAGAAAAAGATCCTTCTGCATTAAGCCATTTAATGACTTATATTGCTAAGCCTAGCCAATGAAAAACCTAGACATTAAGCAAAGCCTGTTAAAAGAAAACGTTAATGGTATGCCAAAGTACACTCGAGGCTTTACCTTACTAGAAGTACTGATTGCAATTGCTATTTTTTCGGTGATCAGCATGGCCAGTTTTAGTATTTTTGAAACCGTATTAAATAGTGACTCTGTCTCTAAAGAACGCACAGATCGCATTAATGAATTACAACGTGCATTTTTGATCATCGAACGTGATATGTTACAAATTGCTCGACGTAGTGTGCGCTTAAATGGTGAGGCTCCGCAGACGGGATTTTTGCATACGGATAATGAAAGTTACAGCAGTACTGAGCAGGCAATAGGCTTTGTTCGACACGGCTGGACCAATCCCGGATTGTTATTACCGCGCAGTGATATGCAGTCAGTGGCTTATCAACTAAATGAAAACGTTGTTGAACGTGTGCATTTTAATTTTGTTGATGCGGTTGTAGGAGAAGATCCGAAAGTTAGACCGTTGATTTCAAAGGTCGAGAAATTAGACTTTGAATTCTATGATGGCAAAAAATGGCAGAAAACATTACAGGGTAATAACTTGCCTACCGCTATTGCCATTGAGCTAGATACCACTGATTACGGTGTCATTCGCCGTCAATTTATTGTTGCTGGCGATAACTCACAAGATAAGGCTGACACAGGTGGGTAGAGTTTATCGGCATAAAGGCGTAGCGTTGATTACTGTCATGCTTATTGTGGCATTAATCGCCATATTAGCGACTCAAATGACAGCACGTTTGCAACTACAAATGCAACGTACGACTAATATTGGCTCAAATCAGCAAGCTTATTGGTATGCTATGGGAGCTGAAGCATTTGCAAAGCGGGTGTTGATTCAGTCTTTTGAAGATAATGCAGAAGTGACGCATTTAGGCCAAATCTGGGCTCAAGGGGAAAACACCTTTCCGGTCGATTTTGGCGAAATTTCAGGTGAAATAACAGATTTACAAAGCTGCTTTAATCTAAATTCATTACGTACAGACGGCGAAGACGATGGCAGTAACCCTGCGACGAAATCGTTAGCAAGAACAGCTTTTCAAGAATTATTAGTGTCATTAAATATCGAAGGTGTTGGCAGTTTTGAAGCCGAATATATGGCTGATGCATTGACCGATTGGTTAGACGCTAATACGAGTATAACGGGGTCAGGTGGTGCAGAAGATAGTGATTATGCGTCAAAAGAATTTCCTTATTTAGCTGCAAATAATTACCTTGCTAGCTTAGGTGAATTAAGAATCATTGAGCACTTTACGGTTAACGTCATTAATAAATTGAAAGACTATGCCTGTATTTTGCCCGATACGAATCTTAATAAGATAAACATAAATACCATCGCACAAGATAAACCTGAAATACTTGTAGCCATGTTAGGGATAAGTCAAAATGAAGCATCAGAAGCGTTATCTTCCCGCGGTGAAGAAGGCTTTGAAAGTATAGATGAATTTTTCAATTTGAGTGAATTAAGTAAAGCTAAAATAGCCCCAGAAAAAAAACAACAATTTGCTGTTAAAAGTGAGTATTTCAAACTTAAAGCAACGGCAAGTTTTAATAATAGTTACTTTGCTTTGAATACCATTATGAAAGTAGACAATAAAAATAATATAAGTGTGATCAGTCGCATCATAGGACGAGAGTAATGGGTGAAACCTTATTTATCCGTTTAGGCAGCCAAGCTGAAAGTAGAATTCATTGGCTGATTAAAACCAACGGACAAGAAGAAATTATCGCAAGTGGTGAATTGCCTAATGCACAAGCGTTAGAGCAGCTAACTGAAAAATCCGCATCCCGTGAGGTGATCGCATTTGTGCCGGCAAGTGACATTGCCATTAAACGTTTAACGGTACCGGGTTCATCGCAACGTGCTATTCGTTTAGCTGCGCCTTACATGTTAGAAGATGAATTAGCTCAAGATGTAGAGCAACTCTTTTTTGCATATAGTGACATCAAAAATGACGAGCAAGGTAATAACTGCTTTTTGGCTGCACTTGAGCGTCAGCAGTTAGAAAACTGGCAGCAATGGTTGTCAGACGCCGGCATTTTTTGCAAAGTCATTATTCCTGATGCGATGGCATTGCCAGTAGATCCGCAAAGCAGTACGGCGGTCATGCTCGGTGAACAAATATTAATACGACTTGGCTTATGGCAGGTGATGTCATTTGAAGCGAATGTTTGGCCGATTGTTACTAAGCATTTTTCGAGCTTAAGTGTTAATGAAAACACTAACGAAAGTGATAGCGCAGATGGCAATGAAGCTAAGAGCGAAGATCATCGTAAAATATTGGCCTATTCGCCCTTATCAAAAGTGCCAAATGAATTAACGGTCGAATATTTACCTGAAGAGCTACCATTAGCTATTTTGGCAAACCATCATTCACGTAAATTTAATTTGCTGCAAGGTGAATTTCAAGTCAAAGAAAAACGTTCAGCGGCTAGTGTGAATTGGCTATGGGTCGCCGGTGTTGCTTGTTTAGCTTTAGTGCTTAATTTTACGCTCAAAGGGGCTGAATTATATCGCCTATCTAGTCAACAATCAGTGGTTGAAGAGGAAATTATAGCAAGCTACAAAAGCGCATTTCCAGAGACGAAACGAGTGAAAGTATCCACTGTCCGTTCACAACTACGACAAAAATTAACCGAGGTAGGCAATAGTGAAGACTCTGCCGGCTTCTTACCTTTATTAGTGAAACTTGAACCAGCATTAGCCAGTGTGCCAGAAATAAAACCGCAAACTTTAAAGTTTGATGGAAAACGACAAGAAGTACGCATGCAAACAATTGCTAAAGATTATCAATACTTTGAAAAATTGAAAGTCGCACTTGAAAAAGCTGGTTTGACGGTGAATTTAGGTGCACAAAATAATCAAGGTGATCAAATTTCAGGTTCATTCAGTATTACGGATACATCAGCTAAGGGGCGCTCATGAAAACCTGGTGGCAACAGTTAAATATTCGAGAGCAACGTTTGGTCATGGTAATGTCCGCAGTGGTAGGCGTATTTATTCTATATGGCCTTATATGGCAGCCATTGAATAAAAATATTGCTGAGAGTAAATTAAAAGTAGAACGTCAACAAGACTTGCTCGTTTGGGTAAAAGAGAATACCAAGCGCTATCAAGAAGCAAAACGAAATGGACGAAGCAGCAGTGGTGCTAGCTTGTCTAGTATTGTTAATCGTACCTCAAGAATAAATAATATCACCATCACTCGCATGCAACCTCAAGGCGATGACTTACAAGTTTGGATTGATGAAATATCGTTTAATCAATTGTTGGCTTGGTTAGAACAACTCGCCAGTCGCGAAAATCTACAAGTAAAAAACATTGATTTGAGTTTAGCTGATCAACAGGGTGTGGTTCGTGTTCGTCGATTACAGTTAGGAAAGATTTAATGAAAAAGAAGTTTGCTTACGCAGCAATTTTTTTAGTCGTGTACAGTATTTTTGTTGTCGCGTTAATGCCTGCCAATTGGGTTATGACGCAAATTAAGTTACCCAATAATGTTGTTGTCGCTAATGTCGAAGGTACAATTTGGCAGACGAGTATTGGACAAGTGATGGTTGATAATATTGTTGTTAATCAAGTGCAGAGCTCTTTGTCAGTATTATCTCTATTGATGCTTGATCCTAAGCTAGATATTACCTTTGGTGATGCTCTTGTTAATGGCCCTGAAGGTCATTTAACAATAAGTGGTTTACTAGCAGATATTGTTATTGAAGATGCGAAGGTAAATGTTGCGGCTAATACAGTAGTATCACGCTTCAATTTACCGATAGATGTTATCGCGCATGAACAATTAACATTAAATGTTTCTCGTTTTGTTATGGGTGCCCCTGTGTGCAGTGCATTACAAGGTAATTTGCAATGGCGTAATGCTGCTGCAACCGCGTTTGAAGAAAAAGTAATCCTTGGCGATCTTTCTGCAGCACTTAGTTGCGATAAAGGTGAACTTATTGCAGAGATTGCACCTAAAAACAATTTAGGATTAAGCTTTAGTGCACAATTAAAACAAGGTGGTCGTTTTGCAGGAAGTGGTTATTTAACACCAGGAGAAAAATTTCCTAGTCAATTAAATGATATTTTAAGCTTCTTAGGTAAGCCAGATAAAAAAGGTCGATATCGTTTGAAAATATAACGATTCACCATGAATTAAACCTTACCTATTGCTCAGCTAGCGAGGTAAGGTTGTCTTTATTTTATGCTATTCAGTTTTATTTCATCGAGTAATACACTGTAGTTAGTAATTGATGGATATTCTCTAATTACTTTGCTGCTTTGTTTACTGTCAGGGTTTGCTACTGCGAGTAAGTGCTCAAAACCATAGGCTTTTGCTGAATCTAGTATAACAACACTGTCATCGACAAAAAGTGTACTCTCTAAAGCAAAACCATGCTTCTCTTGTAATCGTTGCCATAATAATTGTGATTCTTTAGTAACACCAAACTCATGCGTTGAATAAAGTGTGTCGAAGTATTTGTCTAATGCCGTACGTTCTATTTTTAGCGTTAAGCTATCGGGATGTGCATTGGTCACTAATACAACGTCACGACCAGACGACTTTAATGCAACTAAAAAATCATGAGCGTCACTGCGTAATTGAATCAAGTGTTGTACTTCACGCTTTAAGTCCGTGATAGGGAGCTGTGTTTGTTCAGCCCAGTAATCTAAGCAATACCAATCGATAGTGCCTTCAACTTTCTTATAATGACTTCCTAGTTTTTCTTGGGCAGCGGCTAAACTGATATCATGAAATTCACTATAGCGTTTAGGTAAATGGTGTAACCAGAAATGAGTGTCAAAATGTAAATCGAGTATGGTTCCGTCCATATCAAGCAAAACAGTTGAAATTTTTGACCAATCAAGCATAGATTTTTCCCTAGAAACACGTTTATTATAGGATTATACCTAAGAGCTTTAGCTATGTATTCAAGGTTATCGTGCTATGGTTTATATTTAGCTTTTTCTTTGATAAATTTATCAATTAAGTTGTTGCACTAAAGGGCGTTATGACAGCAAAAATAGTACTGCCGAAAATAACGGCGCGTAAACAAGTCGCAAAAAGTCGTTTATTTGCTATAGAGCAAATTGACTTAACTTTTACCAATGGCGAAAAACGTGAGTATGAGCGTATGTCTGGCACAGGCCGTGGTGCAGTGATGATTGTACCTATGCTTGATCAAGACACCATGTTGCTCGTTCGTGAATACTGTGCCGGTACACATACTTATGAGCTAGGTTTTCCAAAAGGGCTTATTGATGCTGGCGAAAGCGCTGAGCAGGCCGCTAATAGAGAATTAAAAGAAGAGATAGGTTACGGAGCTGAGAAACTCACCTTTATTCATACTGTAGCAATGGCTCCAGCTTTTTTTGATGCGAAAATGACTATTTTTCTTGCAGAAAACTTGTATGCAGAAAAACTTATTGGTGATGAACCTGAAGCATTAGTAGTCGTGCCGTGGCCACTCTTAGATTATCGACAATTATTACTAGAGCCTGATTTTAACGAGGCACGAAGTCTTGCTGCTTTATTATTAGTAAAAGATCAGTTGGGAGGTATTTCATGAGCCCGGAAATGTTGTTATCAGTTGCACTGGAGAGTGCAAAGAAAGCAGGTAAAGAAGTTGCCCGCTATTACAAACAAGGCAACTTTACTGCTGAAATGAAGGCCGATAATAGTCCTGTTACTAGCGCGGATATAGCTGCGAATGATGTCTTAATGGATGCGTTAAAAACACTGACACCAGACATTCCTATTATATCAGAAGAGGTCGGGGCATTAGCACTTGCACAGCGCTGTAAATGGCCACGTTATTGGTTGTTAGACCCTATTGATGGTACTGGCGAGTTTATCATTGGGAGTGGTGATTTTGCGGTTAATGTAGCGTTGGTGGAAAATGGCTGGCCAAGTATCGGTGTGATCCATGCCCCAGATCATCAACTCACCTATTATGGTCAAAACAATTTAGGTGCTTTCAAAGAGAATGATATCGCTAGTCATAGAATAAAAGTCGCAGAATATGATGGTAAACGACGAATAAAAGTTGCCATTAGCCGACGACAAGATATTAATCTAATGGGGCAGTATTTAAATGATGATTATGACTATGATCACATTGCGCTAGGAAGTTGCTCACTAAAAAATTGCTTAATTGCTGAAGGAGGCGCAGATTGTTATTTACGTGTTGGACCTACAGGCGAGTGGGATACGGGAGCGAGTCATTGTATTATTGAACAAGCCGGCGGTAGTATTATTGATAGCGAGTTTAACCCGCTAACATACAACCAACGTGAAACCTTAATGCAACCTGACTTTTTATCACTAGGTAATAAACAGATCCCTTGGCATAATATTATTAAACCGCACCGAGCTACACGTTAAATATTAATAAAAACCTAAGCATTAAGGTGAATTTTAATGCTTAAGTACAACAGCTAGGTGAAAACCTGACCCATATGGAGTGCATAATGCGCCAAACAGCTTTAATCACAATGACCTTACTTGTTACCGCTATTATTAGTTTACCGACGCTAGCAGCATGGAAACTTGATAATTCTTCTTCTGACCTTACCTTTATTTCGGTTAAAAAAGGCACAATTGCAGAGAATCATCATTTTTCAACGCTAGTGGGCGATATTGATGATCAAGCTAAAGTAAATGTGAGTGTCGATTTGAACAGTGTCCATACAAATATTGCTATTCGTGATGAACGCTTGAAGCAACATGTTTTTGATACGGATAAATATAATGCGGCAAATTTCACTACGCAACTTGATAAATCAATGCTTGCAGCATTAAATGTCGGTGACAATAAACAGCTGAAGGTTAATGGCAAAATTGATTTTCACGGCCTACAACAGGATGTGAGTCTTGAACTTAGTGTTAGTCGACTATCTGAAAATAAAATTATAGTAAATACACTTAAACCATTTTTTATTAAAGCAGATGCTTTTGGCGTGGTAGCGGGAATTACAAAATTGAAAGAATTAGCCGCTTTACCAAGTATTGACTACGTTGTTCCGGTAAGTTTCTCAGTAACCTTTACTCGTTAATAAAATAGATGTACTCAAAAAAGGCACTTATATAGTGCCTTTTTTATTACGAGCAAATAAGTTATTAATAATCAAAATATTAGCTGTTAGCTGATGCGGTTTGGAGACACTTTATTTATCGTCACTAAACTTAGTTTCAAAGGAATTGACGAGATTAAAAATGTTGGGCTTTATTGTTCTTCTTCTACACCTTCCGAAAACTCACTTTTGGGTAAAATATTCACTGTTTCATGCAGTTCAGAATAAACCAATAATGCAGTACCTTGCTTTAATTGCTGATGTACTTGGGTAATTTTATCATTTAGCGATACATCTTCACTGCCATACTCAGTACCTTCTCGAAGCACAAAGTTTTCTATAATGGCATTCAATGTCTCTGGTGCTACTTGTTCTAATGGGATGATCATAAATATCTCTTAAAAAATTCTGGTATGCGTTGTTCAAGCCAAAATTGTGGTTTGAATGGATTTTTTCCAGAAATGAAACCGACATGACCGCCATAATCACTGACTTCAAAAGTGATTTGTTTGGGCAATGATGAAATCGCAGTAATATTTTCATTGCAGAGAAACGGGTCATCGCTGGCATGTATGATCAGGCAAGGTGTTGTTATTTGCGCCAGTACATCTCGTCCACTTGCTTTCTGGTAATAATCATTTGCATCAATAAAACCATTAATAGGAGCTGTAACCATTTGATCAAAATCTCGAATTGAACGTATCTTGTTTAAATTATTCACATCGATATCAGTTAATAAGTTAGCTTCTATTTTTTCAATGGTGCTGGCTCTAAGCATATCAACTAGGTACTTTTGATAAACCCGAGAAAAGCCTTGGTTAATTCTGTCACAACAACTCGACAAGTCGAGTGGAGCACAAATAACACAAGCGGCTTGATAAATGTTTTGTTTTTGTTCCGCTAAGTATTTTGCTAATACGTTCCCACCCAGTGAAAAACCAAGAATAGCTTTTGGCGCTTTAGGATAATTACTGGAAAGGTATTGACTAAAATAGTCTACGTCGCATGTTTGTCCGCTATGATAAGACTTTGCCATACGATTTGGTCGCCCACTGCAACCACGAAAGTGCATTAATACACCTACCCAGCCTTTTGCTTTAATTGCTGAAAGCATCCCTTTGGCATAATGACTGTTTTTTGAACCTTCCAAGCCATGCAGAACGGCAACGATAGGGCGAGAGCAAGTAGGGCTTACCTGCTCAGTCCACGCTAAATCAATAAAGTCACCATCAGGTAGCTCTAATGTTTCGTCAGTTGTTTTAATGATGTAATTACGCCTAATAAATTTGGCGGCAACAGTCTGAAGATGTGGGTTTTTCAGCCACCAAGCAGGGCTAAAGGAACTTTTGGTAAACATAACGTGGTAATAGTGCGTAATACAAAAAAGTTATTGTACGTTAAAACGACGCTAATGCCCACTGCTAGGAAATGATGAAGCCAGAGCAAGATAAGCTAATTTTTAATAGAAAAACTCGTCATTAATACCTAAGCTAGTCGTCGAGTAGATTAGTTTTAATATATTCTCTGCACGGTGTTTTGCCGATAATCTGACAGTTTGAAAGTATTAGCGGCAACGAGTTACTGTGTGTCTTCATTTATATGTTTTAAAAAGTAGTAAATATAAAAACCACCAATCCCCAGTAAAATAGCTAGGCCAACAAAAGCATAAAGCACTACAGGGTCGTTCAGTAACATATCTATAATGTTCATTACTTGCTCCAAAATATCGTGTAATCGTAAATAGGTTAGAGCGCTATTGTAAATAATAACTCAGCGTTGCTTATTGATTTAGATCACGGTCATTGTCACTTTGTAAACGAAAGTCATTACCGTTTTATTAACTTTGCTAGCCGTTAAATTAAAATCTCAAGTGCAATCGGCACAATGAGTATTACTGCACTGATATAGGCAATGCGTTGGTAGACGATATTGTTACTTTTTCTCATTTTAAGTCCAAAGCAAGGCCTTAATAGATTAATGCGTTTAATGATTTCGACACTTAAAATACAAGCAGAAAAAGTGACTATTACCAATATTGATGCTTCTAGTGTTGCACTTAAATTTAATAGAGAAAGAGAATAACCAAAGACAATAATAAATGTCTGATGGAGAATATAAAAAGGGTACACAGCCTCATTTAAGTAACGTAAATAAGACGAGTTTTTATTGAGGCACCTGTAAGCAAAGTTAAATAATATTAATACACCTAGTAGGCTCAGCAGGCTGTAAATTGTTGTTCCTAGCAGCAATAATAAGGGCGAATTTGTCCCTGGAGCTATTTTTTCGATTGACCAAACTTGATTGTAGAAATAGATAACGCAGATATAAGCTAAAATAAAGTTCAAAACTAAGCCGTTAGAATGTAGACGAAAGCGTTGCCAAAAACTTGGTTGCCAACCAATAAGGTAACCATAGAGCATAAATGTGAAGCCTAACGGGTAGCGTACGTCACTGAACTGCCAATTAAGTTCAATAATCAGTAGAGGTAAAGTGGCTAGAGGAATAGCAAAAAATGCCGGTAGCTTGAAAAAGTGCGTACTCAGCTTATCGACCCAAGATGTATTAAGCAAAGGTAAAATACAGAGCATGATTAATGAGTATTGCCAAAGTGAGCGAAGAAACCAGAGGTGGTTAACGTCAATATGTGGCCAAATCCCCGCTTGGTATTTTGCAAATATGAGGTTATCTTCGCTAAAAAATACACGGATGAACTGCCAGTAACTCATATTAAGATCACCATTACTGGTCATTTCAATATACAGTTGAGGTGGCACAACAACAAGAATACCAAATAATAAAGGCAATAGTATTCGCAATGTACGCGCACTTATAAAATGCCAAATTGTAACTTTTGCCATAATAAAGCGCATAGCAATACCTGAAATTAACCAAAGAAGAGGCATGCGCCAAGGGGAGATAATCAACATTATATTCTCTAAAAAAGCAGAACGATATTGGCTTTTTACATGCCAGCCCCAATTTTCCACATAGAACATGCCACAATGAAAAAGAATTAAGAAAACGAAGGCTATAACCCTCAACCAGTCTAAGTCATATCGTCGAGCAGGCAGATTACTTGAGTCAGGAATAAAGTGCTTAGCGAGTGTGTGCATAAAAAAAGTCGACATAAATGTAAGGGCTTTAATAACTTGTGATGGGGACATCTTCACTGATACACTCGTTAAATACATGCCATAAAGGCTGTAAAAACAATGAGTAGGGACAAGAGGCGATATAGAGGGATAAAAACTATTGCCCAAGAGTAGCAATTTATGAATAAGCTAGCACACTTTCAAAAATATAAACTTCGTTACGAAATTTTCATCTTTATCAGTTATTTCTTTATTAATAATACCTTACTCGCCAGCTCCGAAATTATGGAAGCGCAACGAAAAAACGCCTCATTACCCTTTGATATGTGGGAACCCTTTGTTTGGGAGTATTCTAGTGCGATAAGTACTTTAGTTTTATTGCCGTTTATTTTTATGCTGTTACGAAAAATTCCATTTAATTGGCAAGCTATTAAATACTCTCTTTTCCAATACTTTATCGCTGCGAGCGTGTTTTCATTATTACATGTTGCCATTATGGTGGGGCTCAGAAAACTATCATATTTTATGGTGCAACGTAGTTATGACTTTGGCAACTTAGGGTTTGAATTGTTCTACGAATATCGCAAAGATTTATGGAGCTTTATATTTTTAATTATTTTCTTACAAGGATATCGTTTTATTTTGGCTCGGTTGCAAGGTGAGGCAAACCCGATAGCACAGAGTGAAGACGAAAGTGAGCGTTCGACAGTAAGTAAAAATATTGATCGTTTGCTGATCAAAAAATTAGGTAAAGAATTTATTATCAATATCACCGATGTTGAATGGTTAGAGTCAGCCGGGAACTACGTAAATTTACATATTGATGGCCGTATTTACCCGACCCGAGCTACGCTAAAACAACTCAGTGAGCAAATTGTCGATAAGGGTTTTTGTCGAATTCACCGTTCGCACGTAATTAATTTAAATTTTGTTGAGTCTATAACCCCATTAAGTAGTGGGGATAGTGAAGTCAAATTAACCACCGGCAAAAATTTAAACTTATCTAGACGTTATAAAGATAGTTTTAAAGCCAGACTAATTTAAAGATGGCTGTAAAAGTAAACCTGCTGTCATAGCGCAGGTTTACTTTAAATATTTTAGTTTGAAGAATATTGTCTTAATTTAAGCTCTCGCTGAGCAACTATTTGACTGTGAAGCACATCGGTTTTTTCTTGAGCGACTTTAATTTCCTCTACTGTTAAATTACGTTCGTCCATATCACGACTTTTTTCTGCGATGCGGTAGCCATTTCTAGCGGCAATGGTATTCCAGATGTATGACATTTCGGTACTTTTAGCGACGCCTTTGCCCTCAAAATACATTAAGGCAAGATTAAACTGCGCTAAGGCATAGTTTTGATCTGCGGCTTTCTGATACCACTGTGATGCTTTTAGATAACTACGATTTACGCCATCACCGTTATAGAGCATCACGCCCAAATTAAATTGTGCACGCGGTAAGTTTTTATGGGCCGCTTTTTCCATTAATGCATAAGCTGTTGGCAGATCTTTTTTTGTTGCTTCGCCTTCACTATAAAGTAATGAAAGATCGAATAAAGCCTCCGTATAGTTTTGCGCTGCAGCCAAATTAAATAACTCTAATGCTTTTTTCGCATTTTTAACTACGCCGTAACCATTTAAATAAACTAAACCCATTTGATATTGTGCTGGTGCATATTGCTCAGCAACTAAAGGTTCAAATTCGGCAATCGCTGCTCTAAATTCACCACGGTTTAGCTCATATATGCCTTGATCTAGATCGGCACTGTACGCCGAGCTTTGAGCGAATAGCGCAATACTAAGTGCAATTAAGGTTAATTTTTTCATTATCATGTCCTATAGTCTGATGTTGTCATGATGAGATAGCGTGACAACTTAATATGCTGCGATAATTTAAGTGTAGCAACAAAACGTATCATGCTTGTGACATTATCTCTTCAATTTGTTCTTCAAGGTCAAGCCACTGCATTTCATTTTCTTCTAACGTTTGCTTAAGCTTAGCTTGATGCTTTAGTAGCTCCGTGAGTTTGCTTTTATGCTCTGCTTGATAAATATCACTATTGGCCAATTGAGCTTCAACGTCAGTTAATTCATCTTGTGCTTTTTGTACCATTTTTTCAAACTTGTCTGCTTGCTTGCGCAGTGGCGAAGCCTTTTTACGTAGTTCAGCTTGCTCTTTACGTTGTTGCTTTTTATCTATTTGTGGTTCGCTGACAATCTTGTTTGCTTTGACTGACTGTTTTTTATCATCATTTAACCATTGTTGATAATCATCAATATCACCATCGAAATCGGTGACACGGCCATTGGCCACCAAATAAAACTCATCAACACAAGACTCTAATAAAAATCTATCATGAGCAATAAGAATGATCGCACCTTCAAAGTCTTGTAACGCTAACACTAAGGCTTGACGCATCTCTAAGTCGAGATGGTTAGTCGGCTCATCGAGTAGAAGCAGTTGTGGTTTTTCTAAAACAATCAGTGCTAAGACTAAACGCGCTTTCTCGCCACCAGACATCGTACCAACTTTGCCTAATGCTTGATCGCCACTAAAGCCAAATCGTCCTAAGAACGATCGAGCCTGTAATTCGGTTATATCAGATTTTGCACGGGTAATGTGTTCAATGGCACTACTAGGCATGTGTAATTGCTCAAGTTGATGCTGTGAAAAGTAACCCACTTTGAGATCTTGTGCGCAGTAACGCTCGCCTTTAAGCAAGGTTAAATCACCTGCTAATGACTTTATCAATGTTGATTTACCAGCACCATTACGACCCAGTAAACCGATGCGGCTACCAGGGACCAAGGTTATGCCAACATCGTCTAAAATAATAGCTTCATCACTATAACCACACTGACTTTCCGTTAATGCTAATAGTGGGTAAGGTAGTGTTTCAGGTTGTTCAAAACTGAAGGTAAATTGGCTATCAACATGCGCGGGTGCTAAATCTGGTAATTTTTGTAAACGTTTTAAACGACTTTGCGCCTGTTTTGCTTTACTGGCTTTCGCACGAAAACGATCAACAAACGAGGTTAAATGGGCAACTTCTTTTTGTTGCTTTTGATATTGCGCATCTTGTTGAGCTAAATGCTCTGCACGTTGGCGTTCAAAAGCACTGTAATTACCTGAGTATAATTTCGCGGTTTGATGCTCAATATGTAAAATTTGACCAATAACATCATCAAGAAAATCTCGGTCATGGGAGATCAGCACTAAAGTGCCGGTAAATCTTTTTAACCAACGTTGTAACCAAATGACGGCATCTAAATCTAAATGGTTGGTTGGCTCATCCAGTAGTAATAAGTCAGCACGACTGATCAAGGCCTGCGCTAAGTTTAAGCGCATACGCCAACCACCAGAAAATGATTTTACGGGATTAACCAGTTGTTCTTGCATAAAGCCTAAACCATGCAATAACTCTGCTGAACGAGCAGGTAAGCTGTAACCGTTGACTGCATCAATTTGGTTAATAATAGTCGCTTCAAGTGTGCCGTTATCATCTTCACGCGCTTGGTCTAATTTTGCCTCTAGCTGGCGAAATTCAATATCACCGTCCATGACATAATCTAAGGCTGATTGCTCTAGCGCCGGTGTTTCTTGCTTAACGGTGGCAATTTTCCAGCTGCTCGGCATCGATAGATTACCCAAGTCAGGTGGCAGTGTGCCAAGCAAGCTTGCGAACAAAGACGATTTTCCACAGCCGTTCGCCCCAACAAGTCCAACCTTATGATTTGGGTGTATGGTAAAACTTGATGATTTTATGAGGTATTTTGCACCTCGGGCTAAACTTAAATCTGTAGCTGTGATCATTTATATTTACTCTTTTTAATGCAAGGCGCTATTGTCGCTTTTCCTTGGGGGGTTGTTCAAGGTAAAATAGAAACACTGAGCAGATATCTTGCTAAAACGAATTAAAAATTACCTAAAATTGAGTAAAACGTGAAAAAACGATTTATAGCTGGGGCAACTTGCCCGAAATGTAAGGCAATGGACACCATGGGACTAACCAAAGAAAACGGTGTAGAGACAGTAACATGTGTCAGTTGTGGTCACTTAATGTCGCAACCTGAAGAACATGTGGTACAAGAAGTAAGACCTAATGAGCAAGTCATTGGCATTTTTAAACAAGAGTAAGCAGGCTATAAAGTAACAGCTAAATAATGGCCTTTTTTGTGTAGCAGGAATAAAATGTATAAATTTTTATTTTAGTCAGTATTTTAGCTGTAATAAGTATCGGTATTAATAAGCGTATAATACTAAAATGCAAATATTAAATGCTAGCTAAAGTCTATTAAACGGCCTGTCGCTAGCATATTCATGTCATAAAACTTATTCAGAAAACAACAACACTTTTGAATTTTCCTTAGACAACTCAAACGCGTGTTTATCGCTCTTTCCTTTACGTGTTGCCGTGATGGCTAACGTACCTTCACCGTCACCTTTGCCAAAAAGATTTACTTGATACTCAAGTGCGCTGTCTGCTTTGGCTAAAGTAAAACGTCCCATAACGACTATCTGTGACGTGGGCGAGTGAGGCGAATGATGAGAGGTCACTGGTGATAGCATTATACCTTGTAATGCGAGTAGACCATCTTCATCTTTTAAAGTGATTTTACTGTGCACTGTAGAAATAATTTCCAGGCGGTGTAAAGTGAACTCTTCTGTAGAAAGCTTACCGTCATTATCATCGTCAACAGTTGGAAAAGCAGATACAGGTAATGAAATCACCATATAAACACCATCTTCAGCAACGTTTAATGTGCCTTTTTGTGCCACCATTACGTGAGCATACAAAGCCTGAGAAAATAACGCGCTTATTAACACAACTGATTTAGCAAAGCTGGTCAGAGATAATTTCATATTTAGTTTACTATTTAATCTAATGTTCAATTTCATAAAGTCATTTCCGATAAATTATACCAATGATCATTAATTTCGGACTGACTTGATATAAAAGCCAGTCCGCTTGCTTCAGCAAAATATTACGTTGATCAGAGCACTTAACTGTTATGGTTCTATTTCTTAACTAGATCGTTATGGTGGAGGCATGCCGCCGGTAACTTCAACTTCACCTTTTACACAACGTTGAAAGTAAGGATAACTTTCTGTCGCAAAGTAGTGATAAATACCATTAGGAAATTCTGGCGTAACACCAACTCGGCCATTACATTCATCTAAATCACCAGAGCCAGCAACATATTGCCAATCTTGTGCGAAGGTACCCAGCGGATATATGTCTTTAGAAGGGCGAGAGCTACTAACGTCACTGATCAGTTGATAACTGCCGGTGATCAATTTAATTGATGAAGTAGCATCACTGGCAATGCTGTAACCATAACGTGCGTAGATAGGAAAACCATCTGCAGCCCAACCAATAATAGTCATGGTGGTATCGCCGCCGCCTTGCTTAGTGATAAAACCTTCAGGCATGCCATGGTAATGATATGCACCACCTGGCTGAACATGGGCATTGTTGTCGTCGGTACCAAAATTAAAGCTCGTTTGACCTAACGCTTCGATACTCCAATTACCGCTGTTATCAATAAGGCTACAGTCATTGCCTGAATCATCACAACTTCCTGCCGTACCTGCATCAATTTTTACCCCATTAAGTACGTAACCTGTTACACCACGAGGACCACCTAAAGTTGTTGCTGTTGTTGACTCAACAGGAGATAACGTTAGGCTATCAGAAACTGTTTGTGACTCAATCGCATTAGGATTATTACTATTTGGAAACTCGCCAACCTCATGATCTGGAACACCATTAGCACTTAGTAAGCGTTCGCTATCAGTACAGCTCCACTGTGCCATGCTGTCTTCAAGCACATAAATTGAATCGTTATATTCGTTATAATTGTAATCGCATAAAATATTTGCCGTACTGCCATCAGAAACTTCTGAAACGATAATTTCAACACTATCGACTTCACTGTTTTCTTGGTCGTCATTAACCGTTAAATGCACAACATAGCTGCCAACAACATCGGCGATAAAGGTTGGGGCAACATCACTTTCACTTGATAATATAGCGACACTATCGGTGGGAATAGTAGATAAGCTCCAAGAATACCCTAGGGTATCGCCATCTGCATCGCTACTTAGTGCACCAGACAGTGTCACAGTGCTATTAATAAATACGTTTTGATTATCGCCAGCATTCGCTATTGGCGCTGTATTTGTGGCTATCGTTTCGCCACTATCGTTATTACTATCACTGCTACCACCACAAGCGGCTAATGTAGAAAGCAATAACAAGCTTATTAGCGTTGGTTTGGTATGACGATAAGCGCTGAATTTTTGTAGCATGGCATTTTCCTTTAAGGTTTATCACTAGGACTAGAAACTATAGTTAACTCAAGTTTAAAAGGTCAATGTGCAGGAAATGTGCAAGTAATGTGAAAATGTGGAGAAATATTTTAACGGTTTGTTTATCAAGCTATTAGATTGAAGTTAAACATAAGGTAATAAGTCTGTGTTGTTCTTGTTGGTAAAAATAACGCGACTTTTATAAACTAAGGGGAACTTCACAACTTATGAAAATTCTTGAATCGTTTTTCCTCGGCTGTAACTAGATTGGCCAAAATAATTAAAGTTCTGCGTCAAAATTCGTGAGGGAATAATAAAAAACTTCAATAATAACAATAGAAAATGGTAATTAAGTGCGCTAAGGGAAGTTAGTGATTGTTTCGCTAACTTCGGCTATTTAGACAAACAGACGTTCTTACATCTTATTGTACTTTTACATATTAGGTGTAAAGAAACACGTTACCTTTAGATATATTTAAAACCGAAATTTTCAATATATGTCAACACGGTAATATTTACCTGAACTTAAACTATACACAAGCTATGTTGTAACTTCTTTTTTATCTTAAGGTTATTCTCTATTTTTAAATATTTGCGGAAGATTGACATGTAGAACTCTATAAAGGAAAATGATATTAATTATCAATTGGTTGCATAGCGATTCAATTGTTTAATAAATGAGCTGGTTTGGTTTAAAGGATACCGAATCAATTTAAAATTTATTTTCTATTTGGAGTCAAGGATGACAGGTCGTACCTATTTTCATTCTATATTTGTATTTTTTATCACGTTTTTTCTAGTTGCCTGTGGTGGGGGGTCAAGCACTCCTGACCCAGAAAAACAACCAGAGCCAATTCAGCCGACATACCAAACATATAAAGTAACTGTCATAGATGGATACCTGCGAGGCGCAACAGTTTGGCTTGATTTGAATGGAAATGGTTTAAAAGATGCTGATGAGCCTAGTGCTGAAACCGCTAATAAAGGAATTGCAGAACTTACACTTTCATCAGACCTTACTCCAACTGATTATAGTTTGCTTGCTTTGGCTGAAGCGGGAAAAACTTTTGATGAGTCTTTAAACAGAACGGTAGATAAAAGCTTTGTCTTAGCGTCGCCTAAAGGTAAAAACGTCATAACCCCGTTAACAACTTTAATTTACATTAAAGAACATGAATTAGGTAATATCGATGGTGCGAAAGCTCAGATAGGGATAGCTCTAGATGCTGTAACTGAAAATTTATTTGAAGACTTTATTGCTACTCAAAATACCTACCTTGCTGAAGTTGCGGCTGACCTAGTGAGGCTTTCGCTGATGCCTGAAACGCCAGAGCAGTTAAATAGCTTTGGTGAAAATCCAGCTAGTATTATCGACTTAATCAAAGTATATATTGAAATTAAAAATCGGGGCGAAAGTGGCACATATGTCATGCGTGATAACCAAGGCGAACTGGCAGGCGATACAGACTTTGATGGTATTGCTGACCCGGATGATTCCGATATAGATGGGGATTCCTTTTTAAATGATGATGACGCCTTTCCATATGAAGCAACAGAGTGGTTCGATTTAGATAATGATGGTATTGGGAATAATACTGATACTGATATCGACGGTGACAATATTGAGAATGAACTGGATGCTTTTCCCTTTGATGTAACAGAGTGGGAAGATTTGGATAATGATGGTGTTGGCAATAATAGCGATCCTGATATCGACGGTGACGGTATCCTCAATGAAGAAGATCCTTCTCCTTACACGCCCGAATTCAACACATTGCTCAACCCTGGGACATTAACTCTGACAGAAGTAGTATCTGGCCACATTAAAATTAATGATTGGCAATATTTCACGGTAAACGCACCAGAGAATGTTTTACTTAATATAGAGCTAACCAACTTAACTGGTGATGTGGATTTATATGTGGCAGCTGAAGAGTTTCCAACAAAATTTGATTACCTATGTCGTTCCAACGAAAGTGATAGTGAATCTGAAAAATGTGTCATTCGAAGTGAGAAAGAAGCGACTTACTTTATAGGTGTGTTGTCAAAACAAGCTGCTAATTTCACTTTATCTGCTAGTACATCTGACATTGTCTACAAAAAAGCCATGCTGTTATTACACGGTTTAGCTTCTAATCCAAGTACGTGGGATTCAATGGTTAACGATGATAGTTTCTTTAATGGGCAGTGTTATTTATTAACCGTAGACAATGATTCTTTACCTGTATTAGGCGGCAATAGTGATGGCATTAACTGTTTTAACCTTGAATTTGGCTCATTGGACAGGGGTGCAACTTATTCAGCATCAGGCTTAGATAACAAAGTCTGTAATAGTGCTTTAGGTTGTGATGGTGATTATACCACTTTCGAAGGTTTAGGGATTGAAGTCGAATCCGCTATTGCTCGCATTGTTGATCACTTAGGAAAAGATGTTGAAATATTTTTGTTCGGCCACAGTCGTGGCGGCTTAGCAGCAAGATCTTATTTACAGAATCCAAATGTCGACAATAAAGCGTTAGTAAAAGGTTTTGCAACTACAGGTACGCCCCATCAAGGTTCTCCTCTAGGTCGTTTCTATAAATATATGGATGATAATTGCACCCCTAAAAGTATTTACCGCCAAAATGGCAGTAAATGTGAAGATAACTGGGAGGTGATAGAAATGTTAAATGGAACGAGAACTTATTTTGGTTTTGGTGTAGGTCTTAAATACCAGATGGAATTGCAAGCACCAAGTATTGATTTCTTGTCTCCAGAATCTGACAACATTAAAGCTTTAAATGAAAACGTTGCTCAACTCAATAATCTTGTTGTGGGCCAGTTGGCTTATGAAGGAACTAAGTTTGGGGTGTTGAGCAAAGACGCAGGCCTATCAGATTTCTATGACCTCTATGATTATGGTACATGGTTTGGTGGAGACCACCCACATCCAGATACACTCCGTTATATCGAAAATGGAGTGACTAGAGCATCACTCATTGGTGACGGTATCGTACCTTCGTATAGTCAAAAATTAAGTTTGCTATTAGAAAAAGAAAGTATTGCTATAACCAAAGCGAGAACACAAAGCACTGAAAACATTTTACATACTGAAGAAACATCTCAAGTTTCAGATATTAATTGGTTATTTGAAGGCCTGTATCAATCGTTAGAGTGGAAATAACTAACATGAAATATTTTGCTATTGCGACAATGCTGATTGTTTTTATTACTTATTTTATTTGGTACGACACAGAAAACTTGCAGAGTGATAAATATAACAATAAGTCTGAAATTGTAGATCTATCTTCCCAGAAAACTAGTCTTGTTAGCAGTAATAAGGTTAAGCTTCAAAAGGTCGACAATAGCCAAAAGCCAAATTCGAACAGTTTAGAAAAGCATGAGAGTGCTCTTCTAACTGGAGAAAAAGCCATGTTAGGCCTTACTGCGTTATTGGATAGTGCTAGCAATGGCACTGGAGTAAATATTCAGTTTGAAAAGTCGCTTATCACCTATTTGAGAAGTACTGACGATAAAGATATTTATAACTATATATTGAATAAGCTAAATAATGCAGAATTATCGACACCAAGTGGTGATAGCTTAATGGAATATACCATTAGCTTATTGGCTGCAATAAATACATCCAGTGCAAGTAAGTTAATGTTAGACGTTGTAAATACTAAGAGCTGGCAAGGTTCAGAAGCTGTTTATTTGATTAAAAAAGCTATTTCGCGATTTAACCGAAGTGGTGATTTTACGGCGTTAGTACAACAAGCATATGCTGAAAGTAGTGATACTAGCCCTTATCTAAATGAACTAGCAACTAGCATTGCCAAAAATGCAAAAGCGGAACAAGTGCAATACTTGTTTGACTATATCGATAGCAAGGAATCAGCAAAAGATATTGCTGCACGTAGTGCTCTGAATACAATTCAAACAGAATCTTTAGTGCCAAATATCACTCAATACTTATCGAGTGATTCAATAGAAAAAGTTGACGTTGCTTTAGGTTCATTAGCGAATATGGGGCAATATGAAGCCGCCTCGGCATTAATTTCATGGAGCGCTACTCAATCGCTAGAAGCAAAGTCTACTGTCGCTAGTTTATTTGAAGTTGCACTTAGAAGAAGCCCATCTACAAAAAGAGCAATCAAAAAAGAGGTTTTAGCTAAACAGTTCGCTAACAACGAGATTAAAGCTTTAATATTAAGTTATATGACTGATAAAGATATAAAGGCAGGATGAAATAAAAAACGATTTAAATTAGTGGTTTAGCGCTGTTGTGAACTGATTTATTAGTCGGATTTTGTTTTAAGTTACTTTAATCTCTTAAGTTTTATTGCGTACACTATTTATGCTAAAC
The DNA here is from genome assembly GCA_049642265.1 of Cognaticolwellia sp. GTDB lineage: Bacteria > Pseudomonadota > Gammaproteobacteria > Enterobacterales > Alteromonadaceae > Cognaticolwellia. The sequence continues at coordinate 36,867 of JBAROR010000004.1, read as the reverse complement.
ATTGACGTTAGTATCGCATGGCTAATATCCGCTATGCGGCATTAGCAATCATACGGAGAGTTTATTTCAAGACTATAGATAACCCGAAACATAACTAATATGTTAATTTTTCATCATTTGTGCCAATCCACACAGAAATTAGAGTAACTAATAAGGGTAACCAAGAATGGTAACTAAAAAGGATAACTAAAACCTTAACGCTTTAGTTATCCCACACTATATTCATTGAACAACCAATAAGTATAGTAAATATCTTTAAAGCTTATGCACTCGTGTTAATGATAGAGTCGCCGGGTTCGAGATCGAATTTTTCAAAAACTTGTGACAAGATTGCTTGTTTATCTTCATCACTGAGGCTCTCACTCTCTTTTGCTGATAATGTTTCTTCTAAAAGTTCAGCCAAGTAATCAACCATTGAGCTGATTTCGTCTGTGCTCTGTTTTGGCGGAGGCGGCGGAGGCGGTCTACTGCTACTTTCGGCCGCTCCAGCTATATCACCAATGCTTTTTGCATCAAAACCAGCACTAGACATTGCTTTCTCAAGTGCCACTCCTGGTTGAATATTTGCTTCTGAAAACATATCAATAATACTAAGCGCATCTTCTTCGCTTAGCTCATCAGCATTAAATTCCGCTAAGGTATCTGTGATAAAAGTCTGCTGCTCTTCCGTTAAACTTTGCTCCGATCTTGGCGGCGGTGGAGGCATAGACATGCCAGAGTTAACATTATTAATCATTGTATTATTCCTTAGTCTTTTTTTTTAGCTGGCGGTTTGTGATCCTTGAATTCTGTTTCACTAATCACACCATTATTATCACTGTCGATATGAGAAAAAATTGTTTTGTGATCACCATGTGGCAATTTCTGTTGTGAAAATTCGTCAAAGTCGATTTCATTATTAGCATTAGTATCCAAAGATGAAAAAGAAGGCGGGGGGCCGGGTCTATCGTTATTACGCTCTTTTGCTTGTGCTTGATTAAATATGACCAATAGCAGCGTTACCGCTATCACCATTGTTGATTGAGTCTTCATCATTTTTGGTTAATCCTTGTACTAAAACTAAATTCACCACAAGCTTAACAAGGGAAATCGCAAACAATGTGCAAATAAAAAGAAAGTTATTAGCCGCTACTTTCCAGCAGAGAGTTTTATCTAGCTGCCTTTGCACTAAGGGAGCTATATAAATGTACTGTTGTTGGAAGGGGCTAAATCAGTAAAGGGGGTTAAAGAAAAAGAGACTAAAGTAAAAAAGGGCTAAAGCACCAAGCGGTAACCGGTGCCATACACAGATTGTACCCAATCTTTGCCATTGCTAATGTCACTGAGCTTTTTACGTAATTTTTTTATGTGGCTATCAATAGTGCGATTGTTAACGATACGATGATCTGAATACATATTTTGCATTAGTTGTTCGCGGGTAAAAATACGTTCGGGTTTTTCCGCTAAAGGTTTTAGCAGTTGAAACTCAACAGCGGTTAGCGCGACTTCTTGATGATGAAAACTGACCGTAAGACGATATTCATCCAATGTGATCATATCACTAGGGTTTTCAGTTGTTTGTGTTCTTCTCAATACCGCTTTAACCCTGGCGACCACTTCACGAGGACTGAAAGGTTTGCAAATGTAGTCATCAGCGCCTAGCTCTAAGCCTAACAAACGATCTATTTCTTCTACTTTTGCGGTAACCATTAAAATAGGTACGTTAGAAAATTGCCTAATTTCTTTGCAGAGATCGATACCATTTTTACCCGGTAGCATAATGTCGAGCAAAATAGCTTTAGGCTGATTGCTTTTAACCCAAGCAATAACGTCATCACCATGATGAATTAAATGAGGGCTAAATTCCGCCATGGTAAAATAATCGGCTAGTAAAGTAGCCAGTTTCATTTCATCTTCTACTATCAATATCGAAGGTGACATTTAATTTCCTTAAGCTAAAGGTAAGGTAATGACTAGCGCTAAACCGCCTAAACTAGAGGCCGTGGCATTAATTTTACCTTGATGTGCGATAACTATATGCTGGCAAATAGATAAACCCAAGCCAAAGCCACCGGTTTCACGATTTCTAGAGTCTTCCACGCGATACAGATATTCAAATAAATGCGCTAAGTGTGCTTCATCAACGCCAATACCGTTATCTTCAATGGTTAAGGTTACGGTGCCTTTATCGTTTTCTGTTAATTGTTCTACAGTTTTATCAACAGTTAACGACACTTTAAGCTCGCTTGCACCCGAATACTTAATACAATTATTGATTATATTTTCGAACAATTGATACAAGCGAGTTTTGTCAGCATAAATGTTGGCTTCATCAACGGCTAAATCAAGTAATAGCGTTATGCCAGCATCGGCTAAATAACCACGATACTTTCCGGCCTCATTTTGGAATAATGACACCAACTCTTCAGCGTGTTTACGATAACCCATACCACCGATATCAGCACTTGTTAGCTGATTTAAATCGTCGATTAAGCGTTGTAAGTGTTTAACTTCGTCATGTGCAGAAGCGATATTGCTCAAGGTTAATGGCCTAACTTTATCCAGCATTGCTTCTAATTCACCACGTAAAATAGCGACGGGTGTACGAAGTTCATGAGATATGTTGGCTAACCAACGTTTTCGTGCGCTTTCATTTTTGGTTAACGTTAAGGCAAGTTCATTAAAATCACGGCTTAATTCACTGAGCTCGTCTTGTCGCTTCAGATCAATAGACTGTTGATAATCGCCTTGAGTTAACTTATGCATGCCACGGGTGATCAGCTTAATCGGTTCAACTATATGACGAGCAAGTGGTAATGTCAGCAAAGCCACTAACAGCATAACAATAAGCGCAATTAACCATAAATACTTTTGTTGTTGCTCGATAAAATCAACTTCATAACCTTGGGTCAGTTCGTTGCGTTTAGATATAGCAACAAAGCCAATAACTTGATTATTCAACTCTATCGGTGTTTGGGTATATTCTAGCTTCGCCGGGTAACTGCCAGCAATCAAGACCCCCTTACTATCGAGTAAAGCATAATGTGCTTCACGTTGAGGCGGAAATGGTGGTCTGTTGTTATTATCTAGAAGGCTTGTTGGCGGTCTACGATCAGCTAAATGTGGCGGTCTATGCGCTGGTTTTTTGAAGCCTTGCTTTCTCGGTGGTCGTGCGTTTTTCTCGATTTCAAAATCATTACCCGCCAATTTTTGATGAATTAACTGACCAAATTTATGATTTTTACCCACCATAGAACGCCAACTATTGTCGATTTCATATTCATCAGCAAGCTTAGACAAGACCGGCTTTAAGGTTTCCACTTCTTTGGAAATAACATATTCGATCATGCCTTTATCGATGCTCCACTGCATCAGCGATACCAAAACGGTCACTAATATCAGGCTAAAGCTGAATAAAAACACAAATAACTTATTCTGAATTTTCATTGATAACTACTAATCTCAAAAGTAATAAAAGATGGGACTTTACGCTTGTTTGAAAGCAATGGCATTTTAGTGTAATAACACGCTGATCTTGATAGTACGTGAACATTACAGTTATATAGCTGCATGTAAAGCCTTAACTATCGTCGTATTTCCCTTTGTTTTAGCATAACAAAACAATGTGCAAAAAATATGGATGAATAAAAAATAATGCTCGTTAAATAACCATAGTGTTTTTTGTCTTAATGCTTTTATCTTAATAAATGCAGTGATATTCATTTTAGTTTAGAGGTCTACGTTGAGCTTTGAGACCGGCATTAAATAAGCGTAAATTAAACTCATCATAAACTATTTCACATTTACTCATTGTTTACCCATTTTTTGCACATTGCTTATGTAATCTTTAATTCATCAACTTGAACGGAGGTACTTAAAACTAACTTCGTTCAAATACGCCATTTAAATGCACCATTTAAATACACCACTAAAGAATTAAAGTTAACTAATAGTAGGTTTAATATGTTGAATAACTTGTCTTGTAATAAATTTAATCAGACGCTAAAACAGTTGGCTTTACTGTCAACCGTTAGCTTAGCATTTACCTTATCAGGATGCGGTGGTAGTGATAGCACTGACGTAGCTGAAGTGGAAATAGTGGCAGAGGTTCCTTCTGACTCTATCAGTACTGAGATAACAGATACTGATTTTGAAACAACAGATTGGACCGATGCTACACATAGCAAAAGTGCTGATCCAGACTTTGCCGAAGTTTTTGATAATACCCAAGTTAAACGTTTCGACTTTGTTATAACGTCTGAGCGCTGGCAAAGTATGCTTGATGATATGACTGGGCTGTATGGAGAATTTGGTCAACGTTCAGCGGGTGCTGGTTTAAGTGATGTTGATGAAGACCCTATTTTTGTCCCCGCTGAGGTCTATTATGACGATAAGCAATGGTATCGAGTTGGTCTTCGTTTTAAAGGTAATTCATCATTACAAACAAGTTGGCAGCAAGGAATACTTAAGCTTTCATTTAAAATGGATTTTGATGAATTCGAAGATGACTATCCACAAATTGATAACCAGCGATTTTATGGCTTTAAAAAATTCAGCTTAAAAAATAATTTCGATGACAGCTCTTTTTTACGTGAAAAGGTTGCCGCTGACGTGTTTAGAGACTCAGGCATGGCAATATCTAATACTGCTTTTTACACACTGTATGTTGATCATGGTAACGGGCCGGAATATTTTGGCTTATATACCTTAATAGAAGAAATAGACGATACCGTGCTTGAAACACAGTTTTCTGATGACAATGGTAATTTATACAAGCCAGAAGACAGTGGCGCCGATTTTGTTGAAGGTAGTTTTAATGAGGAAAACTTTACCAAGAAAACCAATGAAGACGACGAAGATTGGTCAGATATCATCGCGCTTTTTGATGCCTTGCATGCAGAAACAAGAACCACTGCACCAGATACATGGCGAGAAAACCTTGAAGCGGTTTTTGATGTAGACGTTTTTTTACAATATTTAGCGGTGAATGGCATCATACAAAACTGGGATACCTATGGCCGTATGACACATAACTACTATCTTTATAATAACCCAGAAACAGCAAAGCTAACCTGGATCCCTTGGGATAATAATGAGGCGCTACAAGAGGGTAAAATGTCAGGTGCCCTAGATCTTGATTTTTCTAATCTTGATAGTGTTAGCTGGCCATTAATTGCCAAGCTGTATGCTGATGATGTTTATAGAGCACGCTATAACGAATATGTATTGGCAGCGATAGGCGGAGCTTTTGAAACGAATACAATGCAAGCTGCTTATGACAGTTACTCTGCGTTGGTAGCACCTTATGCCACAACAGAGCTATCAGGATATTCATTTTTAAATAGTGAAAGCGATTTCTATCAAGCGATTGAACAGTTAAAAGAACATGCAGAGAGTCGTGCACAAGCCGTTGAAACTTATTTAGATAGCCAGTAATCACGAGCAAGTATGTTGTTGTCTTTAGTTTTCAATGAGAATTTTAAACTAAAGCGACAATTAGCGTTATAAACTGCGCTTACTTAGTTATGTCGCTAACTATTGAGTGTAATTATTTGCTTTTGTTATTCAACTATTGTTCAAGCCTTAACTGCGATGTTAAGGCTTTTTTATGAAGCAATAAAATATCTATAAGGTAGTTAGGATCTAACATGATAACTTTTTACGTCATGCTTATATGAATAATAAATAGCTGATAACTTTACAATAGTATTTGGTAGTATTTATTTATAAAACAATATGTTATTGATGGTGGTTAGCGGAAAACTCAAGTAATCGCTCTGCAGGTATTGGTCTACTAAAAAAATATCCTTGCACGAAATCACAGCCTAAATTTTCTAGTAATTGAAGCTGCTCTTTAGTTTCAACACCTTCAGCAACAACAGTTAAATCTAAGCTGTGTGACATAGCGATAGTTGCTTTCACCAAGTCGTAATCTGCCTTGTTTGACGTTATACCATTGATGAAACTTCGATCTATCTTCAGCACATCAAAAGGGTATTGTCTTAAGTAACTTAGCGAGGAGTAACCGGTACCAAAATCATCCATTGATAATTTTATTCCTAGCTCGCTTATGCTAATTAAAGCGTCATGAATATACGATTGGCCACTCATTAGCACACCTTCAGTGATCTCAAGCTCTAAACTTGTCGCACTAATGTCATTTTCATTCAGTATGTTGGTGATAAAGCCGATTAATTTAGTATTTCTAAATTGACGTGGCGATAAATTAACCGCCATAGTGTGTTTTTTACGGTCGTTTTTTTGCCATTTATTTAAAAAGCTTAATGCTTGCTTGATAACATACTCACCAATAGGAATAATTAAGCCAGTGTGCTCAGCAATGGGAATAAATTCATCTGGAGTGATATTACCTAGTGTTGGGTTGTGCCAACGCAGTAAAGCTTCAGCACCGATAATAGTTGCGCTTTTAACATCTAATTTCGGCTGGAAGTGTAACTCAAATTCGTTGCGTTCCAGTGCTCCGCGCATTTGATCTTCAATTTCAAAGCGACGTTGCATAACCGTATTCATTTCTTGTGTAAAAAATGAATAGGTATTTCGTCCCAAAGTTTTTGCTTGATACATGGCAGTATCAGCATTACGCAATAAATCAGATGCAGATCTGCCATTTTTGGGATATATGGCAACACCAATACTCATGGTTAATATTAATTCTTTACCATCAACTTTAAATGGCTCTCTAAATGTTTTAAGCAAGTTCTCAGCTACTGCTAGGGCATTATCATTATTCTTTAAACCTCTGAGTAAGATAATAAACTCATCACCACCTAAGCGGCCTACTGTATCTTCCTTTCGTAAAATTTGTTGTAACCTATGAGCAGATTCAATTAACAACTTATCACCAGTTTCATGGCCTAGTGAATCATTAACTTTTTTAAAGTCGTCTAAATCCAGAAAAAACACCGCTGCTTGTTCATTATTTCTATCAGCCTCAATCAGTATTTGAGATAAACGATCAAGCGCTAAAAAGCGATTAGGCAATAAAGTTAGGCTATCAAAATAGGCCTGATGACGAATAAGTTCATCTGATTTATGTTGCTCTGTAATATCGCGAATAATGACCATCACTTGGTTATATTTATCCAAATGACTAACTCTTGCCTCAAAATAAAGGAGACCATGAGGCATAGTTAACTCATATTCAAAGCTGGTTATTTTTTTTGTTGTAAGGCTTTGGTGATGTGAGTTTGAAATTTTTTGGCGACATCAAGAGGCAAAACATCGGCCATATTCTTATCTATAAATTGCTCTGGAGCAGTGTAAAGACCAATTGTGCCACTGGTATGATAATCAACAATAGTGCCATCACTTTTCATCAAGAAAAATAAGTCAGGTATTGCCTCAAATATAGTCTCAAGCATATGTTCTTTAAATATCGCTTGGGCTTGTGCTTTTCTTACATCAGTTAAATCAATATCAATACAATACATTTGCTTGTTATCATATTGATTAGTAAATAATACATGGCTTGAAAAAACAGATATCTCATGACCATCTTTTTTGCGTAAAGTGATCTCAGCGGCAGGGATTTCTATTCCTTTATTTAACCAGTCGCCATGCGCAGTAATGACTACGTCACGTATATAGTCTGGGATAATGAGATCTTCTAATTTTTGCCCTGCAGCCTCCTCTTTAGAATAACCATAAAGTAGCTCGCTACCCTTATTCCAATAAATAACTTTTCGTTCTTCATCATACCCTTGCACAGATATAGCATCCACAGCATCAAAAATTTGGTGCAGTGGATCATTGATAACATATTGATGAGTTAGCATGCGACTAACTTTGCTTGGCCCCATTGATACTTCCCAATAAAGATATTACTACTCCTTCTATAATAGACATAAAGGGCTAATTTACCATCTATATTCGGACGATATCGCATGCTTATTTTGCGCTTTATCAACGTTTAGTACCGATGATTTCTATGGCTTAGAATATTCACCAATGACAGTGAATCACTCCGTACTTTTATTCAATAACGATTGATTTATGAACTTAACTTTTATTTTTCACTTTTCATTCTGAGCCGTCAAATCAAAACGGTTAAGCTGGTCAGATCTATACCATTCGTTGTCATAAGCCAAGCAGCCCCAAAGTACATGCGCTAAGGCTGTCCTTTCATCATGAAGCGATAATTTTTTCGGGCTAAGTTTGTTGGTCTCTTGGGCGTAATCAAATGCTAAAGGCTCTTTTTCAGGTCGTAATATCGTGACGCTGTTACCTTGCATATAAGCAAAGTTATCCGCATATTGCATCATAGCTCTGCCCGCCGCTTTTGGATCATTAAGATCATGACCGAGCATAGGTGAAATGTTTTCAATGCCGATTAATGATAACAACGTTGGTGCTAAATCTATTTGACTTACGATCCTGTCATCTCGTATTGGTGCTTTTCCTGAATTAAGAATCATACCGGGAATATGAAAATTATTTATCGGCACTAAATTGCTACCAGAAGCTCTAGCATCATGATCGGCAACAATTAAAAATACAGTATCTTGCCAATAAGCTTGCGTTTTAGCTTTGGAAATAAACTTGCCTAAGGCAAAGTCTGCATATTGAATGGCTTTATGACGCGCTAATTCTTTTGCATCGTATTGTGCTAGCTGTGCTTGAGTATAATGAAGCGGTGTAACTATGTTTTCAGGTACTTCAAAAGGGTCATGGTTACTCGAGGTGAATATAAAGCTAAAAAAGGGTTTTTCGGCGTTATGTAATTTAATGAGTTCTTTTTCCGCTTGATTGAATAAGTCTTCATCACTAGCGCCCCATGACGCAACAAATTGAGGGTTGTCTATGTCATTAAAGTCGACAATGTCGGTGAAGCCGTTACCTAAAAAAAAGCTTTTCATATTATCGAAATGACTCTCTCCACCATAAATAAACTGGGTGGCATAATTATTTTCTTTAAGTAGGCTAGCGATAGTAAAGAAATTTTGCTGAGATTTTCCTAATTTAACAACAGCTCTTGCCGGCGTAGGTGTAAAGCCGGTAATTACTGCTTCTATTCCTCTTACCGAGCGGGTTCCCGTTGCATATAAATTATCGAAGGCCCAACTCTCATCGGTTAACTTATCTATTTCTGGTGTTAATGGCAGCCCACCTAAAGAAGAGACAAACTGCGCACCTAAGCTTTCTTCTAAAATAATAACGAGGTTCTTGGGTTTCCCTTGGTAGACCGGCAAACGTTTATGCAATGAAGGTAGATCTGATGCGATAAAAGACTGTGGCTGCTGCTGTGTCCCCTGTTGAATAATCTCAATAAGGTCTTTTTGTGGCATTTTACCGTATAATTTAGCAGCATTTTTTTCATCACCAAATTGTTGGTAGGCATGTATTACGCTATAAATCGAATTGAGCGTAAGAGAATTAATTAATGGGTCGGTAGAAAAGTACACTAAAGACGGATTTAAAGGGCGATGACCGACAGTACCTCTAGCGCAGGCAACGAGTATGAATACTAAAACGATGAATGACATCAACGATGGTCCTACACGGTATTGAGTTGTCGACTGATGACGGGCGAACACGTGATTCATTAATCGCCAATAGAGTTTAATGGGGACTATGAGAAATGAAAGCACGATGACAAGTGTGAATAAGTGACCATTGAAAAGCATTTTCATCACTTCATTTGGATAAGATAAATACTCGATAAATAATCGGTTGGGGCGAAATCCGTATTCATTGATAAATGCAGGTGTTGCTAACTCAAAGAAAAGTACAGCAATAAAAATAGCTACAAAGATAAGTTTAAGTATGGCGAGCCATTGCTTGGATACCCTCTCGTTAAACATGGCCCAAGGGTGTATTAGTGCAGGAATAATCAATAAATAGCCAATGGCACTCAGATCTATTCTGACGCCATTAAGTAGTAATGTCATCAAGCTTTCAATACTTTCTAAACGTTCTAGTTGCCAAAGACTTAAGCCAAATCTTGAGATAAACAGTGTTACTAATAGCAGCAAGCTAAATAATATAAATGGTCGTATAAGGTTAATTGTTGCGTGAAGCATTGTTGTTCTACATTAAAAAACACAATGCTTACTTTAATTTATGAAACTTAAGTGTCGCTTAAGTTAAACTGAAACTCTGCTAAATCATGCCTCTAAATGAGCACGATAAACCAAATCATTATGGCGATAATCAAACTAATTAGTACAGCCGCCGAGCCTAGATCTTTTGCCAGTCCTGACAGCGGATGGATTTCTAATCCCACCCTATCTACAACGGCTTCAATAGCGGTATTGATCACTTCGGTAAAAATGATAAATAGGATAGATAGCACCAATATCATTTGTTCGGCGTAACTAATATCAAAAATAAAAGTAACCGGGATCGAAATAAACAAGAGGAGTAGTTCTTGTTTAAAAGCTGATTCATTTTGATATAACCATTTAAATGCTCGAAAAGAATTTAATGACGCGAGATATATACGCTTTATGCCTTGCGGCTTATCTTTGTTGTTAAACACTAGTTTAAAATCTCCAAATTTTGTGGATTAACTGTGGTCGTTCGAGCAATTGCTGATAGCGACTTGCAGTGAATAAATGAATCTTTATCATTAATATAAGCTTTCGACTGAATTGACATAATACTGAGTAATGTATCAAAAACATTATCATGGGTTAGTGGAGCATCCGACATTTGGGCCAAGCAACTCAAATTAAAATCAGTCTGCTGCTTATCATTCCAATAAATCATTGGAATATGTGTTTGCTCTTCAGGGGAAAATGCATATGGCAGACCATGTAAATAAACACCTTTCTCACCCAGAGATTCACCGTGATCTGAAATGTATAATACGGATGTTTCCATTGCTTGCTCTTCGGCTAATGTTGCCATCTCATTGATGACTTTTGACAGTACGAAATCGGTATAAGCAATGGTGTTATCATAAGTATTTACCAGTTCATCCTGTGTGCAATTTTGAATGTCGCTACGTTGACAATCAGGCGTGAATATTCGTTTATCTTTAGGATAACGTTTAAAGTAAGTCGGGCCATGAGAACCAATCATATGCAGCACAATTAAGGTGTTTTCATGGGTGATATTTTTAAGTTTAGCCCTTAAAGGCTTAAGTAGTGCCTCATCATAACAATATTCCCCATCGCATAATGAGTTCGATATATCTGTTGCTACTTGCTCGCTTTTAACCCGAGTACATACGCCTTTACAGCTACCATTATTATTACTTATCCATAAAACATCAGCACCAGCTAAATGAATTATATCAACAACATTTTGTTGAGCTGTTGCGATCCGCTTATCATAATTATCTTTGTCTAATCGAGAAAACATACAAGGTACTGAAACTGCAGTAGCTGTACCACAAGAGGTCATATTTGAAAAAGACACCACGCCTTGTTTTTCAGTGTATCGATTGGTGTCTTTTGAGTAGCCATTGAGTGAAAAACTCATCGCTCGAGCGGTTTCCCCTAAGACCATAACAGTAACGTGTTTTTTATTATTTCCTCTTATAATTAAAGGATTAGTATCTAAAACTTGAAATTTTAATGGCGGGTAGAAGTAATGATTTCTTATAAATTTATAAGAAGAATCTACCATTTTATAAGGGATGATATAATTGGCAATATCTTTGTTATTTCGGCCCACAGAGGCGTAGTTAGAATAAAATAAACTTGCCACTAAAAATGCAAATGCGAGGCTGGCGCTTAGCAGCTTTAAACGAGTAATTAATTCTTTTAAAAAAGGCTTATAGGTCAGTTTTACTGAATAAATGAACCAACAAGGAAGCGCTGCAAAAATAATGAAAAAGCCCAGCGCGTAAAAGTTTACATAGCTTAGTGCTTCCGCGGTATCGGTTTCAAAAGTGTTCTGTACCATACCGTAATCAAACACAATGCCATAAGTAACAGTGGCATAAAATATCAGTGCTGACACGGTAACCGTCAGTATTAGTATTGGTTTGGTTATCCATCTAAAAGCGAGTAAACCTTGTAAAAATAGCATCAAGCTCAATAGGAAAAAAGGCAAAGAAATTAAGAAAAATATATTGTAGTTTTCTAGAGCCGCTATCGCTGTTGAAGCCTTAGTAAGAAAAGATAAATTTAATATCAAAGCTAAATAGCTACAAGTAACAAGTAATAACTGGTTGGTAGTTAAGGTTTTTTTACTAAAGAATTGCACGACTTTGTTCATTTCCAGTCACCTAGAAGTAAACCTGTGTTTGTCGCTGTAAGCGTAATATGATGAAGTCTATTATTTGATAATAATTGCTTTAATTTTTTGTTAGTTACATATTGTGATTTTTTAGTTCGGTTGAAAAAATACCTAGTTGCCATTAGTGCATTGGCAAAAATATTATAAAAAGTAATGATCATAAAAACACCTCAAAGTAAGTGTTTCTATGTTATTGAAGCAAGCTTAAGATTTGCTTAACATAAACTGATAAGTTGCCTAAGTTCGCTTGAGAATTAACTTAAGATAGCGGATTAATCTCAGTTATAAATAAGTAAAGTGGCGCAATAACTTACTCTGTCTCTATTCATACAGGCTAAATAATACGAGTGAATATGTGAAAACGAAACGGTGGCTAACGCTGTCACTTTTCCAAAGTATGGTTTGATAAACCGCTCAAGGGTTATTACCGCTAGTTGCTATATAATAATGGTAAAAGTGAGTTGATTTTTTGAGGTTAAATTGACCTTTATCTCAGCATTAATTTTTTCGCAATAAGATTTAACTATCGCTAGTCCTAAACCATATCGTTGTGAAGAGGTTCTTGATTGATCTTTTTGCCATAGAGGTTCAAAGAATTGCCCTAGCTCTTGCTCTGTATATTGATAAATACTGGTATTAGAAATACTAAATATTATACGTTCTATATCGTTATCTACATTGACTAATATACTTACTTCGCTATCGGCTGGGCTGTAATGTAAGGCATTACTGATCAAATTAGTTAATACCGTTTCAAGTGCAAATTCATTGGTGACAACGCTTGCAACTTCAGGACTAATTATTAATGAAAAATCACGGTTTGTTTTGTTTTCTCGTTGTAATATAGCATCAAGAAAGCTTGCGATAGGAATTGAATTCTTTGTTAGTTCAGCATTATTAGTGCTTTTTTGCAGTAATAAAATACTACTAACAATACTTTTAAGCCGTTCTGAAATATTCAGTACATCAGTAGTAAAAGTAGCGGATATTTGTTTTTCATCAGGAAATTTAATAGCGACTTCACTTAAGTTGATCAGCTCAGCAATCGGTGTTTTTAGTTCATGAGCAATATCAGAACTCATTCTTTTTTCTCTAGCATATAAAATTTTATTTTCGCTAAGAAAATGATTAATGCCACCCGCGATAGGTATTAATTCTTCTGGTAAATTATCAGTGCTTATCTCATCAATATCCGAATTTAGATTAATAGATTTAATTTCATCATTTAGTCTATCAAGTGGCGTTAAACCACGCTCTACTACTTTATAAACAATGAATCGAACCGCAAAAACAGTTAGGAGGGAAGATATAATAAAAATAATATCAACAAACCAAAGTGTTTGATTTAGGCTTTCATTACTAACCGCATAAGCTAACATCATCGGCTTTTGTTGTTTGGTAAAACTGTCGGCTGAAGCAGTAAACTTTTCTCTAACATCACTATCTACTTGCGGTATAAATAGTGTTGAAATCATTCTACCTGAACGGCCATCTGGTAAGGTAATATTAATGATTTTTGAACCATGTAATGGCACTTTAATTTGGGGGAGGTTATTAACGTCAAATAAGGCTAATGTTTTTGAACGTTCAAAAACACTATTGTCGTACCATAGCTGAAAGTACTCAGGGTCGGTTGCACCAGAAAATTCAGGCATGAACTCATCAGCAAAATCAAAGTCTACTTTTTCATTGTTTTCATTCACTAAAGTGGTTAACAGATGCAATTTATTGCTCATTGCTCTATCAAACTCTTTACTGATCCAGTTATCTACACTGACATCTGTTGCTAAGAATATCGATACTAATAATATCGACACTGAAATAGCCAGATAACGACTTAGCTTTTTCTTAATAGAATGCATTAATTGTTTTCCACAAAATACCCGAAGCCTCTTTTCGTTTTTATTGGTAAGTCATAACCCAATTTCCGAGTCTTTTTTCGAGTTGTTGATAAATGCGCTTCTATAGAGTTTTTAGCGATTGCATCGTATTGACCTGCTAAGTATTCACTGAGCTTTTCAGGACTAATTATTTTACCTTGGTTGGTGAATAAGCATTCAACCAACTTGTATTCGTTTGGTGTGAGATTGGCATCTTGGCCATCACAATAGAGTTGCTTTAAATGCAGGTCTAATGAAAAATTACCAACAAGGATTTTGTTTTTGTCTATTTGTAGATTACCTCGCCTCATTAAACATAGTAATCGCACATGCAGCTCATCGAAAGAAAAGGGTTTTGTTAAGTAATCGTCAGCACCATTTAACAATCCTTCTACTTTATCTTCCGTTAGATCTCGCGCAGATAGAATGAGCACGCGAAGCTCTTTATTAGCTTTTCTAATCGCTTTTAATATTGACGAGCCATCAACTGAAGGGAGCATTAAGTCTAAGATCAGCAAGGAATAATCCCCAGCGAGTGCCATACTAAGTCCTTCAGAGCCATCACCGGTGTCATCAACCGTAAAGCCAAGGTTAGATAAACCAATCTTAAGGCTTCTTCTTAGTGAAGTTGAATCTTCAATGATTAAAATTTTCAACGATAATACCTACAATAATTTTTAGCATAAATATAACTTAGCAAATTAAGCTTAAGATTAGCTGAGTTTTTATGGAAAAATTATTTAATTAAGTTGTTTTTTAAGGTTTTTTAAGGTTTTTAAATTTTTGAAAGGATATTTTTTTCTGAAATACATAATGCTTATCTTAAATCAGTTACTGTGTTTTAGTACAATTAAGGAATATCTGCTGACGCTAGATTCGACAATTACTTATCTATTTACAGTACGACATTAACGTAGGAGCGGAACTTTTAAAGTTTGATAACTATTATAGTTTGATTTGTTTAGTGATTTTTATCTAAGGTATTAAGTAATGAGGTCATAAAACTTGAAAGCTGCCCTAATCGAGTACGACAGCTTTCTTTCAAATATAATGCAGAATGATAATAGGAGCTGACATTTAAATAGCCAAAATGTGCTGCCAAACACTTACTTTATATTCAATAATTTTTAACTAAAACAAGTAAGAGATGGTTAAGTTACCAGACATAGCAAGGTAAGTTCCTGTTTCATAAATAAAATCTTCATACTTATCAGCTTGACGTAATGTAATAACAAAATCTAAAGCTGCAGGACCCCAGTTATAGCCAACGCCTCCACCAAATTGAAGGCCTGAAAATGACTCACTATCATATGAAGCACTCCATTTATCAGAGAAAATACCAGCACCACCGTAACCTCTAAAGCCCTTTTCAGTGAAACCGGTACCGCCATAAGCCATTACGTCGAAGCCTTTACTCTCTAACGAGCTAAAGTCATCATTTTCTAAAGAAAAATAAGTCGCTCTTATTTGAAAATGATTATTAAAGGCATAGCCGGCGGCTAAATTAAAGCCAGTAAAATCTGAGTCAGAATCAGAGTAGTCATCATTAGCTAAAGAAAAAGCATATGAGCCAACCCCTACGCTCCATTGTTTTTCAGAATCAAAATCACTGCCATTTGCTTGCGAAACTAGTAACAAAGTTGATAAAAGTAAAGTTCCTTGGAATATTTTTTTCATTATTTTTCCTATTTAATTTTTTATAAAAGAAGTTTGAAAGTAAACTTCTGTAAAACGTGATTATTGATATGCAGACATGTAAAAATTAGATGATCAGAAAGCACAGCAGCTTAAGGTTTAAAACCTTAAGCTGCTGATATTTTTAATCTTGCTTTTAGTAGATGTCCTAGGTGTTCAACATGGTTAATAATGTGGTGGTGGGGGCTCTATCTCTTCTGTGCCATGTTGATCTGGGGTGTTGTCTTTAATTCTATTGGCCAGTAACGATACCTGATGTCTAAGTTCCGCGATTTGGCCTTGATGTATTGATATTTCATGATTTAATTGTTCAATAACATCATCTTGAAATGCATTACGAGTTTCAAGCGATTCAATTGCTTGTGCTAGTTCATTAACTGATTTCACTATTTATTTACCTGCCATAATTCGGCGTATCCTGAAGAGCTTTCGGTGATTACTTGGTTATTATCCCTAAAAGCAACGCTATAAACAACTGCACCGGCTGGTCTAATATCATCGCGTGGTAAAACTCGCCAACTTGTCAGCCTTTCACCCGTCGTTATATCCCACACACTGACTTTGCGTGACGGTGCGCCAGTGAGTAACTTAGTACCGTCCGGTGAGAATTGCACCGCGCTAAAAATTTCTTGGCGATTAAAGTAATTTAACTTGGAAACTAACTTACCTGTTTTTAAATCCCAAATATTGGCAGATTTTTTACTATCAGCGGTAAATGCATATCGCCCTTTAGGGTCAAGCGCCACCATTGTGACTCTGCTAGGGTGATTGAAGCGATAAATAACTTGTCCTGATTGTGTGTCCCATACATAAGCAACAAAATCATTTGAACCTGAAATAGCGACCCGTCCGTTAGGTAGCATATCGATGGCGTTAATTTTTTCTTGATGACCTAAAAATTCAAGTCGTCGGCCGCTGGCAATAGAAATATGTACTACTTTGCCATTACTTTGGCCAACAAGTAGATAGTCGCCATTATTTGATACAGCAACATCACGAATGGTTGATTCAGTAATTGACCAAAAACCTTCAGAACGGCCATTAGCAATACTCCATAACGCAAAATCGTTTCGATTAGCTGTTATAGCATGGCTATTATTGTCAGAAATATCAGCGACGAGTACTATATTATCAGCGCTATTTTGCTGTTGAGACCAATTATACTTTAGGGCATTCTTTTCTAAATCCCATAAGCTGATGCCGTGATGAATTGATGAAACAACACTGTATTTTGCGTCATTTGAAATATTAGCCGCGTAAGCTCCCTCGACCGCATGTTGCCATCTTTGCTCCGGTGCTTGGCCTGCAGGCTGACAGCCTACAAGCAATACCAATAAAAACAGGAGTTTGGCTTTTAGAAATTTTAAGTTACAGTTCAACAAAATATTAATACTTTTTTATTGGTGCATTTATCGTTAGTATAAGCCGCATTGTTTCACAATTCACACATATTTAAACGACTTAGCGGGAATTTCCTACTGAGTAGTAAAACGGAGACGTAAATGAAATTTTTTAAACCGACTGTAGTCGCAATTGCTTTATTATCAGTAATGGGTTGTCAAGAACCAGCTAAGCAAGAAGAGAAAGCAGCAGTACTTGATACAGAAATACAAAAGCAAGCCTACGGTTTAGGCGCTTCTATTGGTATGTATATGGAGCGAAATTTAGAAGAGCACGAAAAAATGGACTTAGCATTAGATGAGTCACTTATTATTCGTGGCTTTACTGATAGCATGGCTGGAAAATCACAGATTGAAAAAGAAGACATCCAAGCGTTATTGATGAACTTAGAGCAAGCCATGAAAGCTAAGCAACTAGAGCAAGCAACAGCTAGTGCAGAAACAAGCTTAATGGAAGGTCAGAACTTTTTAGCTGAGAATGCTAAAAAAGAAGGTGTTCAAGTTACTGAATCAGGTATCCAATACACCATACTGACACCAGCTGATGGTGAAAAGCCAGTAGCGACTGATACAGTCAAAGTTCACTATAAAGGTACATTCTTAAATGGTGATACTTTCGATAGTTCATATGACCGCGGTCAGCCAGCTGTATTTCCTCTTAATCGAGTGATTTCAGGTTGGACTGAAGGTGTACAATTAATGTCTGTTGGCTCTAAATTTAAATTTACTATCCCTTCAGACTTAGCTTACGGTCCTAACGGTAAGCCACCACAAATTCCAGGTAACACAGTACTTGAATTTGAAATCGAATTGTTAGAGATTCAAAAACCTGAAGCAGCAGCACAAGTTGGCGATCAGTAGAAAATCACTAAAATTTAACTAAAAAAACCAACCTTCAAGGTTGGTTTTTTATTTTAAGCTTTTATTTCCATCTGTAGTGATAAACTCAAGTGAATATCTAATATCTAATATCTAATATCTAATATCTTTGGCAGTAATTTTTAATAATCAATACAACAATATATGAGCAGCGATAATGCCCCATGCTCATAACCCTCCGCTATTTTTAACGTAAAGCATTAATTTTGCTACAAAGTGCGTTCATATACGGAAATATTGCATTACTTTGATGGCAGCTTCATTTGAAGGAGCCCTATAGGTAGTTGCTGTATTAATACTTGTGATGTGAAGTAAACAATCCAGTTAACATGACTTACTAACGGGAAGTACCCTTGGCCTTGATTGCCAAAAATCCAATACTTGCCTATGAGGGCATCGGCTACCATCGCTAAAACTAAGCCTAAAGCTGCTCCCCAAATACGAGGAGGAACTTTATACTGCATCAATGGAATAATGAGCCATATCGTGGAGACTGCTAAAATACTTACTAATATAGCGTAAGAGGCCGTTATTAATGTCAGTACATTACTTACAGAAGTTAAATGCATATCGTGATACGTCATCACCGCAAGGGTAGTGGCAATAACAGTGGTTACAATAATTAACTTGCTTGAGAGGCCACTTTTAATGGCTAAATGAGCAATGGCTAGTACCAATATAAAATAACCAGGAAAGAAGAATATCACGGAGTCAGCTAAGTAGCTGTGTTTGATTACGTTATCGTATTGATAAAAGAGTTGCGGAAAGTTTCTATTAACAATATCGCCTGCAAAGCAAAAAAATAAAGAATATAGACATAGCTTGCTAAATCGATGGGCTATTACACAACTTTGCTTCGCAGTATATCGCATAATGGCAAGCGCATTTAAAAGTAGTAAAGCCATTGTCGTTAATTCAATAACACCAAATAAAACCCGTTCCGCACTGGTGTCATTAATATTCACTATTCCCGTTATCGCCATAGCACTTTGTATTACGGCAAAAAACCATAAGATAAGTGCTACTTTGGCGAATTTATTATGACTCGTTGGCATATGCTCTCTGATTTAGTTTTTACTATAACAACTTAATTTGAACAGGCTTAAACTGTGCCGACAATCCCTACCATCATTATAGTCTTTAAACGTCAGGCAATAAAAAAGCCTTACCGAAGTAATATTAAAAAATAAGTTAAATTAAGTTAAGTTGTTGTAATTTAATGCATTATGTTTTCTTTTGTTTTTCAGGGAGTTCGAGGGGATGTTTTAGTGCTATTAAGTTTTAAAGTACTCTCATCAATATTCCTCCCTGTTAACGCCATTAAATAAATCTAAAAGTTCATTGGTAACAAAGGCTTTATTATTTCTTTACTGTACTTTTTTAAAGCTCTTATTTTTAGAAAATTTAAAGTATTAAATAACTTTCTTATATTGTGCTTGTGCTAAATAATCTGACACGTTGGTGACATACTCATCAAGAAAGCAGAAAGTTCTTTCTTTAACTGTTTGTAGGTCACTTAAAACTAAATCTTTGCCAATATCACAAAAAGACTTATTTCCATGTGACAGCCAGTTTCTATTTTTTTTTGTTGTCTCTAACTCTCGACCATCGCTAACTACAGGAATTCCATATTTATGACAAACATTTCTGACTGATTCAGCATCAATATTCCCCGAGACTCCTGAAATAAAATTATTAAAGTCAGGTACCTGATTACTTTGACAATCTCTATGTAATAAATATATTTTATCAATTAAGTTATCATTTTCTGTTGATGTTAAGGACTTAGAATGGGAATTCCACCAAACAATTTGTAACTTTTCAATTATGTCTGAAAATGAGAGGCTTTCATCTTTTACTTTATTGTAAATACTTTCAACACCTGCATTTACGGTCGCTTCACTTAAATTATACAAAATCAAATAAAAAGTAGCTTTTGAAACTTGAAGTGAATTTGTTGGAATGCTGTCACCCTCAGAATCAAAATGTTTGATTTGAGCACCATCTTTATCAAGCAATTCTAATAACGAAACATATTGTTCTATTTCGTTTTTACGTTTTTCGTATTCATCCCTAAAATGATCCATTTCCTATGCCCCTAATAATTGATCTCTGACATATTCCACTCGTTCTCGTAAACGAGGCCCTGAGTTACTCGCATGTGTTGTTGTATGTTTATTAAAAGTAGATGATTGGATAAAACTAGTATCTCTATCCTCTAGGTGTGGATTGGATTGAATTGCTAAGTTTACGCCTACAGATATGGCTTCGAACCTGACTCTTGGTGTCGTTTTTGCCCCTTCAGTTTTAGCAAAACCACCTACGAAATTTCTAGAAACATAAGAAAGCATTAGATTAAATTGCGATTTATATAATGCTTCATCAAAACCTATTTCATTTTTTTCTTTAAGAAAGTCATTTAAAAAACCTGAAACGCTATGCTTGAACTCTGAATATTTCTCAGAGTACGCAAAAAATCTCAATATAAGTTCTTCTGCTTCCATACGTTTTAATTTTTTTGCTGAGATTGGGCATAGCTCGATAAATAACTCACTATTAGCACATTCAATGACAAAGTCATAAAAAGCCCCTGAATATGCCCCTTTACGAATTTCACTTTTTTGAAGAATATCACTACCTGTATTTATTCTTTCGAACATATCTAAACGCACCTGAAGAGGTACAGTTTCAGGTAATACAACCATTCTTAATGATCGGTCAAGAAATTTGTTTTGTTGTTCTGTGGGGAGTTCACAAAATAGGTAATCATTTAAGAGATCTAATCTTTCAATATCTTTTAGAGCGAAATCATTATTTACAAACTCATGTAATGTTTGAATTCTTTGTGCTCCATCTAATATCTCAATATTACCTTCCTGTGTTTGTACACCAAACATGAATGGAATAGGTAACCCCATTAGAACAGACTCAATAAATTTACACTTTCTTTTATCCCCCCATACAAATGCTCTTTGATAATCAGGTATGAAAAATTGTTTTTTGTCAAACCTATTCACAATGATCTCTACAACATATTCCTTAGAATCATAAGTAATTGTATTTTGGCTTGCACGTACTTGATCATTTACCAATGTTAATTCAGTAGTCGGCCTGTCCATTTTATCTCTAATCACAATTATTCCCTTTTAAAATGGCGTTAACAAATTCTTTGGACAAAACGGGAGGTACAGCATTGCCAATCATTTTTTGTATCTTAGTTCTTGTCGTAATGCTTTCAAAATTCAACCAGTCAGGTAAACCTTGTATTCTTGCTGCTTCATGTGGCGTTATAACTCTTTTCTTAAGAGGGTGAATAAATCGCCCCTGTCCCATTGAACCAAATCCACCGGTAATTGTTTGTGAGGGCTGATGCCAATGCATTCTTCCATACATAGATTTATATGAATGTATTTTTTGGTGACATTTAGGTCGCATTTGATTAGGTAAATCATACAGATTCTTAGTAAATAAATATTCGACACGCTGAATGTTTTGAGTTCCCATTTTTGAAGGAGTATCAAATATTGAAGTCGATTTTTTATTTAATAAATCACCTATAACGTCTTCTAATGCGGTTTTATTATAATTTAAATATGCTAAATCCAAAAAAGAATCAATACTATTTTTGTTGGGACGTTCGCCTATAAGTATGTGTCTTTTTCTATTTTGAGCAACGCCTAACTTGCCAAATTCAACTATTTTATCAAATACGTTATAACCTAAATTAATTAATTGCTTTAATGATTCATCTACAACATTTTGTTCTGCATGAATTACGCTCGGGACATTTTCAATTAGAAAATACTTAGGGAGTGTTTTGGCTATAAAATCTATCGTTCTTAAATATAATATGTTTTTAGAATCAGTTCTTCTTGTTTTATTATTTAAATCAGAATTTCCCTGGCAAGGAGGCCCAGCTAATACAAGATCTATCGAATTTTTCTCAATGTTGAATACATTAAAATCAGCTAATAACTCATCTATGCTTTTATTGTAAAAATTAGAAAGATACTCCGAGAAATTAGACTTGTAAAAGTGAGCACAAGAATCTTCTATATCATTTGCTAAAACAATATCTAATTCAACACTTGCATCATTACATGCCTCTATCACGCCAGTAGTCAAACCACCCAAACCACAAAATAAATCGACGACTTTAAATGTATTACTTTTCATTAGTGTATTTTCAATCAAATATTAGCTTCTATTCTATAATATTAAATCGCTACTGAATAAGTTAATTTTTATATTGAGTATAGTTATTTACAGAACTCCAAGTTAGAACAAACTACGTTCGTTCTTTCTTTGAGAGAAATTTATCATCACGAAACACAGAAGCAAACTTATTTAGTTTTGCTTCTAATATATTATTTTGAGTGCTCATCGTTGAACTCCTCAATTGTGTTAATACCTAGTTCAGAAATAGTGAAACGCTTATATTCAACGCTAAAGATATAGGTGTTTTTAGCGGTAATTAACCCTTTTGCTTTTAAGTTACGAAGCATTCCCTGAGTAAGCTTTAATCCGTCAGTAGTGTTAGGCGAAATTACTCCTAAATCGTTACCAACTTCAATGCAAACATCACAAGTAAGTCCGTTATAAAAAAGCTGTAAATACTTTATTTCGCTTGCTGTAAATGATGACATTACGCTACTCCTTCGCTTGTAGATTGATAGAAGTTGTTAAGTCCATTTTCTATAAAATTATTAATGTCATTGATACGGTATTTAACACGACGGCCAATTTTTACAAATGGCAGAGGGTAGCGAGACGTGCAACGCCAAACTGCTAGCGTACCAATAGTGACACCAAGTAGAACAGCAGCTTGAGAGGGGGTAAGTAAATTATTGTTCATGTTTAACTCCGGCAATGAATCAGGATTGATTTAGGAGTTAATTTAGAGACTTTAAAAAAGTTGTATCCGCTCATAGCTGTGTGAAATATCTTTCACACAGTGTTAAGGGTATTTTTAGTATGTTTTTTGTTAAATTAGGCAGATCGTGACTTTACAAATTTAATAGTGAATGTTTATCTGAACTGATAATTTAGGAGCATTGAAAGCATTGAGTAGTGTGTTTTTCAATGTAGTACTTAATGAATAAATCATGTCAAATCACATTAAATTTTAGTGAATTTCAAAGAATTGTCATTTTTAGAGGGGAAGTTTTACTTTTCTGTATTCGTACATTCATTTATTTAACTTTAATAATTTGTTGAAATTCTGAAATTCTAAGTGATAATTAATAAAAGTTATGGAGCTGGCGTTACTGAAAGGTTCCATAATAAACTTAGGTTTTAAAACCGTCTTCAGTAAGTAGTCGAAGGATCATCTTTAATAACAAGGAAATGATAATGAAAAAACTACTTATACCAATTGTTTTGGTTTCTTTAGCTGGTTGTAAAATTATGGTTCCATATTTTGAGGCTCTAGATCCAACATATGTTTGTGGGGACTTTTCAAAATACTGCCAGCCAACCTCAAGCACTAATTATGCTTTAATAAAAAAAGGTGTAGATTTTGATGGTGATCCTAATCACTATCTAGGTGTGAGCTATAAAAAATATTTTCAAAGAGATAGGTGTATAGATGCAAATATAACAGAAAATGACATTGTCATTTCTGGAGTTCAAACTGTTACAGGCACTTTGAAAAATGAATCTAAAACTGAGTTTTCAAATAAATTGAGTGCAGATATTGTTGCTTTATTAAAAATAAATAGTGTTCCTGTACCAAGTGGTCTTGAAGCTGACGTAACAGCTAAAATAGGGCAGTCAATAATAAATACTGACACTAGTAAAGTTAAACTTGAATATAAAAGAATCGATCTTTCTTTCGATTTTATCTCAGAGCATATGACAAGTTGCCAAAATAAAACACCTGAACATTATGATATTGCGACAGGCATTAGTGTTATAACTGTTAGTGGAGAGTGGGCTGCTGATAATTTAACTAATAGTTTTGCTTCAATTGAAGCTTCTGTTAACTACAGTATTCTTTCTAATGATGCTAAAGCGGAGTATGAAAATGCTAAGGAAAGAGTGTTAACTGGACAATTTCAACCTGTTTCATTTGTTTTTGCAGTAGCAAATAGGCCGGGGAAACTTTAAAGGTTATAAAGCTTGAAGTAGAATAAAAAACAGTTGGTTTTGCTCGTGTCTCGCTAATTATAACCAACTGTATTTTCATTTTTTAAAGTAATCGATAAACTAAGGTATAAACATTAAATGACAACTGAATTTTTTGTTTTTTTTATAGGCAAGTAGCCATTTGTAAATTGTTTTTCCTGCTTGGAAAACACTTGAAAAATGAAAGCCTACGCTTTTCCCAAAGTCATATACATTTTCAGTAATATCATCAGTCGCTTGGTTCGCGTTTTGATAAGTTTTACTTTGGTATAACTTTATTGCATATAAACGTGTTTTCTCTTTTGCTTCCCAGCGTTTAGCACTTCCTTTTTTAGCTGTGTGTGAAGCGGTTTTAATTTTGATTTCTGACTCTACAGCGTCTGATAAAATATCACCAAGAAAATTAATGTCTTTCGCTATTTCTAATATTGCGAGGACGAAGTACTGTTTACCTGCATTAGTAAGCTTTAAGAGAAAGCAAGATAGTGAGTATCTAAAATACTTAGCAGCGAGCGGACACCTTTTTTCAGTATGGCTTATGAATTTAAGAGCACTTTTAGCTTGCTCAATTTGAAAGTACCCTGAGTTAGCGTTATGTATAATAAGTGCTTCAAAGCTATCATCTAGCAGTTTGGCCATTAACTCTCGATCAGGAAGTTCGCCATTCTTTTCTATTAAAGGCTGGAATATCTTAACCGTTACATCGACAATTTCTTCAACAAAAAATTGGCATGAATGCTTAATTGCTCCTGCATATTTTTAGTACTTCCAAATATACTAAGCAGGGCTTGAGGTTTATTTTCTGATAGCAGAACAAGTTCAATAGCTTGTTTTATTTCCGATGGGGTCACTACATATCCTTTAGTTAAAAGTTTAGCTGATATCACCAAACTTTTTGTTTAAATAACTCTGGTGCTCAATGTCTGTTTTTTTCGTAATTTGATAACGGCTACATTCAATTTTCCCAACGCAAAACGCAACCCTGTTAAGCGATATTGAATTATTCGAATGAGATGTGATGAAGTCTTGTAATTCGGGCAATTCAAATACGTTATTTGCTTTTTTAGTTTTAAATTTACAATCACCTGTAAATACAATAGCGGAGTGTATATTTTCTTTTGGTAAAAAATCTAAAAGAGCCTCAACTGCTTTAATGTGTTTATAGTTTTGGTGTAATGGATTTTGAAATTTGTACTTGTTTTTGAATTTCACTTGGGTCCAAAATTTTGATTTTTCATCCCCAAATATCCAACCAGAATAATGCTTAGTTTCAATTACGAAAACACCACTTGTGCAGATAAGAATATGATCAATTTGTGTAGTCCCTCCGCTAACTGGAAGTGTAATGTCATTTAATAAGTGATATTCGGAAGAATCAAACTCTTTGGAAAGGGTCTTTCTTACTAATGCTTCCCCCGTATTCTCATTAACGATCTTCTTTTTATTACCTAGAAAAAAACCGAGTGCAAATATAAAAACAACAAAAAGCCAAAACATTAATTATTGCCTTTTTTCTGAATGAATAGACAAGCTTTCTCACGTTTTGCTATTAGCCTTTCATTTTTACTACCCATAGTTTGTAGAATTAGCTTATTGCATGTTTTTTCTTTTTCACTGAGTTTCGATCTTTTAGGAGATGAAATTGTCGCAATCATAGGCTTGTAACTTAACGAAGCATTGCAATACATTGTTTTATGCTTAGCAGTTATATGGCTTGGCGATTTCTTTTTGGATAGCTCATTACAAATTTCTGTAAATAAAGATTTTGCCTTAACGGTACAAGTTGAAAACCTAATAGGATCTTGACGGTAGTTATTACAGACAGACTCCTTTTTAATACGCCATAATTGATGTTGATATGAAATAAGCTCATTTTGATAATCAATAGATAGTGGCGTTATGTCTAAATTTGTTAATTCTCTGTAGTTGCTCTGTATGTGACTACTAAACGACAATAAATAGCTCGAAAGCAAAGTACTAATAGGCTCCATGCCAATTCCTTTTAATTTGGTAATAATCCTAATAAAACAGTGCACTCATCTTCAGATAGTTTACTGATTTTTTCAAGCAGCAATTCTTTTGCCGTTAATGTTCTTTTTAGTTGCCCACTCGCTTCTTGTAAAGCATCAGTAGCTTTTTGAACTCCTGCTTTAACCGTATCACCTGATAAATGAGCGTATGCTCTGGCTGTTGTAGATATGTCTGAATGCCCTAGGCTTTTAGATATAGACAACAAGTCT
Source organism: Cognaticolwellia sp. (assembly GCA_049642265.1). Lineage (GTDB taxonomy): Bacteria > Pseudomonadota > Gammaproteobacteria > Enterobacterales > Alteromonadaceae > Cognaticolwellia. The sequence goes on along the minus strand of JBAROR010000004.1, from coordinate 10,461 downwards.
ACCCCTGCCATTGCTTGCCAACTTGCTAAGGTCTTACGCATTGTGTGAGGCGTTATTCTATTTGCTGTATCTTCAGAATATAAGCCAGCTCTTTCAATAATACGCTTCCAAAAGCCTGAGTTATCGCTTTTAGTTGATAAGTGACCTTTTTGACTACCACGGTGTTTTGTTGCAAATACAAAAGGAGAGTCCGCAAATATTTCTTTATGTTCAGCTTGTCTACGCTTTAATATTTCTACGGCAGGCGTAGCCAATTGTGCATGATAAACCGTTTTTGTTTTGGTTTTTAAATGAGGAATAGTCCAAACACCACGTTCAAGGTCAAGCTCCTTCCATTCCATTGAATAAACATTACCTTTACGTTGGCCGGTATAAATTAATATTTGTACTACGTCTTGGTAAATTTTTTTTTCTTCTTTCAATGAATCAAAAAGCTTGGCTATTTCTATTTTACTTAGAAATTTAGTTTTAGACTCAATGCGAACCTTAGAGATTGCTGAAAACGGATTGCTCTTAACTAACTCATGACTCGCAGCAAATTTAAACATTGCCCTAAGTAGTGCAATTGAAGCATTAAACAAAGCACCGGCTAAGCTTGCTTTTATATCATCGGTAATTCGTAAGGCAATTGCATGGCTTACGTCTTTAGCTTTGTGTTTACCTATTCTAGGCTTTACGTGCAGCTTCCATGTTCGGCTAAAGTCTTCTAATGATTTCTTTCTACGTTAGCCAACTTTTATTCGTGCTTGAAAGTTTTCTTCATACTGCTCATAAATATCACTGACGGATAAGTTCTGTATGCGACCTCACGTTTTTGCTCTGTAGAGTTAACCCCATTTTCCAATAACAATATATTTTCAGGTGTTTTCTTACGAGCTTGCTCAATACTATTAGCAGGGTAGCGACTTAAAGTAACTCGAACATATTTATCATCAATTTTTTTGGCAACAGAAAAGGACTTAGAACCAGTCGACGTTACTCTTAACATTAATTCGGTAATTTTGGTGTCTCGATATTCAACTCGACCGCTCTCGGGAATTTTTAAACTGTTTATTGCGGCAATAGTAAAGTTAAAACGCTATTCATAGTAGCCCTTCGCTTGGTTGGGGATTTGTTCTGGGGATACTCCGGGGATACTTTGAGGGTGTATTTCGGTATATTTCCGTTAATCTCGCGTAATATTGAAAATCCATGTATTTGTCTGTAGCCCTTATGTATTAACGTTGGTTAATGTGAACACATTATTTTAGGCAATAAAAAAGCCTTACCGAAGTAAGGCTTGAAATGCTCGCATTATGGTCTAGTAAACTAGCTTCTTTTTATTTGTTTCTTTATTTTTATTATTGTTTTTCTTTAGCGCGGGACAATTTATAGCAAAGGCTTTTTCTCTGTGCAACAACTTTAATAGAGTATATATTCCACGAATAATTTCGTATAACTGGTGTCAAAATTAACAGTTCTTGTGTGTTTTTCATTATGCGCAAATGTATAAATCAAAAAAGTTCTAATATTGACTGATTTTTTATCTTTTAAAAGGTAACAAATTGTAAAAAAAGTCTTTATCTATCAAGCCATAATGCGAATTACTTTAAGAGACTGAAAATGTGATGAAAATAACGAGTCTGGTGTACCAGTGACTTGAATTTGCTAACATATTTTTTATAAATGAATATTTTTGCCAAAAACTTAATTTAATTTATTTTTAAAATAATTTAATTTATTTTCATTTTTAAATTATTTATTAAGTAACCTGCTGTTTTATTGAGCTAGCGATGATTTTTAAATATGGCTAACCGGTAACAAGGTCGATGTTTAAGCTAAAGATTATAACACTTGTTTGCTTGGTGCTGATTAACCGATGATTGGGCTAAAAAACGTACATCAATACAGTCAGTTTATGTAGATTTGATTTGGAACATAGATCAATAAAATTTGTAGTGTTAGAATGCGCGCATATTATTGCGGAGAAGAATTTTCATGACTGAATTAAAGAACGATACGTATTTACGTGCGCTATTGCGTCAACCTGTTGATTACACACCTGTCTGGATGATGCGCCAAGCTGGTCGTTATTTACCTGAATACCGTGCAGTGCGTAAAGATGCTGGCGATTTTATGTCGGTTTGTCGTGATGCAGATTTAGCCTGTGAAGTAACTATTCAGCCATTACGTCGCTTTCCACTTGATGCAGCTATTTTATTCAGTGACATATTAACTATTCCTGATGCGATGGGTTTAGGACTTTACTTTGAAACCGGTGAAGGGCCAAAATTTGAACGTCCGATCACTTGTAAAGCTGATGTAGATAAAATTGGTATTCCCGATCCTGAAGGTGAACTGCAATACGTTATGAATGCAGTACGTACTATTAAGAAAACATTGAATGGTGATGTACCACTTATTGGTTTTTCAGGCAGTCCTTGGACGCTTGCTACCTATATGATTGAAGGAGGAAGTTCAAAAGCTTTCACTAAGATCAAAAAAATGATGTTTTCAGAGCCACAAACCTTACATTTATTGCTAGATAAATTAGCTGACTCAGTTATTTTATATTTGAATGCTCAAATTGCTGCTGGCGCACAGTCAGTGATGGTCTTTGATACGTGGGGCGGTGTCCTTTCTCCACGCGATTATAAAGAATTTTCTTTACAGTATATGGCGAAAATTGTTGATGGTTTAACGCGTCATAATGATGGCCGTAAAGTACCTGTGACATTGTTCACTAAAAACGGTGGCATGTGGTTAGAAGATATTGCAGCTACTGGTTGTGATGCCGTAGGTCTTGATTGGACAATTGATATTGAGAATGCCAAAGCACGTGTTGGTGATAAAGTTGCGCTACAAGGTAATATGGACCCATCAATGCTATACGCACCATTACCGCGTATAGAGCAAGAAGTGTCGAAAATATTAAGCGGTTTTGGCGATGGCGGCACAGGACACGTATTTAATTTAGGTCACGGTATACATCCAGATGTAAACCCTGACCATGCTGGTCACTTTATTGAATCAGTTCATCGTTTAAGTAAGCCATATCATAAGTAAGTGCTAGCATTACGCGATTAAATCAAAGGAGCCTCGGCTCCTTTTTTTGTCAGTTAAAATTGTCAGTAGTGTAAGAGCTAGCTAAGGCCAGGGTTAATATAGTCATTAATTTGGGGAGAAATTTGTATATTTTGCCTTTGGTTATTACTTTTAGATTAGGGTATGCTTGAGGAAGAAACTGATTATTAATGGATACTATAATGACAAAAAGCAAAAATCTTTTATCTACGTTAACTGTAGCTTTATTATTAAGTGCTTGTGGCAGTGGCACAGCTGAAAAAGCAGAAGAAAATACAACTAAGACAGAACAACCGGTACAGGAAAATACGACTCCACAAGAAGCGACTAAGCTAGTTGCTACACCAATGAGTAAAGGTAAAGCAGTGGTAGATGAAAAAGCGGCAGAACTGAAAGATAAGTTGAAAAACGAATATGGCGACTGGCAACGCGGTCGTGTGCAATTCTTAAACTTGGAAGGTGGCTTTTATGGCATCATTACCGACTCTGGTAAAAAGATATTACCGATGAATATGCCAAAAGAGTTTGCACAAAACGGTGCTGTGGTACGAATTAAAGGTAAAGTAAAAAATGTGATGACCATTCAACAATGGGGCACACCTTTTACTATTACCGATATTGAGCTAATCACACCGGGTAATAAGGTAAATGATAGTGATATGTAATCACTAGATAGAATTAATCACAAGTTAGTGGTTGGGTGAAAAGTGTTAATGTTTTTCCGCTACTGCTAACTTGTACTTGATACAAGTTGTTATAATCGTCTTCTGTTATGCTTTCTACCGTCATTCCGCTGAGTAACGCTGATAATTGTGGCGTTGTGTTGCTGTGACCAACCACTAAAGCATTTTCCTGTTGTTCCAATAATTGTTGCGCAAATTGTTCAAGACTTTTTGGTGAGTATTGCTCTACTGTCAGTTCTTGTTGTTGAGCAAGTGGTGTAGCTGTAGCAATGGTACGTTTATAAGCGGTGCTATAGACATGCTTTATTTTTGTATGCTCAAGTAGCTTAGCTATTTTTTCTGCTCTTAATTCACCACACTGAGTCAGTGTGGGATCTTTGATATTTACTTGCTTCTCTGCATGACGGACCAAATACAGGGTGAAATTTTCTGCTGCTTGGCTAGGAAGGGCACAAAAAAATAATGCGATTAGTAAACTATATTTCATCATATTCTCAATTTTGATATAGATTATTTATAGGTGTTCAATAAATTAGTCTGTTGTTTTAATTAATTTGATAGCTATCAAAGTTTCAGATGAAAGGACAAAACAGCTAAGCTTTGTCCTTATCTATGGCTTTAGATACTTTAGAAAAGTCGGTTTAAACCATTTAATGCTGCCACTCGAAATGCTTCAGCCATTGTCGGGTAGTTAAATGTTGTTTCAACAAAATATTCAATGGTATTGCCACCGTTAGTTTGTTGCATGATAGCTTGACCAATATGAATTATTTCAGCGGCATTTTCGCCAAAACAATGAATACCTAAAATTTCTTTTGTTTCTCGGTGAAATAGGATTTTCAGTGAGCCAACTAAATTATTAGATATTTGTGCTCTTGCTAAGTGCTTAAACTGCGCTCGACCAACTTCATAAGGAATTTTTGCTTCTGTTAGCTCCTGCTCAGTTTTACCAACAGAACTAATTTCTGGAATAGTGTAAATACCCGTTGGAATATCAACCGTGAGCTTTGTTTTACCAATACCGTCAAGCATTGCGCTGGCACAAATTCTACCTTGGTCAAATGCTGCACTGGCTAAGCTCGGGTAACCAATAACATCACCTACGGCAAAAATACCTTCCACGTCTGTTTGATATGCATCGCTAACTTTTAACTGTCCACGACCATCGGCTTTTAAACCAGCATTTTCAAGTTTTAGATCAGCCGTGTTACCTGTACGTCCATTGGCATATAATAAACAGTCTGCACGCATTTTTTTCCCTGATTCTAAATGCACAATAACAGAGTCTTCATTATTTTCTACGCACTTAATCTGTTCACCGTGGCGAATCACAACACCATTGTTCCATAGGTGATAACTTAAGGAGTCCGACATTTCATCATCTAAGAATGAAAGCAGGCGATCGCGGGTGTTGATCAAATCAACTTTCACACCTAAGCCTCTAAATATTGAAGCGTATTCGCTGCCGATGACACCCGCGCCATAAATAATAATGTGACGTGGTGAATGGCCAAGCGATAAAATACTGTCAGAGTCATAGACTCTAGGGTGTGAGAAATCGACATTGTCAGGATGATATGGGCGAGAGCCGGTAGCAATAACAATCTGTTTTGCTGTAATGGTGTCGATTGAACCATCTGTACGCAATACTTGGATGGTGTTGGCATCAATAAATGAAGCCTCACCAAAAAAATGCTCAACTTGATTGCGATTGTAGAAGCCGCTACGTAAATTGACCTGTTTGCGGATAACCGCTGAAGCATGACCTAAAATATCTTGAAAGGTTAATTGCTTAGCATTTTGCCCAGCATTAAACAGTGGGTTGGAGTTGTATTCAATGAGTCGACTAACCGATTGACGTAATGCCTTTGATGGGATGGTGCCCCAATGAGTACATCCGCCGCCAACATTATGATAGCGTTCAATAATGGCAACACGCTTATCACGTTTGGCTAAGTTCATGGCAGCACCTTCGCCACCAGGTCCTGTGCCTATAATGATGGCGTCGAAATCATAGCTTTTAGTGGAACTTTTTGCTTTCTTAGTCTCGGCTTTTGCTTGTTTACTCAACGGTTAACCCTTTAATTCCTGCTTCGATAATAAAAATTTTAGCAGGAATTAAAACTAAGGTAACTGTTTTTATGCTAGTTTCTCTACCATATTTTGCCAGCTACGTTGTTGCTCGGCTAATCGACGTTTAATCTCTTGGTATTGAGTCATTATTTCTGAATTCTCAACATCAGCGATTAACTGGTCACGTTTGCTCGCAATCAATGCTTTACGAACAGCATAAAATTCATTAATTTTATGAATAAGTTCATCATATTCATGCTGTAATCTTTCTAATAAAAGCTCAGCATCAGGGTGAGCGGCTATTTTTTGCTGACTACGTAACAAGATCATTGATAAACGTGCTTTTTCTATTTTATCTTCAGGTGTGATACGCAGTTTTGAAGTTAACTTTACATGTTCACAGCCTTTGATTAGCCATTTAGTTGGATCAAACTGCCACCAACGAATACCATTACGATAGTCATTTTCGAATATATGGTGGAAGTTATGGTAACCCTCACCAAAAGTAAAAAATGCTAAAAAACCATTGTCACGTGCGGTATTTTTTTCAGTATAGGTTTGTTTACCCCAGATGTGAGCCAATGAATTAATGAAAAATGTGGTGTGATGACTTAACACTAAACGTAAGAAGCCGAGTAATAATAAGCTATTGATCATATCACCGTGCCACAAGCCAAATAGGATAGGTACTCCGAAGTTCATCAATATCGTTAATAATAAGTAATGTTTATGTTGCCAGACAACAATAGCGTCTTTTTGTAAGTCACGAACATTATTATAATCATTGTAGCGTTCTGGTTGAAAATCTCTAATCATCCATCCGATATGCGAATGCCAAAAGCCCATTTTGGCAGAATATGGATCAATATGATTTTTATCGACATGTTTGTGATGAATACGGTGATCTGAAGACCAGTGTAATGCACTATTTTGCAGAGCAAAAGCACCACCTAGAGCATAAACGAGTCTTAATGACCAATGAGCTTGATAGGTTTTATGAGACCACAAACGGTGATAACCCGCAGTAATTGACATACCACAATAAATAAAACAAATAATAGCAGCGGTGATCTCAGTGGCGTCAAAGCCATGAGTAATTGCACGGTAAGGTACTGCAATTGCAGCAAATAAAAAGGTAATGCTAAATACGAAAACATTTAACCAAATAATAGGTGGTTTCTTCATTAATCTTCCATCTGGGTTAACTACCGAATAAATTTCGGTGTACACATGTACGCTATTTTAACTTTACACGATGCTGAGTCAAGTGTTCAATACCTATTTATTGATTGTCACAAAAAATTCAAAGATAAAATCTAAAGGTAATTGAAATCAATTTACTAGTAATATTGACTATTTTCAGTATCATATCAAGTCGATTTTGGCGTAAAAAATAATGACTGGATAAATTGGCTATGAGTGGTATTCGAGCACTACAGAAAGAAAAGACGCGTCGACAGTTAATTGATGCAGCTTTAGGGCAACTCAGCAGTGAACGAAGTTTTTCTAGCCTAAGCTTACGAGAAGTTGCAAAAGAGGCAGGTTTAGCGCCGACTTCATTTTATCGGCATTTTTCTGATATGGACGAACTTGGCTTAACTTTAGTTGATGAAGCCGGCCTTACTTTGCGCCAACTAATGCGTCAAGCAAGACAACGTATAGAGAAGGGGGGGTCCGTTATTCAGATCTCGGTTCGCACCTTCATGGAGTTTATTGAAAATAACGGCAATATATTCCGTTTGTTATTGCGAGAGCGCTCAGGAACATCTGCTGCTTTTCGTGCCGCCGTTAATCGAGAAATTCGTTATTTTACTTTAGAGCTATGCGATTATTTACAACAAGCAAACAAGTTAGACGGTGAAGTGGCGTACTTACAAGCTAATGCGGCTGTTACCATTGTTTTTAGTGCCGGATCTGACGCTTTAGATTGTGATAAGAATGATTTAGCTGAATTAGCACAACGAACAATTAAACAACTTAGGTTTATTGCTCGAGGTGCTTTTGAGTTTAGCGTACGTAATGAGAATCGTAGCGAACTACGCAGTAAAAGAATTAAAGGCGAGACAAAATAACACCAGTTTCTATATGATGGGTATATGGGAACTGGTCGAAAAGGGCGAAATGTTCAATTTTGTGTGTTTTCACCAATTCAACCAAGTTATCACGTAGCGTTTCAGGGTTGCATGAAATGTAAATGATACGCTCAAAACGGCTGACTAGCTCGACGCTATCCGGGTCTAAACCGGCTCTTGGTGGATCAACCAACACCGTTTGATAATTATAGCTGGTCAGGTCAAAGCCTTCTAATCGACGAAACACCCTTTCGCCATTCATGGCTTGGCTGAAGTCTTCACTCGCCATTCTCACAATATCCACATTATCCAGGTTGTTGGCTGAAATATTAATTTGTGCAGACTTAACTGACGTTTTTGATATTTCAGTGCCGAGTACACGATCAAAGTTTTCAGCTAATGCGATACTAAAGTTACCATTACCACAATAAAGCTCAATTAAATCGCCACCTGTACCCGTTGTAGCTTGTTGAGCCCAAAGTAACATTTTCTCATTTACCTTCGCATTAGGTTGAGTAAAGCTGTTTTCAACCTGCTGGTAATGAAATTCCTTTTCGTTGACTGACAACTTCTCCATGACAAAGTCTTTATCTAAAATCACTTTTTGTTTTCTAGCGCGACCTATAATGTCGACAGGTGCTATGGCTGACAAACGTGATTTCAATTGTTGCGCTTGTTCAATCCATTCTTCATCTAATTGTTTATGATAAAGCATGCTCACCAGCATTTCGCCACTTAGTGTAGAAAGGAAGTCAACTTGGAATAAACGTTGGCGTAATATCTCGTTGTCTCGGATATCGACTAATAACGCAGACATGAATTGATTAATGAGCACACTAGCAACAGGGAAGTCATCGACTCTGAATTTCTGTTTTGTTTTGCTATCAAACATAATGTAATAAAGGTCATCACCTTCATGCCAAACTCTAAACTCTGCACGTTGGCGATAGTTTAATGTCGGTGAAGTAAATATTTCAAATGTTGGCAATTCAAACTGAGCAAAATTTTCGGCAATACTCTGCTCTTTTTCGTCAAGCTGTTGTTGATAATTATCGGGATGAATGTGGCTAAACATTGAAGTACCTTGTTGATAGTGAATACGCGAACAAATTATGAGGCGGAGATTCTAGCGATTGCCAAGTTTTTGTCTACTAAATAGTGCCCGTATTCTAGAAGAATTCTGTTTTCAAGCATAGCATTTAGTAAAATAGACTAGGTGAGTAGTTAGATAAGAGTACGTATGTTGTGATAAGTAACAGTTAGCTATACGTTTTTAATAAAGCAGAATTTAAAAAGCCCACTTAAATAAGCGGGCTTTAGTAAGGTAAGTTATGCAAATACCTTATTCATCACTCTGTTCTGGACGTTCTTTTGCTTCACGAACTTTTAAAGTTCTTTGCTGAAACTCGCTATCATTTAAAGATGAAACTGCTTTATCGGCATCTGCCGATGATATTTCTACAAAACCAAAACCGCGTCTTTTTCCTGTATGTTTATCTTTCATCAATCTGACTGATTGAACTTGACCATACTCTGAAAATAATTCTCTAACGGCAGCTTCATTTGCTCTATATGGCAAGTTGCCAACATAAAGTGTTGAGATACTTGTATCTGCTTCAATTACATTTGCTTCGGCCTTTCCAACGAGAGGCGCGATAAATGCACAAACAAAAGCGACAACGGCAACGCTTATGCTTGTTAGTTCGAATACATGACTGTTAGCTAAAAAATATATAGCAACAGAGAATACTAACGCAACAATTAGCGTTAATGCTTGAGGAGACTTCATAATGGATACCTAATTATTATTTTATAAAAAACTTAAATTGCAATTCTATGTTACCCACCTTTTAACAATGTGCAACTATAAGTGCAAATATTATTCAATTTAATCAGACAAGTAACCTTATATATAGTTAACTATCTGCTTTGCTGTGTAAATACTGACATATAAGTACTTTTTATATATTCATACACTATATAAGGAATAGTATAAGGAAGGTTATTTGTAAAATAGCAGGCAGACATTCGTAAGAATAATTCACGAACAAATTGACTGTTATTCATTGCCTGTTTGTAACTCACTCGTCTTTAGCTCAATAAAAACACCGTTAGTACGAATAATCAGCAAACAAACATTTATTCGCAATTAAATGCAATTAGGTGTTGACGTGGGGCGAGAAATCTCTAAAATGCGCTCCACTTCTTCGGGACAAGTCGAAGAGGTTGTTTTAATGAGTTATCTCTTTCAGTTTAGGCTGAATTGATTAACTTAACGTTTTAAAGTTAAGTTTGAATCTTCTGAAAAGAAAGTTTAAAAAAACGAAATAAAACGTTGACATTAAAACTCAGGTGCGTAGAATGCGCATCTCGCTTCAGGCAAGGCCTGCAGCAACGAAGCAAAGCGAATGAGATTTTGTTTCGGTTAGTTTACCTCCTCCGAGGAAGCTAACTTTCTTTAACAATTAGTTATCATGCAATTTGTGTGGACACTCACATTAACGTTGATTTTACATAGTTATCCTCGGATAACAAAAAAAACAGCTTAATATGATGTCACACAAAAATAA
>JBAROR010000111.1:0-99271 GCA_049642265.1 Cognaticolwellia sp. | reverse complement strand
CCGCCCGTAGCAATTTGACGAGCACGACGAGATGCAATTAACACCAAGTCAAAACGATTACCGACTTTTTCTACGGCATCTTCAACAGTTACGCGAGCCATTTGGTCACTCCAACAATTAAATTTATAAAATAGTGGCGTAGTTTACTTGATCCACAGGTAAGTAAGCAAGTGATCTACGCTAATAATTCTTCAAATAAGGCTTGATGTTGAACGACTTGCTGACTACGTTTTAATCGCTGATTGTTAACTACAGTGATCAGATCGAGCAACGCTTGGTCAAAATCGTCGTTAATTATAATGTAATCAAATTCTTGATAGTGCGAACATTCGGCTTGCGCCTGCGCCATTCTACTTTGAATGACTTCTTCACTGTCTTGGCCTCTGCCACGTAAACGATTTTCTAATTCTTGTTTTGATGGCGGACTAATGAATATTGTCGTAACTTCTGGTTTTTTAATTCTTACTTGTTGAGCACCTTGCCAGTCAATATCAAGAAAAACATCGTGACCTTGAGCTAGTTGTTGATCTATAGCTATTTCGCTTGTGCCGTAATAATTACCAAAAACCTCAGCATATTCGTAGAAGTGTTTTTCTTCGATCGACTTTTCAAACTGCTCTTTACTAACAAAGTGATAGTGCTGACCATGATTTTCACCGGGACGCGGAGCACGAGTGGTATGTGAAACAGAAACTTGCATGGTTCTTGATAATGTTTGCTTGAGTAAAGCAGAGATCAAACTCGACTTACCTGCGCCACTCGGAGCAGAAAGAATGAAAAGGTTGCCTTTAGTTGTCACAATTTATCCTTTGTAGCTGGGTCAATAACAGCTAATAGTATGATCAATCGGATTAATGCTCGTACAGAGCTTAATAAATATGGCCGATTAATATAGTCGTATTAATAGCGCGCACTATAACTAAAAATCGGTATTTTTCCCATTATTTTGTCGGTGAAAATACGCTGTTTGTTGACGATACTAGAAGTTGTTAAACGAAATTTATTGAATAAGCGTTAGAAGTTACTACGGCTCTGATCGATTAATGAAGCATACGGTCCATTTTATTTTTTATAAAACCGCACGCAATTCAACGTTATTACCTGCTATATCTTGTAAATAGAGTGAGCGTCCCATGCCTTGCGCACCATATCTCTCTTCAAAACCACCGACCTTAACGCCTTTATTTTTGAGGTAAGGTATTAGTTCTTCTTCATTAAATTTTTCTATTCGCAGGCAGAAATGATCGATGTTATTGCCGGTTGATTTTGGCGCAGAGCCGCCTGCTTTACCTAACTGTGAATTTACATCCACAATATCGATAAGCGAAGAGCCCGCTCTAAGTTGAGTTAAGCCGATATCATCTGGCAATGAACGCTCAACTATACAACCTAAAACGTCGCAGTAGAAAGTAATGAGCTGTTGATATTGCTCTGTGCGTAATACAATATGATCTATTGCACTAGGTTTTATCATACAAATACTCCTACGAAGAAATAGTGGTAATTAGAGCTAAAGCTGCTTTATTAGCTGCGCTCTTTTAAATAATCGAGCTTATTTAAAACCGCTGATTTTATGAGTCCAGGTTCAATTAATCCTGTCACTATGGTGTGCGCAATAATACATAGCGCAAGATTCCTATCACTCATAATATAGATGAATGCTAGTCCGGAGCCTAAGAAAAAAGTATAAAAAGTAGCGTTTATTGCTGCAGACATTGCTTTATAGCCCCAGACTAAATGTGCAATAGCGAAGGCAAAACCTGAAACTAGGATCTGAATAAGGTCACTGAAACCTTCTTCTTGCAGGTAATCCATTAATATTTTTCTAAATAGTATCTCTTCAAATAAACCAGAAATTAAGGCCCCTACTAGCGCCAGATACTTTAGTTTATTGAATGTAAACATATGGTCGCGTACGTTAGAAATACTTGCCGCGCCCCAAACGTATGAGACAACAACTAATACCGCTATGCCCCATGCTAATATGCCTATATCTGATAATGTTCGGAAACCAATAGTGCCGAGAAAATTATCCGTGTTAATCACCCAATAGAGTAAAATACTGCCCTGTATTAATATAATTGAAGAAATAATTTTTATAGTTTGATTATCTGCCGATTGCATTGAACTTCCTTGGTATGCATAACGCTATTATATAAACTTATCAGTAACGTCTACTTTTTTGAACCTTAATGAAGCAGATTTATTTTTATTTTAATTCAAAGTATTAACGTTAAAAGTTAAATATATTCCTCATGATTTTTTTAGATGTTCGTCTTATTCTATTCTGGATAAGGCTCGTTTGTGGCTGTAGGCTAGTAAAGTAAGATTAGAACACATACCGTGAATAACCACTGTCTTATGTTGAACTGAAATTCTTACTTAGATCTGAAACTGTATATGAGGTGGAATAGGTGTAGAGGTGGGGAATTAAAACTTACCCCCAAGCTGCACATGGAGGTAAATTTTAGTAATTCTTATACTTATAGTACTTTTGCTATTGAACGCGCTAAATAGTCAACGTTACGGTTTGCAATGCCTGCAATACTCATACGGCTTGAACCGACCATATAAATGCTGTATTCGTCTTGTAACTGCTGTACTTGTTCAGGAGTTATGCCTAAGAACGAGAACATGCCTTTTTGACGTGGAATAAAGCTGAAATCACGCGTTACGCCATTTTCGATAAGTTTATCGACAAGTAGCTGACGGTTACCATTAATACGATCACGCATTTCTTTCAATTCACCGTGCCATTGAGCGCGTAATTCATCAGAATGCAAAATTGTTTCAACTATCGCAGCACCATGGGCTGGCGGCATTGAATAGATGCAACGTACCACGGTCAATAATACTGAATTGGCGACATCAACACTGTGCGAGCTTTCACCAATAATAGTACAAGCACCAATACGCTCACGGTATAAGCCAAAGTTTTTCGAGCAAGAGCTACAAACGATCATTTCTTTAACGCTATCAGCCATTAAACGTAAACCGTAAGCGTCGTCATCCAAGCCTTCACCAAAACCTTGGTAAGCCATATCAACGAGTGGCAAAAAGCCAATGTCTTTCGCTACTTCTGCAACTTGTTGCCATTGTTCTTTATTTAAATCCATACCACTTGGGTTATGACAACAAGCATGAAGTAATACTGCATCGTCAGCTTTTACTTCTTTTAATGCCGCAAGCATGCCATCAAAATCAAGCGTTTTGTTCTCGTAATCGTAATAAGGGTAGGTTTTAACCGTTAAGCCGGCCGCTTGGAATAAACCGGTGTGGTTTGCCCAAGTTGGGTTACTTACCCAAATTGTTGTGCCAGCTTTGCATGAATTGATAAATTCAGCAGCGACACGTAATGCCCCTGTGCCACCTGGTGTTGAAATGGTACGAGCTCGATTTTCAATCAACACTTTGTGAGCACCAAAAACTAATTTACTCATTTCTTCATTAAATAGCGGTGAACCGGTTGGGCCAATGTAAACTTTGGTATCTTCGGTATCGAGTCGATGTTTTTCTGCGGCTTTTACACAATCTAAAACAGCGGTGTGGCCTGCTTCATTTTTGTATACACCAACGCCTAAGTCGATTTTATGAGGATTTACATCTTCACGATATTTAGCCAACAAGCCTAAAATAGGATCGGCAGGCAACGCCGTTAAGCTACCAAACATTTTTGGGTTTACCTTTTACGAAGAGAGGGAGTTAGCGATTTAACATCAGTGTGATGTCGCTAGAATAGTCCCTGTTATTAAAGAGCTAGCATAACGACAATAAGGCGAAAATTAAAGCATAAAAGTTAAATAAATCACCAAGAAAAATTTCACCTACAGCGCAAGGTTTTCAAGGTAAAGCTTTACCATCACCTTTTAGGTATTTCGTGATGATGAGAAGGCTTTTAACTGGAAAGAATGTAGTAGCATACTTGTTGATAAACGTTAATTTTTAGCGCGTTGTGCGCTCTAAAATCAATATAAGGTTATTTATCTGAAAGGTTTTTGTTATTGGCGATATTAGCATTGAAATAATAACGCGCTGAAAGAGTCACTTTGAGCGCGTTGAACTTTAAAACTTAAGACTGAGTGGTTATTGCCGCAACAAAACCAATAATGCCACCAAAAACGCCGCCCCAAACCACCAACCAACCTAAATGTTCGTGAATCATTTTTTGCACGATTTCTTTGACTAATTGCGGTGTTAATTCATTCAAGCGCTTTTCAATAATATTGCTAACTTTGTCGCGCATGCCAGCCATAATACTAGGTTGTTCAAGCTCTGCTCGAAGAATGGCATTAAACTCTTCACTTTGGCTGATCTCAATAACCGAGGCGCGCATTTTTTCAATAAAAGGTTCACGCATAGGCTGTAATGCCGCTGTGCCACCAACCATTGCTAGCATGCCACCAAAAGATGACTGTTCAACTACGCTAACTAAATTGTCAAAAGCGGGCGACAAGTCTACCTTATTGATGACCGGAGCTAGGTCGATAACCGCGGCAGGGTTATCACTACCCGCTAGAAAGCGATCGATATTTTCTTCAGTGAAAAATTGCTCCATCATTAAGGCACGAATGGCAATTTTAAAGTCTTCGAAGCGAGCAGGGATAACTCCTGAACCGTATAAAAACGGCACGCGTTCAAATAGCATATGTATGGCTAACCAATTAGTTATGGCGCCGGAAAGGGCAAATAAACCTATGGTGAAAACAATATTATTCGCGAGAATATAGCCTAAAACAATAGCGATTAAGGCTAAAAAATTAGTGATAAAGCTTTTATTCACAAAAACTCCGTAGGGTAGTTAGTCGTTAATGGCGTTATGGTAGCAATTGCTTGTGTTAACGCCAATAACTCATTATTGAATGGTCGATCTTAAGTCGCTCAGGTAACGACAATAGATGAATGAAAAGCTAGCGCCAAAACCTATGTTCTGCTCTACTGATGAAGAAACAATAGTAAATAACTTACTATAAAGTTAATAAAGGGATTTTATGAAATATCGAAAGCTATTTTTAAGCTTAATATCAATTTTCTGTAGTTTGAGCTTATCCTTAAGTTGCGCGGTAAACGCCGAGCAAAGTGTTCAAGAAAAAATAATGGCACAGGTTGCTGCTGAAAATGCTATTAAAAACAAAGACGAATGGCGAATGGTTGATATAAATAATATGGTAATGCTAACCCTACCGCACGGCAAAGTGGTTATTGAGCTCGCGCCGCAATTTTCGCCCAAGCATGTTGAACAATTTATGCGTTTAACCAAAGCAGGGCATTATGATGGTAATAAATTTTACCGTGTTATCGATGGCTTTGTCGCCCAAGCTGGGCCTGAAGATGGTAGTGCTGCTGATCGTGCAGTACCTTTGTTAGCACTTGAAGGAGAATGGCCAACAGATAAAGATTGGACATTTACGCTAGTGCAAAATAATGACTTATTTGCCGAGCAAACAGGTTTTAAAGATGGCTTTGCATTGGCTCACAATGCCAGTGAAAAAAGCGCATGGTTAACCCATTGCCCAGGCGTTATTGCAATGGCGCGTGGTAATGAGGCTGATTCGGCGTCTAGTCACTTTTATATCACGAACGGCCAAGCACCAAGGTATCTCGATCGTATTATGAGTATATTTGGTCGGGTTATTTATGGCATGAACCATGTACAAGCAATCACACGCACGGCCACTATTGAAGGGGAAGCGGCAGTGAAAAATAGTGAACATACGCCAATAGTATCGATGCAAATGATGGCTGATGTGCCTGCTGCTGAGCAAATTCAGCTAGAAGTAAAAAATACTGAAAGTAAATTGTTTGCTATAAAATTAGCCGATCGTATCAAACGAGAACATGCATTTTTCTTTAAAAAGCCACCTCCGGTGCTGGATGTTTGCCAAACGCCCGTACTAACTCGTATAAAAAGCTAGTAGTAAATGGTTAGTTACGGGCAAGTAACTGCTAACAAAGCGACTAGATATTGTCGGTGCGCTTATAAAAGTTAAAACAGAAAATAAAGAAGCTATGTTATTTTCTGTTTTACCGATTTTAATGCCACGCTCAGCCAGCCCGTTAAATTAGAATCAGCGCCTGTTGTTACGATTCGTTATTACGTCGTTTATATTGCAGCTTTGCCTTACGACCTTTGTTATAAAGTGCTGGTCGTAATGCTCTTCTTAATGCCGGAAATAAATAAGATATTGTCGTTAACCAGCCACTTGCTCTAGGTAATGATATTTCTGTCTCTTCTCCGCGTGCAATACTGACAATAGCGTCAGCCACTTGTTGGGCACTGCTCATTGGTTGTGAGAAAACGATATCTTCCACCTGATCAATTTCTGACATGATAAAGCCAGTATCAATAGGTCCTGGTGAGACTAAACCAATATAGATACCACTATCTCTGAGTTCATCAGCTAAAGAATAAGTAAATGCTCGCAAACCCGCTTTTGTTGCGGCATAAGTTGCAGCACCTTGTAATGGTGTTCTGCCGGCCAATGAGCCAACATTAACTATCGCGCCACCACCTGCTTTACGTAAATATGGCAGCATTAAACAAGCTAATTGAATCGGGGCACGTAAATTCACATCGACCATTTGTGCTAAATCGTTTGCTTGGTTATTTTCTACATCTCCGCGTTGATGAAAACCGGCATTATTGATTAAAACATCAACAGAGCCAAACTGTTGTGCTGCTTTTTCGAGTAGAGTTTCATTGGCGACAGGGTCATTAATATCCATCGCAATATTGATGACCGATGTTA
This sequence comes from Cognaticolwellia sp., assembly GCA_049642265.1. Taxonomy (GTDB): domain Bacteria; phylum Pseudomonadota; class Gammaproteobacteria; order Enterobacterales; family Alteromonadaceae; genus Cognaticolwellia. The sequence goes on along the minus strand of JBAROR010000111.1, from coordinate 92,525 downwards.
TCGGTTTCAGTTCATCAGTGATTTTATCTAACGCACTTTGTCCTCGAGCAACGAGCACTAAATTTGCTCCTAAATGAGCGAAAGTTCTGGCTACTGCTGCACCAACACCGGCCGATGCACCAGTAATGATGACCGTTTTGCCCTTAAAATTATTATTCATACGAAACCTTACCTTAGTTGCCAATGCGTAATCGTTTATGCCGAATTACTGATGCTCACACGTTTGTTGTAGCTATTCTGTTACAAAACAATATGTAAATTAATGGTTAAAATAGTGAAAAATTATTGCCAATTTCATAAGATAGCAGCATACCAATAAAGGGATCGACAATGAAAATTAAATATTTAGCAGCGGCCATCGTTGCCAGCTTTACTCTCTCGGCTTGTGTTGCCACCCAAACTAATGAAAATTCAACCGCACAAAGCGCTGCTGTTGCCACTAATAGCAATAAAGTATTTAGCCAAAACTACGTGTTTAAAGAATTAGAAAACGGCTTACGTGTACTGATTGTAAAAACTGATTACCCTGACTTAGTTTCTGTACAAATTCCAGTATCAGTGGGCTCTCGTGATGAAAACGAAGTTGGCCGCACGGGCTTTGCACACTTCTTTGAACATATGATGTTTAAAGGCTCAGAAAAATTCCCGCAAGACGTTTATGCTGATTTATTTAAAAATGCCGGCGTTGATAACGGTGCTTACACCACAAACGATTACACGAATTATCATTTAGATTTCTCTAAAGATAACTTAGATAAAGTGCTAGAAATTCAAGCTGATCACTTTAAAAACTTAAGCTATACCGACGCACAATTTAAAACTGAAGCCTTAACGGTAAAAGGCGAATACTTAAAAAATAACGCTAGCCCAGTAAGAAAACTACTTGCTGCTGTGCGTAAAGAAGCTTTTGATACGCATACTTACAAGCACACCACTATGGGCTTTTTTGAAGATGTAGAAGCTATGCCTGAGCAAATTGCGTACGGTGAAAAGTTTTTCAAACAGTTTTATAAGCCTGAATATGTGTCTTTAGTGATTGTCGGTGATGTTGAGCCAGAAGCTACAATGGCGATGGTAGAAAAGCATTGGGGTAGCTGGGAAAAAGGTGATTTTGTTAACGAAATTGCACCAGAGCCAGCACAACAAGCAGCAAAATACGTCCATGAAAAATTTGACGGCTTACCGGGCCATTGGTTATTAGTATCGTACAAAGGTGCAGATTGGCAGCCGAAAAAGAAAGACCGTGCGGCTTTAGATTTAATCTCTGAACTCTATTTCTCAAACAATTCTGCTCTGTATCAAGAGTTAGTGGTAGACAAACAGCTAGCAAGCCAAATGTTTAACTACAATCCTGAGACTAAAGATGCGGGTTTACGTCACGTTTTTATTAAAGTGAACGAAGAGAAAGATTTAGCAACCGTGCGCGATGCCGTTAATCGTACTTACGCACAAATACGTACAGAGCTTGTGTCAGCTGAAAAGCTTGATAACTTAAAATCTAACCTAAAGTATAGCTTTGTCAATGGTTTAGATTCGTCAGAATCTATTGCTTCAACACTCGCCAGCTACATGCATTTTGATCGTGACCCTGAAACGATTAATTACCTGTACAACAGTTTTGACAATATTACAGCTGAAGACATTCAAGTTATTGCTAATAAATATTTTATTGACCAAAACCGCACAACGGTAACGTTATCAGCATTAGATAAAGTTGCCGGCTTTGAGCAAGAAGTTGATTTGAACGCCGCTGTTGCCCAAATCAAGACGAAAAAAGCTCAGCCACGGGTAGCAAAGTTTGCCGTACTAGATAAAACCAATGACTCACCGTTGATTGACGTGAACTTTTTGTTTTATACCGGTGCAGCAGCCGATCCAGCAGGGAAAAAAGGCGTAGCAGCATTAATGGCGCGCATGTTAACCCAAGGTGGTTCAGCAACGCGTACTTATAAAGAAATTCAGCAAGGCTTATATCCATTAGCCGGTCGATTCTCTTCACAACTTGATAAAGAAATGATGTCATTTACTGGTCGTGTGCATAAAGATAACGCGACACAGTGGTATCAGTTGATCAGCGATCAGTTACTTAATCCAGGCTGGCGTGAAGATGACTTTAAACGTCTGAAAAAAGAGTTAATCGACGGCATTAAGTCAGGCCTAAAATCTTCTAACGATGAAGAGTTGGGTAAAGAAGTGCTTTACAGCGAGCTTTACCAAGATCATGCCTACGGCAACTTCAACAGCGGTGATTTATCTGACCTAGATGCTATTACTCTAGCTGATGTTAAAGCTTTCTATGCTGCGCAACTAACACAAGCTAAGTTACATTTGGGTATTACGGGTGCCATGCCAAGCGCTTTAAAATCTCGATTAATGACTGATTTAGCCGCGTTACCAGCGGGTGATGAAAAACGCTTATCTATTGCGAAAGCGCCAGTGTTAAAAGGTCATCATGCCACTATTGTAGAAAAGAACGCAGAATCAACCGCCGTGTCATTTGGTTTTCCTATCGATACTATTCGCAGCGATGAAGACTGGGCCGCATTATGGCTAGTACGTTCGTACTTTGGCGAGCACAGAAGCTCAAACAGCTACTTGTATCAACAAATTCGTCAAGAACGCGGCATGAACTACGGTGATTATTCTTATATTGAATACTTCCCTCGTGGCATGTTCCAAACCAAGCCCGATGCTAACTTAGGTCGTTCTAGCCAGATATTCCAAGTATGGTTGCGCCCATTACGTTCAAATAACGACGCTCACTTTGCGACACGTGCTGCGTTATACGAATTGGACAAGTTAATTGCTAATGGCATGAGCGAAAAAGACTTCCAAGCAACACGTAATTATTTAACTAACTATGCGCCACAATTAGTGGCAAGCCAAGACCAGCAATTAGGTTATGCGCTAGATAGTGAGTTTTATAAAACTGATGAATTTGTGCAATATGTTCGTGGACAATTTGCCAAGTTATCGTTAGCAGATGTTAATCGCGTGATAAAAGAGAATTTACAAACTGATGATATTCAATATGTATTTATCTCGGGCGATGGCGAAGACATGAAAAAACGTTTGTTGTCAGAACAAGTGTCACCGTTGAAATATAACTCAGAGAAACCTGCTGAATTATTGGCAACCGATAAAATTATCGAAAGCTATAAACTGACACTGCCAAGCAAAAATGTTGAAGTCATTGCCATTGATTCAGTCTTTGAGTAATCTTATTTTATTTTAGAAACTAACCGTGTAGGTTGGCTTCTTCTGTAAATTATGTCATAAACACCACGCTAGCCGTGGTGTTTCTTTATCTACCGCTTTACAATTCCGATTTCGTTCATCTATCATTCAGTTTCTCTTGGTATGATATACACAAAGATATTCTCTCTAAGGTTATATATATGCAGTCAAAAAAAGCCATTATCAGTTTAGTCGTTCTCTCGTTAGCATTTACCGGTTGTGCAAGCACTAATCAAGGCAAAGGTGCTGCAATTGGTGCTGTTGCCGGTGCTGTTTTAGGTAAGTCGACCAGTAACCATAAAAACAAACGTGCAGTTTGGGGGGCCGCTATTGGTGCTATTGCCGGTGCTGCGATTGGTGATTACATGGATAAACAAGAACAAGAATTCCGTGATGAATTATCAGGCTCTGGTATTGAGGTAGTTCGTGAAGGTGATAATTTACGTTTGATCATGCCCGCTAATATCACTTTTGCTACAGGCCAAGCGTATATTACCTCAGGTTTTTACGGCACGTTGGATGATATTGCTCGGGTATTAAATAAATACGAAAAAACGTTGCTAAGTATTGAAGGGCATACTGACAGTCAAGGCTCAGCGCAATTTAATCAGAATTTATCAGAGCAACGTGCGGGCAGTGTTAAGCAATACTTAACTAATCAGAATATTGTCGCGAGTCGTTTAAAAACTATCGGTTACGGTGAGTCACGTGCCGTTGCAGACAACATGAATGCTAATGGCCGTGCACTAAATCGCCGTGTAGAAATTCAAATTATTCCAAACCAAGCATAGCTCTGTTTACTAAGTAAATTCCTTAGGCTAATAACAAGATAAAAACACCGTGTACTTTAGCGTGGTGTTTTTATCATTACTTGTTTATTATCTAAACGTTAATCGCTTTATTATTCTTAGCTAATACCGACTAGCTTTGTAAAGTGTTCCGCTATATCATTAATAAATAGGTTATTTATTTTTAACATTCGTTACATTAATCCCCTATTTATCTCCAGTTAGCTAACTTACAATATTAATTATGAAAACAAAATTAATTACCCGACCGGGCTATGTTTTACTACAACAAGAACTCAATAAACTTTGGCGAGAAGATCGCCCAGAAACCACGCGTAAAGTCTCGTGGGCAGCAAGTTTAGGTGATCGTAGTGAGAATGCTGATTATCAGTACAATAAAAAGCGATTGCGAGAAATAGATCGACGTGTTCGTTATTTACGAAAGATACTTGAAGAGCTAAAAGTTGTTGATTATGGCGCGCAACAAGAAGGAAAAGTATTTTTTGGCGCTTGGGTTGATTTAGAGAATGATGAAGGTGAAATGCTCAAGTTTCGTATTGTTGGGCCAGAAGAGATTTATGGCCGAAATGATTACTCCTCAATTGACTCTCCTATTGCACGTGCTTGTTTAAAGAAAGAGGTCGATGACGAAGTTGTTGTTAAAACCCCTACCGGCGAGAAAATTTGGTACATAAGCAAAATTTACTATGAGAAATAAGCATATTTATTGACCCTTATGTATGCCAAATAATGGTACCAATAGAGTGATAATGTTCAACAAGCGCTTAAGTTTTAGCTGCGCCACTCATAAACCGCTCAGACTAAAGTAACTGCTCTGCTAAGTAATCTACCAGTAACCTGATTTTAGGTGATAGGTGGCGGTTGTGTGGATAAACTGCCCATATGCCTTCGTCAGGTGCGCGATAATTATCTAATAAAGACACGAGTTCACCACTTTGTAGATACTGCTCAACATAGTAGTCAGGCAGTTGAACTATGCCTAAGCCTTTTAGGGCAGCATCAGTCAAACTGTAGCCACTGTTATAGCGAACGCGACCAGCAACACGGATGCTTTTTTCTTTATTTAACTCACTAAAATTCCAATAATCAAGCGTACCTAGTAAACAGCTGTGCTTATTGAGCTCAGAGATCGAATGCGGTATGCCATGTGTGTCTAGGTAACCTGGCGATGCACAAACATAGTTTGTTCGCTTACCTAATTTTTTCGCCATCATTGACGAGTCACTTAATTTCCCTAAGCGAATGGCTAAGTCATAGCCATCTTCCACTAGGTCAATTTGTCGATTGCTTAAATAAGCTGAAACCTCAACATCGCTATGTCGAGCTATAAAGTTATTCACTAGTGGTAATATATGCTGCTCACCATAAGTGACCGGTGCGGTGAGTTTTATTTTACCTTGCGGTTTTGATTGTAAGTTAGTAATTGCTCGTTCGGCAGCTTCTAATCCATCAAGCACACTTCGGCAATGTTGATAGAAAACACGGCCTTCTTCAGTTAAAGAAACTTTACGGGTGGTACGGTAAAATAGTTTGATATTGAGCCGTTTTTCTAAAGCACTTACCTGACGACTGACTTGTGCAGTAGAAATTGCCATTTTTTTTGCCGCTACAGTAAAACTGTCATTTTCAGCTACATAAACAAATTCGCTGATCCCTTCCCATTGCATAATTATTACCTATTAGTAACAGCCGCTTAATAATCCTTATATTATCATTATATAAGAAATAAACATAAGCGAGGCTGTTTAACGGTAAGTTACCGTCGCATTGTTACATATATGTAAAAGTGAATTGTATTTTATCGCTATTATCATAATTTAATAAATGGCGTAAACTGTAGGTAAATATCAACAGCTTGTCTGAGTGTTGAATCAGTAAAATATCGAATAATTTAAAGTGAGAATAATATGTCAGATAAATTTATTAAATCAAAAGCCGCTATTGCTTGGGGACCTAAGCAACCATTAAGCATCGAAGAAGTTGATGTTATGTTACCGCGTAAAGGTGAAGTGCTGGTTAAAGTGATTGCCTCTGGCGTATGTCACACCGATGCATTTACGTTGTCAGGTGATGACCCTGAAGGTATCTTTCCTGTAATTTTAGGGCACGAAGGTGGCGGTATTGTTGAACAAGTTGGTGAAGGTGTTACCAGTGTGCAAGTGGGCGATCATGTTATTCCATTGTACACACCAGAATGTGGCGAATGTAAATTTTGCCTATCCGGTAAAACTAACTTGTGCCAAAAAATTCGTGAAACTCAAGGTAAAGGTTTAATGCCAGATGGCACGACACGTTTTTATAAAGACGGTCAACCAATCTTCCATTATATGGGCTGTTCAACTTTTTCTGAATACACGGTATTACCTGAAATTTCTTTAGCGAAAGTAAATAAAGAAGCACCATTAGAAGAAGTCTGTTTATTAGGTTGTGGAGTTACAACGGGCATGGGCGCTGTGATGAATACCGCAAAAGTTGAAGAGGGTGCTACTGTCGCTATCTTTGGTCTTGGTGGTATTGGTTTGTCAGCGGTTATTGGTGCAACAATGGCAAAGGCCAGCCGTATTATTGCTATTGATATCAATGAAAGTAAGTTTGAGTTAGCCAGAAAATTAGGCGCGACTGATTGTATTAATCCAAAAGACTACGATAAACCGATTCAAGATGTCATCGTTGAATTAACCGATGGCGGCGTTGACTACTCATTTGAATGTGTGGGTAACGTAAATTTAATGCGCTCAGCTTTAGAGTGTTGTCATAAAGGTTGGGGTGAATCGGTGATTATCGGTGTTGCTGGAGCAGGACAAGAAATATCAACTAGACCGTTTCAATTAGTGACTGGTCGTGTATGGCGTGGCTCTGCATTCGGTGGTGTTAAAGGCCGTACTGAATTACCTGATTACGTCGAGCGTTATTTAGCTGGTGAATTCAAGCTCAGTGATTTTATTACTCATACCATGGCGCTTGAAGAAATTAATGACGCTTTTGAATTGATGCATAAAGGCGAAAGTATTCGCTCTGTTATTCATTTTGCTAAATAAATCGACGCTATTTTAATCTGTATTTTGTACCACTTTTTAGCGCTTGAATTTAGACCCGTATAGGTGAAAAGCTGAATTTAAATGAAAAGTGGCGCGTTAAGGTTCTATTATGACAATTAAGCATTTAATTGAAAACGTAAGTGTAAACAAAAGTTTTGGTGGTTGGCATAAACAGTACAATCACCAATCTAAAACATTAAATTGTGCCATGCGATTCGCTATTTATTTGCCGCCGCAAGCGTCGAACGGGCAGAAAGTTCCGGTACTTTATTGGCTTTCTGGTTTAACGTGCAGCGATGAAAATTTTATGCAAAAAGCGGCCGCACAACGTATGGCAGCTGAATTAGGCATTGCTATTGTAGCGCCCGATACTAGCCCTCGCGGCACAGATGTTGCCAACGATGATGGTTATGATCTGGGCCAAGGTGCAGGTTTTTATGTTAACGCGACTCAAGCGCCTTGGCATCGTCATTATCAAATGTACGATTATGTCGTTAATGAGCTACCAGAGTTGATTGAAGCCACCTTTCCGGTATCAAATAAACGTGCAATTAGCGGACATTCGATGGGCGGACATGGTGCATTAACCATTGCGATGCTTAATCCTGAACGTTATCGTTCAATGTCAGCATTTAGTCCTATTTGTAATCCAATGAATGCACCTTGGGGCAAAAAGGCTTTTACTGCTTATTTAGGTAAAGACAAAGCGACTTGGCATAGTCATGACGCGAGCGAATTGATGCGAAAAGCAACGAAATTTATTCCTGCAAAAGTTGATCAAGGTGGTGCGGATGATTTTTTAACGGAACAGTTAAAACCTGAAACGTTAGTTGCTGCAGCAGAAAGTAATGGCTATCCGTTAGCGTTGAATATTCACGAAGGTTACGACCATAGTTATTACTTTATTTCTTCATTTATTGAGGAGCATCTGCGCTTTCATGCTGAGCATTTAAGTAAATAATATTTTAATGGCCATCTTGTGATAGATAAATTGGTCTTAATTTACTGTGTCGAGATAAGCTATTTTTGGCCAATATAACTGCTATCTAAAGGGTATCAAAGGCACTTAATAGCAGGAGCGCTGTGTACTTTATATAAGAGGTGCACACAATAAAAAAGCCAGCATTACCATAGGTATGCTGGCTTTAATTTATCATGTTTTTGTAGTTTTCTTTGTTAATATTATTGCGATATTTTTACGCGAATCTTATTATTTGCAACTTTAGTTTCATGCAGATTAGCTAAAGCTAGTTTTGCTGCTTTTTCATCTGGCATAACAACGAAAGCAAAACCTTTTGATTTGGCAGTTTCTTGGTCTAAAACTAAGTTACATTCGGTGACAGTGCCATGAGCAGAAAATAAAATACGGATTTCTTGTTCGGTTGTCGTACGAGAAAGGTTGCGAACTAAAAGTTTCATAATTGACCATTAATGTGTGATTGCGAACACAATTATCTCATATTTTTGCCAGAGACCAAATTATTTTCTACGTTTGGACAAAATAATGCTGCTGAGCTGATGCTGTTTGTCAGTATTTAGTGCGCTAATACGTGATATTGGCATGCTAATAAGATGAAACATAGCCGCTTTTTAGATTAACAGTGCCTTGTCCATGTTTAGTTTCTCAGTCAGTGAGATGATTTCAGGGAATTTTTTATAAAAGTCTTCTTTATGACTAAATTCTGCATCTAAGCGCGGAATATCGATTTTATTGGGTTCTAAATAAGTATCAAGTTGTCTATTTCTCTCTTCTTTTTTTAAAGGATAGTTTTCAAAATCACCTTTGGGAGAGAGTGTTGCTAGTTCAATTTTTTTCCAGTCTGAATACCAATCAACGTGAATATCTCTAGTACTTAAATTAGCAGCTAAAGATAGATTTTCTATTAAGTTTTGGAAAGTGACATATTTATTTTTTGCTTTGATAAAAGAAGGTTTCATCGATTCTTTAGCAAAATTTGAACGCAAGAGAGATAACAATTTACTACTCTCGGCACTCAAATTATTGTTTAATATTTTTAAGCTGTTGGCACTATGGTTTAATGCTAGATTTGAGAAATAGTCACGCGCTTTGATAACGATAGTGATTTGATGTTCTATAGTCTTTTGCCATAAAGCAATTTCCGGTATATTGCTTTCCATTGGTATTAAATCAAGCGCTTTTTGTAACGCTATAACAGCTTTACTGAGTTGTGCGACAGAGGCATTAACTTTTATTAAATCCCAATCGCCTACAGGTAACTTACTATATTGTTTAAACAACTGCGCTAGTTGCTTTGGACGAGTTTGAAATGAATGTTCTATACTGGCTTTTGCTTTCAATAATGGAAATAATTTATCGCCAGAACTGATGAGTATGCGCTTAGCGGCTTCGTTAGGTATACTTCTGTAGGATGCATGACTTGATAAATAGGCCGCGTAATTATTTTGCTGACTTTGGTAGGCTTTTGCTTGCTCAAGTAATGTTGTTGCCTTTTCTGCTTTGATAAATTCCGCTTGATATTCATCAGGAGCTAAAGTCGCTAAAGTGCTCAATGCTATGGTTAGCTTTTGAACATCTTGTGTCGACTTCGCTAATTCATACGCGCGTAGTGCTTCTTTATATTCGGGTGTGGAGCATGATGTCAGCAGTAAAAGTATGGTTGTCAGTATAATATTTTTACAACTAGCCAACATATAAAGACTCCAAGACGTTAATTATTTACTAATAGAATTTAAGTCGCACTAATCTAGTCGGTTAAGTGTGTAAAGTCAACCTATTGTTTATTATCGTTTTTTTTAAAGATTCCTGTCACGTTGTAGTTATAATATTAATTGCTGTAAAGACATACATTCTCTTCGATCATTTACTTGCGCTAAAAGTAATTCAGCTGTTGCAATAGCATCATTTAAAGCATTGTGAGCATAGTGTTCAGGTAAGCCATATTTTGCCCGCAACGCCGAAAGCCTTAACTCTGATGGATCGTAAGCTACATCTCTTTTATCGAGTCTTTTTTTCGCAACGACTAAGGTATCTATAATTGGAAATGGCGGTGCCATACCATAGAGCTCTAGACAGGCTTGTCGCAAAAACTGTCGCTCGATCCGGGAAAAATGCACTAACATCACTTTGCCAGCTAGTTGTTTAAGTAGGTGCTCAACCACCTCAGCTAAAGGTTTACCTTGGTCTTTTTGATCATCGGTAATTTGATGGATAGTTACATTATCTGCCTTTAAGCTACCTACCGTTTGAATAATTTGATGATAACTGCTGCCAAGTCTAATTTGATTATGGCTTAATTCAACAAAGCCAACACTGAGTAACTTATCTTGTATGGCATCTAAGCCTGTCGTTTCAAAATCTACGGCTAAAATAGGAATTTGATCAAATGGCAGATAAAGTGCAGGAAAAGGTACACTAAGAAAGTCACGTAATGGTCCTTCAGGTGCCTTTTGAAGCATACGCTTACGTTGTGCTTCGTAGCCTAAAAGCCAGCGAGTTAATGGGTGATGATTTAACATAATAAACGGCTATTAATAGGTTGATTGACGGTGATCTTGCATGGTTTTTATCACTTTAAAGGCATCCTTTAAGTGTTCACGTTCAAGTTTCGATATCTCTTTCGGAGATAGATAGTTATTGGGCTGTTGTCCTTGTTGTAATTTATTAGCTTGGTGCATCATACGTAACATGCTTAAAAACTCATAAGCATCGATCAGGTTTGCGGCTGATGCTTTTGTTAATGAAGCTGTTCCGGCTGCTTGTTGCAGACGCTCAATGGTGTTTACTGATGCAATACCTTCGGATAATGCGTAAATACGGGCGAGATCGACTATGGGCGCAATACCATTGTGCTTTAAATCTAGTGTCGCTTTATTTTCGCCATCTTGTATCAAAACAAAATCACGGAAAAAACCTAGAGGCGGTCTTAAATTTAAAGCGTTACGTGATAAATGAGCAATGAATAGCGTGCTACGTTGTGTGGTCTTTAACATTTCCATTCGTACTTCTTCGAGTAAAAGGCTGTCACCGTAAACGGTGGTTAAGTCGAAGAAAATACTGCAATGCATTAATGCTTTAGGCTCGGGCTTATTAATCCATTGTGCAAAATATTGTGACCATTTCGCCTGTGTTTGACACCACTTTGGATTCGTTGCCATGACATCACCAGGGCAGTAAATAAAACCACAAGCCGCTAAACCATCTGAAACAAAGGTCGCGAGATCTTTAAACCAGTAACTATGCTGTGGTTGCATATCGTTTGAAATGATTAGGGCATTGTCTTGATCCGAGTGGGCAAATTGTTCTTGTCTGGCCTGTGAGCCAGCGGCTAGCCATGCATAAGGTACTGGTGGTGGACCTAATAATTTTTCCGCCATCTCAATTAATCGAATGGTAAAGGCCATGGTGATAGCGCTGATGCTTTTGCCTACATGGTCAGCCGTAGTACCTAATTTTGCCATCCGTATTTGCAGTTTTGGGATCATGGCGCTTATTTCAGTTAATTCGCTGACAGACTTTGCTTTATGTACAACACTGGTAATGTTAACTGCATTTTGTCCTTCGTTATTCATTAAATCAGTGACAGTTACCATGCCTTTAAGTTTATTATTTGAGGTCACAGGTAAGTGATGAATATGCTTTTGTGTCATCATCATTAAAGCGTCATAAGCGGTATTTTTAATGTCGATCGTTACCATGTTATCCGTCATGATGACACTAACAGGCTGATCTATGGCTAAGCCTTGTGCCACACAACGGCGGCGAATGTCTTTGTCGGTTACTATGCCTAATAGCTGATTATCTTTGACAATAACTAAGCAAGAAAAATTTTGTTCGGTCATCAAAATGGCGGCTTGTTGAATACTAATATCAGGACTAATTGTCACTGCAGGGCTATGATAAAAATTTATAATTGAGCTATTGAGTAATGAAGAGTTTAAAATCGCATCTTCATTCACTTGCAGCATTTTTTTATTTAAACGTTGTTCAGACGTTTGCTGAAAAAATGCCATAACATCGGGATATTCGCTAACTAACTGGTGGAAACTGTGACAGCTAATACTGTATAGCAAGGTATCTTCATCCGTCGTGATTTTTTCATTTTCACCGATATTGTCATTATTACTTTGGCAAAAAGCAGTACAAATATCTCCTTCACCATACTTACCTAGTAGCACTTCATTTTCACCGAAATAGCTTAAAGCACCTTTGCGTAATATGTAGAGGTTTTCTTCTGTAACGCCTTTGGGAGGCAGCTGTTGACCTCGACGCACATAACAAATACTGATCTCTTTAACGACTTGATCAATGATACTGCTCGGCAATAAATCCATTGGGGGAATCGCTTGAATAAATTCGCTGATTTCGGTTAATGCTGAGTCCATGACAATATCTCAAGTAATTATACTTACTTGTATTTAGGGGAATTGCGACACTTAAGTCAACTGTTTCACTCCGGTTCTAGACTAAAGTTTAATATGAGCGCTGAAAAAAGATTGCTAGTGTGTAGCCTAGAGTAGGTTAAGTATTCGTTTTTCTAAGCTTATTATTACCAGCTGGCGGAATTAATAGTCAACCTCTCTTAAAACAACAAGTGAAAGCGTATAAAAATCATAAAACGCTGTGCCTATTAAGCTAAATAGTTTTAATAGGAATAATTGCTAGGAGAGAATGATGGAAGGTAATGCAACATATTGGTCAGAGAATCTGCGCCTAATATTTATAAGTCTTGCTATTTGGTTCGTGGTTTCATTTGGTTTTGGTTTGCTTCTGGTCGAGCCATTAAATGAAATACGTCTGGGTGGTTACAAGCTAGGTTTCTGGTTTGCACAACAAGGTTCAATTTACACCTTTGTCGGTTTAGTTTTTTGGTATACCAAAAAAATGAATGATCTTGATAAAAAATATAATGTGGAGGAATCATAATGGATGAGTTAAAACTCTATACATACATTGCTGTATTCGGTTCTTTCGCCGTTTATTTTGGTATTGCTTGGTGGGCTCGTGCGGGCTCAACTAGTGAATTCTATGTTGCTGGTGGTGGTGTTACGCCAATGCAAAATGGTATGGCGATTGGTGCGGATTGGATGAGTGCAGCGTCATTTATTTCTATGGCTGGAATGATCTCATTTTTAGGTTACGGGGGCTCTGTATTCCTAATGGGTTGGACCGGTGGTTATGTATTATTAGCCATGCTGTTAGCACCTTACATGCGTAAGCACGGTAAGTTCACGGTACCTGAATTTATTTTTGACCGTTACTATTCAAAAACTGCACGTGTTGTTGCCGTTGTTTGTCTAATTATGGCTTCATTAACGTATATCATCGGTCAAATGAAAGGTGTGGGTGTCGCTTTCTCTCGCTTCCTAGAAGTTGATTACGATTTAGGCCTTTATATCGGTATGTTCGTTGTTTGGGTTTATGCTGTACTTGGTGGCATGAAAGGTATTACTTACACGCAAATCGCCCAGTATTGTGTCCTAATTTTTGCTTACACTATTCCTGCGGTATTTATCTCGTTACAATTAACGGGTAACCCAATTCCACAATTAGGTTTAGGTTCTACTTTAGCAGATGGCAGCGGTGTTTACTTACTCGATAAGTTAGACATGGTAGTAACCGATCTTGGTTTTAAAGAGTACACCACTGATAATATGGGCGGCACAGTTAATATGTTCGCTTATACCTTGTCACTAATGATTGGTACAGCGGGTTTACCTCACGTTATTATGCGTTTCTTCACGGTTCCTTCAGTAAAAGCAGCACGTCAATCAGCAGGTTATGCGTTAGTATTTATCGCATTATTGTACACAGTTGCTCCAGCAGTTGGCGCAATGGCTCGTTTAAACTTAATGAATACTATTGAACCTGTAGCAGGTCAAAATATGGATTATGCTGAGCGTCCTCAATGGTTTAAAGATTGGGAACAAACGGGTTTATTACAATTTGAAGATAAAAACGGCGATGGCAAAATACAATACAATGCGGATAAAACAACCAATGAAATGGTGAAAGTTGACCGTGATATTATGGTATTAGCTAACCCTGCAATTGCAAATCTACCAAACTGGGTTATTGCCCTAGTAGCAGCGGGTGGTTTAGCTGCCGCGTTGTCTACTGCAGCGGGTTTGTTATTAGCGATTTCATCCTCTATTTCTCATGATTTAATGAAAGGGATATTGACCCCAGATTTGACTGAGAAAAACGAGTTACTAGCGGGTCGTATTGTCATGACAATATCGGTGCTAGTGGCAGGTTGGCTTGGTTTAAATCCGCCTGGTTTTGCCGCAGGAACGGTTGCACTAGCCTTTGGTTTAGCTGCATCGTCAATATTCCCTGCATTAATGATGGGTATATTCGCTAAGAAAATGAGTGGTACCGCAGCAGTATGGGGTATGTGTTCAGGTATCGGTGTTACTATGCTTTATGTGTTCCAACACAAAGGTATTATGTTCATTCCTGGTACGTCATTCTTAGGTGATATGGGTCCTAACTGGTTCTTTGGTATCTCACCAAATGCCTTTGGCTCTGTCGGCGCAGTAGTTAACTTTGCCGTAGCATTTACGGTATTAAGATTTACTGGTCCAGCTCCTGCTCATATCCAACAGTTAGTTGAAAACTTCCGTACACCGCATGGTGGTGTATCGGCAGCACATGATCATTAGTATGTTATAACGGTATTTGATACCGCAGGTATAAAGGCTCCACTTGTGGAGCCTTTAATTTTTATTGATAAAGAAGGCTTGTAAAAACCAATAGACTTTGTAGTAACAACCGTTGCAAGATGCAGCGCTATAGCATGAATTTTAAATTTGAATACTAAAGAAAAAGAGGATGATCATGAACCGTCATACGAAAGTAGCTTTAATGGTGGCACCGTTTCTTATTTTGGGTGGCTACATAGCGTCAGATTTTTATCTCGAAAACAAAGCAGATAAATCAAGAGTGTTTAATATGGTGCCTTTTGGCCATTGTGATGTGATCAATGAAAAATGTATTTTGAAATCAGGGAAATTTGAAGTTAATATTTATGATAAAGCGGGTACAACAACATTAAATTCTACTTTTCCGCTTGATAGTGCAACATTTTTTTTAGTCGATAAGAATAACCAAGCTAGCGCTTACCCTTTAGGTATGAGTGATAGTCCTTATTATTGGCAGAGTTCAACACCTTTACGTAATAACATTAATCGTGAAGGAGATAAGCAAAAATTACGTATTATCGCTAACATCAAAGGCGGTCAATATATTGCTGAGTTTTACAGTGAAACAATGAAATAATCTCAGTGTAGGTTTAGCTATTTCTGTATGATTTAATATTTGATAAAAGACGCTGAGGCGTTTTTTATCAATGCGCCAGACCATATTTTCATGCTCTTATTTTAGCTAAGTAGCAGTATTAAATGGAATAAAGTTAGGTGGTGTAACTTAAAATGTTGCAATGTCATATACATTCTCTTCCTATCACTTAACATTTTATCTAGAATGACAAATATCAAACGTTTTAACGTGACTGACATCAATGACAAACATTTCTATTAAGCAAAAAGTAACACTCGCACTTATTCTCTTTGTATTATTAACGGCCAGTTTAGTCGGCGCGTTAAGTCAATGGAGTGCTCGTAGCATTATTGAAGATAGAATGCTCAATCAAGAACTCCCCAACACGATTAAACAAATTAACGGTGAAATTGATAAAGAAATTTCCGTGATGCGTGTTATTGCCGAGCAAATTGCAACCGATCCATTTGTACATGATTGGTTTTCTCAAGGGCGATCTAAAGCTGGAGAGCAACATTTAATAAAGAAATTAACCGTTATTGCGAATGATCATAATTTAAGTAAGGTATCTTACGCAGATCGCGAATCAGGTCATTATTGGAATCAAGAGGGTTACCTTCGTCAATTACAAAACGATAGTGTTGACGGATGGTTTTATGCTTACCGTGACAGTAACCAAGACAGCTCTGTCAGTATTTATGCATACCCTAATACAGATAAAATAGATTTATTTGTAAATTATCAAGAAGTAAACGGCAATGGTTTAGCAGGCACTGCAAAATCTTTTGAAGATATTGTTAATCTCTTAAGTAGTTTTACTCTCGAAAAAACAGGCTTTGTTTATTTAGTTGACGATAAAGGTATTATTCAGCTTCATAAAGATAAGTCGCTGGTTGGACAGTCAATAGATAATATTTACTCCGATAATATTACTGATAATGTATTAAATAAATCGGTATTTAGTCTTGATGAAGTACAAGAAAACAATGAAGATATGTTTGTTGCCGCCAGTTTTATACCAAGCGCCAAATGGTATGTTATTGTTCAAGTGCCCAAAGCTGAAGTATTCGCATCACTTAATGATACCAACACTCAGATGATCACTTGGTCATTAATCGTCACCACTATTGCTATTTTTGTTGCGCTATTAATTGCAAAGTCTATCACTCGTCCTATTAATTTATTAGCGGAGTTATTTCTTAAACTCGGCCAAGGCAAAGCTGATATCTCATACCGTATTCCGGAAAGTGGTCAACAGGAATTAGTTAATGTTGCCCATGGCTATAATCAATTTATTGCTAAGCTTGAAAATGTCTTTTTGCAGGTATCACACTCAACTTTAACGTTAAGAGAAACCGCAGAAGCATTGCAATGTAAAGCCAGTGAAACCATCGCAAGTTCAGTCAGCAACGACGAAAACTCTCATCATATTTCAAATGCATTAAGCCAAATTAGCGAAACTGTTTCAGATGTGGCGCAAAATGCAATTAAAGCATCCGATATCGCGAGTAACATTAAAGATAATAGTGATTCGATAAGCCAAGTTATACATACCGCAAAATTAGAAGTTGAGGAGTTAGGTGGTAAAATAAATGATGTCTCTGATGTTATTAATACACTTGCTACAAATAGTGAAACAATCGCGGGCGCATTAGGTGTCATTCAAACTATTTCAGACCAAACTAACTTACTCGCATTAAATGCAGCTATTGAAGCTGCTCGCGCTGGTGAACATGGACGTGGCTTCTCTGTGGTGGCTGATGAAGTAAGAACACTAGCAAGTAAAACGGTTGAGTCAACGGCAGAAATTCAATCAATCATGAAAGTATTAAAAGAAACATCAGCGATTGCATCAAAAGAGATAACGCAAATTATCGCGCAATCGACGAGTACCACACAGTCAATTGCTCGAGCTGAAGAAACGTTAAAAGTTAGCATTGAACTCACCAATCAAATTTTAGATTCAAATCATTTAGTTGCCGCAGCGACGGAAGAACAAGCGTTTACCATTAATGATATTAATAGCAATATGACAAACATTACCCATGTTGCTAAAGTGAATATGAATAACGTACAGGAAATAGTTGATAATGCTGAAGATCTTAACCAATTAGCTGAAAGTTTGGATAATCTAATTGTGCAATTTAAAGGCGATAAAAGCTAAATTATTGATGTAGAAAGTACGGCAGTGTTAGTTATATTACCGTAAACGGAAAGCAATGAATTGTTTCCGTTTACGATTTAATATGAATTGGATGGCTTTTGTCTTAAGGCATTATCGTCGCTTGTGGTCAGAAACTAAAATATTGAATAAGTAGAAGTTTACGCCTGAACTGAGCAGACAAAGCAGCTCTAATATCGAGAGAACAGGTTAAAACTAAAAGGCTAAGTTGGACATTTTCATTCTTGCTATTCGTTTACTATCGTCGTGTGAACTTCACCATTAATAAGAAAAAATAGAGAAATATTATGTTTCCAAATTGGCAATTAGCGGGCTTAAGTTTTGCGTATATAGGTTTGCTGTTTATCATTGCTTATGTGGGTGATAAATACCGTCATAAATTAGTGCGAAAGAGCCAAGCGGTGATCTACGCGTTAACGTTAGGTGTTTATTGTACGTCTTGGAGCTTCTTAGGGACTACAGGGCAAGCCTCAAGTAACTTTATTTCTCATCTGCCAATATATATAGGGCCAATACTACTATTCACATTCGCTTGGCCTTTTATTCAACGTATTATCCGAGTCAGTTTAAAGTTAAATCTTACCTCGATAGCTGATTTATTAGCAGCACGATTTGGCAAGTCGCATAAGCTCGCTATATTGGTCACCATTGTGGCGCTAATTGGCACTATGCCGTATATCGCTTTACAACTAAAAGCCATTGTTTACACCTTTCAACAACTACAAGCAGAGCAAAGTTTATCGAATTGGCATTTTGGTTTAATTGTCAGTTTAGTTTTAGCTGGGTTTACCATTATTTTTGGCGTGCGTAATATCGATGTCACTGAGCGTCATCCTGGTGTAATGCTAGCGATTGCCTTTGAATCTTTAGTTAAATTGTTTGCTTTTCTAGCAGTCGGTATTTTTGTGACTTATGTGCTATTTGATTCGCCAATGGAAATTTGGCGTCGCTCATCAGCTAATTTATCGCTTGATCAACAGCTTAATTTCCCTAATGTTATGTCGATGTTTGCCATGCTAGTTATCACTATGGCAGCATTTTTATCTCTTCCTCGGCAATTTCAAGTCATGGTGGTTGAACTTAAAGATGAAAAAGATACTTGGCTCAGCCGCCGAATTTTTCCGCTCTATTTATTAGTATTTGCTATTTTTGCTGTTCCATTAGGCTTAGCGGGGCATTTATTATTAGGGGATAACGTTCCGTCTGACGCTTATGTATTATTCCTGCCTTGGTATCAACAACAACCTTGGTTAACCTTACTAACCTTTTTGGGCGCCATATCTGCGGCTAGCTCTATGGTTATTATTTCTGCGATTGCTTTGAGTACAATGCTCAGCAATGAAATTGTTTTTCCTTGGCTATATCGAACTAATAAACATCACCATACTGATTATGACAATTTTCGTTTACGACTATTAACCATTCGTAAAGTGTTAGTACTATTTGTTATTTTATTGGGATATAGCGTGTTTTTAATGGCATCGCCAGACACGTTGAGTTCTTTGGGGGAAATTGCCTTTGGTGCTTTTGCACAATTAACACCAGCACTAGTTGCTGCTTTTTATTGGCGTCGTGCTTCTTTGACTGCGGTGTATGGCGGTATTTTGATCGGCTTTGGTGCTTGGCTGTTTCTTAATTTCATTCCCCAGTTTGGTCTTTATGCGAATCCTTTTGAAGGGGGATTCTTGCCAGCAAATTCAATGGCAAGTTTACTCTCGTTGTCGGCCAATATTATTGCCATGTGGTTGCTTTCTCATATCAGTCGTCAAAGTGTACAAGAGCGTATGCAAGCTTCGCTATTTATGGAGTATCAAGCGCCAAAAGCTTTACAGCTACAGCGTAACAAACAAATTAATTATCAAGAGCTTGAGCTTTTGGCTTCGCGTTTTGTTGGTGAAGAAAAAGCGAGTCTTAGCTTTGCTCAATTTCAGCGAACAACAGTCAAAGCACAAATGAGTAATGTCGCCTATAACCAGAAATTATTACAGCAAACAGAAAATACTTTAGCCAGCGTTATGGGAGCCTCGTCTGCGCGCTTGGTGTTATCTTCGGCTTTAGAAGGCCGTGATATTGCCTTAGATGAAATAGCGGTATTGGTGGAAGAAGCATCGAGTCAACGTCAACAATATAGCCAAGACTTGCTGCAAAGTGCTATCGAAAATGCCAGTGAGGGGATTTCTATCGTTGATAGTGAGCTTAATCTTGTTGCCTGGAATCAGAAATATATTGATTTATTTGATTATCCAAGCGAGTTAATTTATCAAGGCAGCCCAGTGGGCGATTTGATTCGTTATAACGTGCTTAGAGGTTTATGCGGTGTTGGCAAAGTTAAGCAGCAGGTTGATAAACGTCTTGCACATTTACGTAATGGCAGTCCGCACAGCTCTGAACGTGAGCATAGTGATGGTCGAGTTATTCGTATTGAGGGTAATCCGCTACCCGGTGGTGGCTTTGTGATGTTGTTTTCTGATATTACCGCTTATCGTCAGGCTGAAAGGGGCTTGATTGAAGCTAATGTTGATTTGGAAACCAGAGTACTTGAACGAACACAAAAATTAGCACAAACCAATGAAGCACTAGCATTAGCGCGTGAAAAAGCGGAACAGGCTCATGTTAAAAAAAGTTTGTATTTAAAAGCTTGTAGTCATGATTTGATGCAACCTTTAGAAGCGGCAAGGTTATTTACTTCGGCTTTAGCGAGTCAAGGAAACTTAACGGAAACTCAACAACGACAGGTTGATAATATCGATCATTCTTTGAAAGTGGCCAATGATCTCGTTGCTGATTTAGCCGAAGTGTCTCGTATTGAAAGTGGCAATATAAAAACGAATATCAGCTGTTTTTCTGTTAAATCGTTATTTGACGATCTTGCTAAAGAATTTTCGGCCAGTGCCGTGGACCTTAATGTTGAATTTCGTGTGCACAGTAGTTCATTATGGTTACGCTCCGATAGAAGCTTGCTGCGAAGAATATTACAAAATTTAATTGGTAATGCATTTCGATACGCTAGCCCTGGTAAGGTCTTATTAGGGGCAAGAGTAAGAGGAGAACAGGTTAATCTTGAAGTCATTGATAATGGGCCTGGTATTCCTGCCGATAAGCAAATTATGGTCTTTGAGCAATTTACGCAATTGGATAATCAGCAGAGTGCATCCGCTGGTGGTTTAGGCTTAGGGCTGAATATTACCCAGAGCTTAGCACAGCTGTTGGACCATTCTTTAGCCTTGAACTCGCAAGTGGGCATGGGGTGTAAATTTTCTGTTGGTGTCGAACGCGCTCAAGCGCAAAAAGAAATAGCCGTTGTAAAGCCTGCGGTTAATATTGGGTTGAGTGATGTTACTGTTATGTGTATCGATAATGATGCTGACGTTTTGCGTGGCATGGTTGAGCTATTAACAGCATGGGGTTGTAATGTATTGGCTGCGGATTCATATCAACATGCCTTGTCATTGTACGAGGAACATAAAAATGAAATTGAAATATTATTAGTCGATTATCAACTCGACAATGATTTTAACGGTATTGCCCTAATTGCCGAACTACGAGAACTTAATCGCCACTACGTGCCGGCGATTTTAATTACTGCAACTACAGATAGTGATTTAGAAGAGAAAACTCTCGCTGCGGATATAGGCTTTATGCGTAAACTGGTCAAGCCAGCAGCACTTAGAGCTATGATGAGCGCAATGTTAACGAAGAAGCTTCAAGCCAATTACTTACAATAATAACCAAAAAAATCACTTTATTTAGCCCAAGTTGACTGGTTTAAGTAAGGTGATTACAGGCTAATTGTCTTGTAATTGAATATCACTAATATCAAGTTGAGCTATGGCGATAACGGCTTGTGTGCGATTACGGACATCAAGTTTGCGAAATATTGCTGTAGCATGAGCTTTGATCGTCGCCTCTGAAACATTTAAATCATAAGCTATTTGCTTGTTAAGCATGCCTTGAGCAAACATCATTAAAATTCTATATTGCTGTTGAGTCAAGCTAGCAACACGTTCTGCAATGTTGTTATTGTCCTGCATTGGCGCTGATTGGCTATAGGCATCTGGTGTCCAAATATTACCTAATAATACTTGTTGAATCGCATTATGAATATCTTCAACCGGAGTTGATTTTGGAATAAAGCCGGACGCGCCGTAGCCCATCGATTTATGTATGGTTTCATGATCTTCATGAGCAGACACCACTACAACGGGTATTTGTGGAAAATGATTACGTACATGAATCAGTGTGTTGAAGCCATGTGCACCGGGAATATGTAAATCAAGTAATAGCAGGTCGCAGTCAGTATTATCGCTAAGTTGTTGCTCTAACTCAGCAATGGTTTGTGCTTCTAACCATTGTGTTTGCGTTAATTTTAACTTTAATGTGCCCAATAGTGCTTGTCTAAATAATGGGTGATCGTCAGCTATTATAATTTTTTCTGGCTGAATCATGTCATTGTTTCCTTTAAAGAATCCCAAGTTTAGCTTAGGTCGTTTAAGATTTTCTTTTATTAAACTTTAGCTTAATATTGATTTTATTGTACTATTTGGTTTTTTAAGCATAGTTTATTGAAAGACAAATACGAGATGAGCGATAGCGCAGTATTGGGAAATACCGCGCTAAAATATCAATTACGCTTGATCTGGAATATTGGCTAATACGGCAATTAATAACTGCCAGTATTGCTCAACAGTCGCAATTTGCACCTTTTCATCAGGGGAATGTGGAAACTTGATGGTTGGTCCAAATGACACCATATCCCAATGAGGATAAGCTGTTTTGAACAAACCACACTCAAGACCTGCGTGAATCACCATAATTTCAGGCACTTTATCAAATAGACCTTGGTAAGTATCACGTACAGTCTGCATTAAAGCTGAACTCGTATCAGGTTTCCAACCAGGATAAGCACCAGAATATTTGATACTCGCACCTGCTAATTCAAATACTGATTGCACCATAGTTTGCGCATCTAATCGTCCATCATCATGTAAGCTGCGAATCAATGTCATTGCAACAAACTTATTACCTTTGCTACGCATAACGCCTAAGTTTAATGAAGTTTCAACAATACCTTCAATATCATCACTCATACGTAATACGCCATTAGGGCACGCATTAAGCGCACGTAAAATAGTATTTTGAGTTGTTTGAGTCCAGCATTCATCAAATGTTTCTGGTGAAATTAGCAACATTTCAACATCAGTTTCAATGACCGATAATGATTGACGAACAGTTGCTAGGTATTCAGCTAACATGGTTTTAAGTGGCGCAACGTTTTCGCTACTTATAACAAAACTTGCATCGGCTTCGCGAGGAATTGCATTACGTAAACTACCGCCATTTAACTCTGTTAAACGTAAGTCTAATTTGTTGCTTGCATCAAGTAAAAAACGCACCAATAACTTATTGGCGTTGGCACGACCGGTATGGATATCAACACCCGAATGACCGCCTTTAAGACCAGAAATTGACAGGTTAAAAGATTCTACATTTGCTGGCGCATCTTCGTTAGTAAGCATAAATGTTGCTTCACCATCAATACCGCCGGCACAGCCCATATACACTTCACCTTCTTGCTCAGAGTCGGTATTTATCAGTAAGTCACCATCTAACCAGCCGGCCTCAAGACCAAAAGCACCAGTCATGCCGGCCTCTTCGTCAATGGTTACTAATACTTCTAGTGGTCCATGAACAATATCATCACTTGCCAATACGGCTAATGCTGATGATAAGCCAATGCCATTATCGGCACCCAATGTTGTACCTTCAGCTGTTACCCAATCACCATCAGCTTCCGTAATAATGTATGGTTTAATTGGATCGGTGAGAAAGTCATGGAGAGTTTCAGCATTTTTTTGCGGCACCATATCCATATGAGCTTGTAAAATAACACCTTTTTTATTTTCCATACCGGCAGTGGCAGATTTCTTAATAATTAAGTTACCAACAGCGTCTTCTTTAACACTCAGTCCTAATTCTGTTGCCCAAGACTGTATCCAAAGTGATATTTTTTGTTCGTGCTTTGAGGGGTGCGGAATGCTACAAATTTTATCAAAAATTTGCCATAATTTATTCGGTTGTAGTTGTGTTAACGTGCTCACTGAAATTCCTTAAATTCTTATCTATCAATGGGGTTTACTTGTTATCGTAACGATATTTCTCGTCGATAAAGCCTATTTATCCGCCATTAAAAATTGCCATTGTTCATTAAAATCGGTGCTAGGTTTCTTGGTAAAATCAGAACGAACATATTGATTAATTTTACCTTCAGCATAGGCCATTAGCATATTTGCTAAAGCCAATTCTGAAACCGTAAATCCTTTGCCTTCGCGTAGCTTTCGCTCACGTAAAACTTGCTTAAATTGTGATTCTAGCTTTTCAAAAAATTGATTAACGCGAGCACGTAAGCGCTCGTTTTCGCCCATTAATGCATCACCAGCAAGAATTCTGCACATGCCCGGATTACGTTCGGCAAATATTAATAAAACATGCAAAATATGATGACAGCGAATAAGGGCTTCTTTGTGATCGGTTAATATCAAATTAACGCGAGAGAAAATTGATTCTTCAATAAACTCTATTAAGCCTTCAAACATTCGCGCTTTCGATGGAAAGTGGCGATAGAGTGCGGCTTCAGAAACACCAACTTCAGCGGCAAGCTTAGCTGTTGTTATCCGCTGGCCTGCACTGGTTTGTAACATATGAGCGAGGCATTCTAAAATTTGCTGTTTACGATTAGGTTTTTGAGTCGCCGACATAAAACTGATTCTCTATTATTGTTATATTTTCAGTATCAATCTGAGCGGATGAATACTGAATTATTAGCGTGATTGTATAGCGTTATTTAGCTGATGTTAAACAATGAAGTCAGCTTTTTAGTTGTTCGCTTAATATTTTAATGATTTTTGCCGTGTCTGCTGAATATATTGCACTAGCTGTTCGGCCAGTTCGTTCTTACTCATCAAAGGTAAAATCTTCTCATCATCAGCAGTAAATATCGTTAAGGCATTGTTATCACTATTGAAACCTTGACCTTGAACGGCAACATTATTTGCGGCAATCATATCGAGATTCTTACGCGCTAATTTATCACGAGCATAATGCTCAACATCTTGTGTTTCAGCGGCAAAACCGACCGTGAAAGGTTTATTATTGAGTGCGGCAACATCAGCAACAATATCCGGATTTTTGATGAGATTAAGTTGCATTGTATCGTGCGACTTTTTAATTTTCTCATTGGCAATATTATCAATACGATAATCAGCTACAGCGGCACAAGCAACAAAAACGTTGGCTTCTACAGCTAAGGCTAGCGCTTGCTCATGCATTTCTACCGCACTGGTAACGGCAACTTTATTGCAATCTTGTGGCGTGGTTAAATTAACAGGACCTGAAATTATGGTAACTTCTGCACCGAGGCGTTGGGCAGCACTAGCAATAGCAAAGCCCATTTTTCCTGAGCTGTGATTAGAAATATAACGCACGGGATCGATGGCTTCACGTGTTGGCCCAGCGGTAATTAACCATTTTTGGCCAGATAAAGGCTTATCTTCAGACATATTAGCGTTATTGTCTTTAATCTTTATTATTTGTTGACTCACTAATGCGACTAGCTCAGACACTTCTAGCATACGTCCTAAGCCAATATCACCACAAGCCTGTTCACCAGCACCTGGACCAAATATCTTGTAGCCCCATGACGCTAGCGTACTAATGTTTTTTTGCGTTGCATGGTTATGCCACATCTGTTGGTTCATCGCAGGAGCAACTGCAACAGGTGCTGCTGTCGCTAAGCAAAGTGTGGTTAATAAGTCATTTGCCATACCTGCAGCAATTTTAGCGATAAGATCGGCTGTTGCCGGCGCAATTAAAATAAAATCGGCCCACTTCGCGAGCTCAATATGCCCCATGGCTAATTCCGCTTGCGTATCTAATAAACTATCAGATACGGCATTAGCAGAAACCGCCTGTAAGGTTAATGGCGTAATAAAGGCTTTAGCGCCTTCTGTCATGACGACACGAACATCAGCCCCTTGATCTTTTAAACGACGGACTAACTCTGGAGTTTTATAAGCTGCGATACCACCACTGATACCCAGTAGGATTTTTTTATCCTGAAGAATCTGCATAAACTGCTAATCTTAATAACGACAATGGGCGATAAGATAGCATTATTCGCACTTTTTTTAAAATCACTTTGCAAGGATGCACTTATGTTAAAAGACTGGCCAGCTGATGAGAAACCTCGCGAGAAGTTATTACAACATGGAGCAAAAAGTTTAAGTGATGCAGAATTATTGGCAATATTCTTACGTACTGGCGTTAAAGGTTGCCACGTTGTTGATCTAGCAAGAAATTTATTAAAAAACTTTGGCAGTATTTCGAAAATATACCAAGCTGACTTGGCTGGATTTTGTCAGCATCATGGTTTAGGTGCTGCAAAATATGCTCAGTTGCAGGCATGCTTAGAAATGTCTAAACGTTATTTAGCGGAACAGATGCAAACCGGACAGGCGTTAACTTCATCACTCAGTACGCAAAATTTTTTGAAAGCAGAACTACGCCATGAAACCAGAGAAGTATTTGCGGTATTGTTCTTAAATACTCAGCATCAAGTGATCAAGTTTGAACGACTATTTCATGGCACCATCAATGCTGCCGCAGTCTATCCGCGCATTGTGGTTGAAATGGCAATCAAACATCAAGCTGGTGCCGTTATCCTCGCGCATAACCATCCTTCTGGCATTGCAGAGCCTAGTATTGCTGATAACCAAATTACCATTCGCTTGGAGCAGGCGCTTGGCTTAATTGATGTAAAGGTACTCGATCATATAATAGTTGCGGGTTGCTATTGTTATTCGTATGCTGAGCATGGTCGAATTAATGAACAGTAAGTGGCATAAAAATAAGCATATCAATAAGGAGTCTCTATGAGTGATATTGACAAAATAATAGATAGCGAAGAAAACGAACGCCGAAAATCTTTCCGTTTAGACATGGAAAAAGAATTAATCGATCTTGTCTGGGTCGATGATAAAGGTAATGAACGACGTAAAAAAATAGCGTGTTTAGATTTTTCTCGTGGTGGCTTAAAAGTAGATTGTGATTGCGTCATCGTAGCCAATACCGAAGTGACGATAATATTTAAAGCAGCGAATCCAAATAGCCAAAAATTGTTCGGTAAAGTCATACGATGTATTCAACAAGATAATGGCTGGTTTGAAGTGGCAATACAACTGATTGAACTGGCTTAAACTGCCCCTTGATTATTGAACTATACTGAAAAGGTTGTTGTATTTTAAGTGGTAAAAAAGGAATAGCCAAATGATGATTTTAGTAGGTGGGGAAAAAGGTGGTAGCGGTAAAAGCTGCTTAGCACAGAATTTAGCTGTGTACTTTGCCCGCGAGAAAAAAGCGATTGTATTAATGGTTGATTGTGATCCCCAGCGAACGACTTCAGATTGGATACAAGCAAGAAATGCCGACCCATCTCTCCCCGCAATCAACTGTATCCAGTTGTACGGTAAAATACGTAATGATTTATTGAGCCTTAATCAACACTACGACTATGTTGTTGTCGATTGTGGTGGCCAAGATAATTTAGCATTACGAGCAGCGATGTCGGTTGCGGACCATGTTGTTATTCCTTTAAGACCCAAGCGTCGCGACTTAAAAACAGTACCGCATATGGAAGACATGCTGAGTACCTGTAAAATGGTTAACCCTAAAATGTTAGCGTCATTTGTTATTACACAGTGTCCTTCTTTACCCAATCAAGCCGGACGAATTTTAGAAGCAAAAGAAGTGTGTAGTTCATTCGGTATAAATGTTTTGAATGCTGTAACTTTTAACCGAAATGTTTATGACGACAGTGAAGAGCTCGGCTCATCAGTGCTGGAAATTGAACCTGATAGCAAAGCGGCGGTAGAAATGATCGCAATAGCAGAAGAGCTATTGGCGATGAAACCGGAAAATTCTCATGAGTTTACGTGATTTAAAAAAATCAAAAGATGGCCCGAAAAAGAAAAAACAATTTACGGTTGATGAATTCATTGCGGATGCTGAAAATTATGCGCAAGGTCAGCCGAAA
The DNA here is from genome assembly GCA_049642265.1 of Cognaticolwellia sp. Lineage (GTDB taxonomy): Bacteria > Pseudomonadota > Gammaproteobacteria > Enterobacterales > Alteromonadaceae > Cognaticolwellia. The sequence goes on along the minus strand of JBAROR010000111.1, from coordinate 64,912 downwards.
ATAGTTAGCCGAGAACATGATGAGCTTTTATTGCAGCAAAATGTTTTAGCGACTAAAGAACCGGCACAGCGAAAAGAAAAAAGTAGTTCGGAAGGAGGGCGTCGTTTTCGCCCTGCTACGTTTACGTTGAGTGAGATGGCAATAGAACAATTGCAAGCTGTGGCGACTGAAACACAATTAGCTAAATCTCATATTATTCGTATTTTGATTAATGAACTCTGTAATAAAGATCAAAAAGAGAAAATAACCAAATTGTTGGATTCTAAAATAGGCTAATACCGCATAAAATGCTATTTTAAGGTTGTTTTTTACAGTAACCGTTTGAATTTTAATGGTTTTAAAAAACTTGCACTTTAACATTGATAATTACTGGCATTAGTTTTTAACTTTCACTATAATATGCCACCTTTTTCAGGATCCCGAGGCGACGGTCTTGGGGAAATACAGTTAGACCTGAAATCAATTTTGGAGTACTCAATATGTCTAAAGTTTGCCAAGTAACAGGCAAAAAGCCAATGGTTGGAAACAACCGTTCGCACGCAAGAAACGCGACTCGTCGTCGTTTTTTACCTAACCTTCAAACTCACCGTTTTTGGGTTGAGAGTGAAAATAGTTTCGTTAAGTTACGCTTAACTCCGAAAGGAATGCGTATTATCGATAAAAAAGGTATTGATGCAGTTTTAACTGACATCCGTGCCCGTGGCGAAAAAGTTTAAGGAATTGCACAATGCGCGATAAAATTCGTTTAGTTTCTAGTGCTGGCACTGGCCATTTTTACACTACAGACAAGAACAAAAAAACTATGCCTGAAAAAATGGAGATCAAAAAGTTTGATCCTCGCATTCGTCAGCATGTTATGTATAAAGAAGCTAAAATCAAGTAATTGATAGCCTCTGATTTAAAAGCCCGGTTTTTACCGGGTTTTTTATTGCCTAAAGAAAATAATTTAAAGAATGTAGCTTACAAAAATAGTGAAGTGAAAGCTTAGGTCATAACAACTGAGCGTTATCATTTACTCGCACAGAACAGCACACCAAACTTCTGGCATGCCGTGAATGTTGCAATCGTTATGATTGTTGCTTTATCCAATCCACTGTTAACTCTTCAAGTAAAGCCATCGGTAAGCTACCATTTTTCAGCATTTGGTCATGAAAAGCTCTAATATCGAACTTATTTCCTAGTGCTTTTTCTGCTTTAGCACGTAATTGACGAATTTTAATTTCACCAATTTTGTATGATAACGCTTGTGCTGGCCAACTGATGTATCGGTCAATTTGGCCAATAACATCAGCCATGCTTAATGCTGTATTTTCGGCTAAATAATCAATCGCTTGTTGTCGAGTCCAGCCTTTCGCGTGAATACCGGTATCAACCACTAAACGACAAGCACGCCAAGCTTCATAGGTTAAACGACCAAAATCGCTATAAGGATTTTGGTAAAAGCCCATTTCTTTACCTAAACGCTCAGAATATAGTCCCCAGCCTTCGCCATAAGCGGCGTGGTACAAGGTTTTTCTAAACTCAGGCATATCGACTTCTTGTGCAATAGCACTTTGAAAATGATGGCCAGGCTCTGCTTCATGAAAAGTCAGCGCTTCTAGGGTATATAATGGTTGGCTCTCTAGATTTTTGGTTTCTAAAAAGTAAGTGCCAGGTGTTGTACCACTGCCATCAGAGGCAACATAGTAAGCGCCACCATTTGGACTTGATTTAATATCAAAAGTTGAACGAGGTAAAACCGAAAACCATTTTGGTAACTGTGCTGCCATTTTACGGGTGATATAGCTGGCTTTTTCCAACATATCCATCGCATTATCAGTGTAAAACTGTGGGTCGGTACGAAGGAATTTAATAAAGTCTTTAAACTCGCCTTTGAAACCGACGTCGGTAATTATTTTCTGCATTTCTTGGCGAATACGGCTGACTTCATCCAAACCGGTTTGGTGGATCTCATCAGCAGTTAAATTAGTGGTGGTGTAATATTCTATTAAGTATTGATAATACGCGTCGCCGCCCTCGACACTACTGATACCAGCCGTTGTTCGACAGTTAGTCATATACCCTTGAGTGAAGAAGTCATAAAAACGTTGATATTCAGGCAATACGGTATCTTTGATCAGTGTTTTTACTTGTTGACGATATTTTGTTTGTTGAGCCGGAGCTATCGCTTTTGGCATATTCAACATCGGTGCGTAAAAAACACTGTCTTCTATATTATCAACCAAATGCTTACTGATTGATTTTTCGTAGCCTTTAAAGCTTTCACAGTAATGAGTATGGCCAACCGCTATTGCTTGTTTAAGGTCGACAATATGGGCTTGGTTGTAACGAGGGTAATCAGCAAGACTAATTAAATAATCACTATAGTTTTTTTCGCTTAAGAACGACATATTAGCTGGTGCGCCAGCAAAGTAACTATGAAACCCTGAATAATAAGTTAGCGGATAAAGGTGGTCTTGAAATTGGTAGCTTTTTGCTTCAGCGGTACGTTCATATTTAAACAAGCGATAGGTGACTTGGTCAGCTGCGGATAACTTATCTAGATCAATTTTTTCAATACGCGCCAGTAATTTTTCATTATATTTAGACCGACGATCGCGGCCATTCGCTGACATTTCAGGTAATTTACCCTTCATACGAAACGCGTCAGGGTCTTTTCGAAAGAAAACTTGTTCTGCATTAGCTGTTTGCCAATGTTCTGCTAGCAGTTGCTGAAATTGTTCACTTGCCTGATTAGCAAAGGTGCTGCTGGTGTTAAATATGCCCGTTAGCATTAACACGCCGACACTCAATTTTTTTAGTTTCATAGATAAGCCTTACATTAGGTACTTTTTATTATTGGCATCAGTGTAAAGCGATGTACTAATAATACCAAATCTATTGAGTTTGTTCCTTCTCAGAGCTTGCTAGCGGTTTGAGAACAATGATCATTTAGGCCGTGTTATTGGTTTCGATAAGGTTCCTACATGGATGTAGGTATTTAGGTTCGGTCTAGAACTGTAAACCTGTGCATCTAAAGCTTATAAATTTCACTCAGAGGAAAGAAACTTAGCAGAATTGGTATTAGATACTTTTTATTATTGGCATTAGTGTAAAGCGATGTACTAATAAGCTGAATTTTTTCGTATCATGTCGATAGTTCAGATTAAGGAGTAGGTTATGGTGAAGTTATCGAAAACCGGTTGGAATAATGTCATTATTTTTTCAGTCATGGGTTTTATTCTTTTGATCAATGCCACCAATAAAAAAATATTTTCATCCGATGAAGGTGCGCTTAATGAGCAGGAGATAGCTTTAGTTGGTACGCAAAATGTTATTTTAACCTTAGATATTAATAATGTTGTTGCTATTGAACGTATTGGCCGCACTTGGCGAGCGACCCCCGCTCATATTTCCGGCCAAGCATTAGCGCAAATGATGATGTCGTGGCAGCAAGGTAGTGGTGAAGCTATGGCTCAATCCCCTGAAATTGATCGACAGTTTTCGTTGGATGTTACACTCGATATTGCAGGACAAACAGAGCCACTACAGTTAAATTTCTATGCGACAGAGCAGCAGTTACTCATTTTTAATCAACTATCGCAGCAGTGGCTTGTTATGCCAATAGCGATGTATGGGCAGTTATTTCCTCAGGAAATATTTGCCAGCTAAGTATTATTTACCGTAAATAGAGGCAAAAATTTATGAGAAAATGCGCAATTTTATCAATGGACAGTTTGGCTGATTTTGAAGCTTACGATTGTTTGATTGATGAGCCTATGCTTGCCTTAGGCTGGAAAACTGAAGTTGTTTCTTGGCGTAATAAAGATGTAAATTGGTCTGACTATGAAGTGGTTGTTATTCGTAGCCCGTGGGACTATCAAGATGATATGGCTAGTTTTCTTAAGGTACTTGAAAATATAGAGCAATCAAGCGCGCGCCTAGAAAATAGCTTAGCCGTGGTTGAATGGAATATTAACAAGGATTACTTGAAAAGCTTAAGCCAAGATGGCGTTACTATTGTTCCAACACTCTGGCCTGAGGTTTTTGATACGAACAATATGGCCGGTTATTTTAACCATTTTTCGACTGAACAAATGGTCTTAAAACCACGCGTTAGCGCTAATGCTGATAATACTTTTTGGCTGACTAAAGACAATTACCAAGACAAAGTAGCGGAACTAAATGCCGCATTTGCTAGCCGTGAGTTAATGGTACAGCCTTTTATGGCTGATATTTGTAGTGAAGGTGAATTTTCTTTATTTTATTTTAATGGTGAATTCAGTCACGCAATTTTAAAAACACCGGCTCAAGGTGATTTTCGTGTTCAAGAAGAGCATGGCGGTGGTTTATTAGCGGTAACACCTGAACCGGCTTTAACAGCAGCAGCTGACAAAACGATGCAAGCGATTAGTAAGCTGCATGGTGAATTGCTTTATGCTCGTATTGATTTTGTTCGTTATCAAGATACTTTTGCCTTAATGGAAGCTGAATTAATTGAACCATCGCTTTATTTTAATATGGATAAGGCTTCACCACAGCGATTTGCGCAGGCGTTTGTTGCCCGCATGAGCGCACAGTTACCGGGAGGCGCTGCTTAATATGCCAGAGTTACCAGAAGTAGAGGTTTGTCGTTTAGGTATCACGCCTCATATTCTAGGCCAAAAAGTTAATGATGTGGTGGTACGTAACGCTAAATTACGTTGGCCTATTCCTGATGAAGTACATAGTGTTGTTGGTAAAACATTAGAAAAAATAGAGCGCCGTTCTAAATATCTTTTGTTAAAGTTTTCTAGCGGCACCTTGTTGTTACATCTCGGAATGTCGGGTTCGGTGCGTATTCTTGAGGAAGATACACCGGCAGCTAAGCATGATCACTTTGAAATGTTATTTGATAACGGCAAAATGCTGAGATTGAATGATCCACGCCGGTTTGGTGCTGTGCTGTGGTTTCCCGAACATCATGACCAACAAGGCTTGTTAGCTAAGTTAGGTCCTGAGCCGTTAAGCGACGACTTTACTTACGGACACTTATTCAGCAAAGCGGGTAATCGCAAAGTGCCGATTAAAACGTTCTTGATGGATAATCATGTTGTCGTCGGTGTTGGCAATATCTATGCTAATGAAGCGCTTTTTATCGCGAGTATTCACCCAGCCACTTTAGTGAACTGCATTAGCGAAAAGAAGTTTAATGAGTTAACTGATATTATTAAAACGGTGTTAGCGGCAGCAATTGAGCAAGGTGGCACGACGCTAAAAGATTTTACCCAAGCTGATGGTAAGCCAGGTTACTTTGCCCAAAAGTTATTTGTTTATGGGCGTAAAGGTGAGAAATGCGATGGTTGCCAAACCATATTAGAAGAAATTCGCCAATCAAATCGTAGCTCGGTATTTTGTCCGCAATGCCAAGTGCAACAGATGCCTGCACCTGTTGCGAAAAATACGACGATGAGAAAAGCAAAAGCAGGGCCGAAAAAAACAGTTAAGGTGAGTAGTGCGAAGGCAAAATAATATCAGTATAAGTACCGACGATAAAATCTAGCAACCATACCAAGATGGGGCTAAATTATTGATGCTAAAAGTATTAACAGTTTAGTCTCACTCAGCAGATAGAGATAAGCATTAAGAACCTAGCGACTGCTAAAATCGATAAAAGCTATTAAGTAGTCGTAGTTTTATTTTCATTAAGTATTTTGTATAAGTAGATCGGTGATTTATAAAAATCATTTAATGAGATGACTTTCTCAGCTTGCCTCGAGGGTAAAGCAAAGTTATTACTAATTACAAAACTAACGTTTGATTGTGTTAATAATAGTTTTTGCTCAATTTCTTGCATTGCTTGTGGGTATAAATAACAAATTAGTACCGATGCATTTGGTAGTTCAGCATGATAAAAATTTTTGCGATGCAAAGTTAAGTTATCTAACGTAAATACTTTTTTTATTATTGTCGATATCAACCATGGCAATAAAGATAATTCGTAACCAATGATTTGTCTTTCTGGTTTGCTTCTCGCCATGGGAATGACAAAATTCCCCCAGCCACTGCCCAAATCTATGATCGGTCCATCGCCGGTTTCATTGACTAACTTCAACATAGCGCTATAGGCTTTTTTTGAGCTTGGCATTGGAGATATGCCCAATTTTACACTGCTGTATACCAAGGATATGGTCATAAATAACGCAGCGGTTAATAACAAAGCATCAAATAGGGTCAAATAATAATTCCGAAAAAAAAGATAGCATAGCGTACAGGATTATAATTTTCCCTACTTACTATTAACTAGTGTGTTCAATACGTTAACTGTGATGTTTGGCTTAAGCAATATTTTTATCCGCGCTAGTGTCGTTAAATTAGCATTAATTGGCTCATGTCATTTCAATATATATTCGCGGTTTAACTGAGTATCGTTAGACTAAAGCTATTTACTGCCTTTCATTCACTGTATAGTACTGTTTTAAGGATGTTGGTTAGACTGATCCTCTGTTACACCGTAAGTATTTTGTAACATCATCAGATAACCCTAGAAGAGCTAAGAAATTAAATGAAACCTTATGAAAATATTGCCGATTTAGTTGCGACATTAGAGTCGGAAATAATATCGCTTACCGAACAAATATCTACCTTGCAAGCACAGCCGCAAAGCTTTAACGAACAAGTGATTTTGAAATATATAGATACTAGCAGTACGGGTAAAACAAAAGATTTTGTTAGATCATTAGGTGTGAAGTCTGAGCGCGGATCATTATTCTCGTCGGGCGATGTTAGTAAGCTAATAAAAAGTGGTGCTGATGATATTTCTCCTGAATTACTTGCTATAGCGCGAAAGGTCGCTAATATGAAAAATAAAAATGGCAAGCATCAATAGTTAATAAACATTTGTCGCTTGACGTGACGCAATTAAATTCAAATTCTGATTTTGTAATGGTGATAGCGAATCAGAATTATATTTTTCACCGAAGATAAAGAGAATATTATGAGTAAAGGTATAGTTAAGTGGTTTAACGCTGATAAAGGTTTCGGATTTATTTCTCCAGAAGACGGAAGTAAAGATTTGTTTGTTCATCATTCAGAGATTCAATCTGGTGGTGAATACGCAACTTTGGCTGATGGCCAAGCGGTTGAATTTGAAGTAGGCCAGGGCCAAAAAGGTCCATGTGCAAATAAAGTTGTTGCTGTTTAATTACTAGCACATAGCTTATAAGCGGGTACGTTTACGTACTCGCTTACTTTCCCTTCTCAGTTACTATCAACTCCCCGTTCAACATGAACAAGCATTGCTCTATTATAATCTGTGATCGTAAAAATCTTGTCGCTCAACGTGTAGCTCTAATAAGAGGCTAAAATATAAACTCGTTAATCAAGTCATTGTTCACAAAGACAATTATCCCACCGCTTTCAGAAAAATTGTAATCAATTCTCCCGTTAAATAGCCAGAGGTATTAAGGGACAATGCGCATGTTATTGAAGCACTTATTTGTTTTTATCTTGTCGCATACTGTTATCAAGTGCTTGTTTAACAATAGGATGAACAAACTGACCTACATCACCATTATGTAATGCTACTTCTTTAACTAAGGTTGAAGAAATAAAAGAATTTTTTTCGGCTGGTGTTAAAAATACAGATTCTAAATCCGGCGCAAGGCGTCGATTCATGTTAGCCAATTGAAATTCATAATCAAAATCTGATACTGCGCGTAAGCCACGAATAAGTACTTTAGCTTCATGCTCTCTAGCAAAATCAATTAGTAAACCTGTAAAACCTACAATGCTAACATTGGGTAAATGCTGGGTCACTGCTTCAAGTAAAGCAACGCGCTTTGCCAAATCAAAATGTGGTTTTTTACTTGGACTAGCTGCAATACCAACAACAACTTCACTAAATAAACGGCTTGCACGTTCTATGAGATCGGCATGACCATTGGTGACAGGATCAAAGGTTCCAGGATAAATCGCTTTAACTGACATAATTTTAGATGATTTCAAAAGGGTAAAGGCTTATTGTAATTGCAGAAGCGGCTAATTTCAAAATCAAATCAAAAATAATGAATTATTAAGTAAGCTGTTGTTGTTTTAATTTATCTAACATTGCTGTCATTTGATCGTTAATCATATTTAGCGCTTTGTATGGACGGATCATAACTTTAAATTCAATTATTTTTCCTTCATCATTCCAAGTGATCATATCAATACCGTTGATGTCGATATCATTAATATTTAATGAAAATTCGAGTACGTTTCCATTATCATTAGAGAACTCACGATCGTAATTGAAGGTGCCATTTAAAAAGGTATGAAAGGCTGCTGTTAGATACATACTGACCATGTGTTTGCCTTTTATCGGGGTATGAATTACGGGTGAAAATAGAGTAACGTCGTCAGCAAGTAAAGACGGTAGCTGATCAATCGCTTTGTTTTCTATCATAGTGTGCCAATTATTAAGCATTTCATTATTCCTTTTTGATTAGTTTTTATTCACTGTTATTTAAGATGCAATCAAATCTGACAACTGTCAATATTAAAATTACTAAAGTATTTACTCGAAATACTTTAGGTTTGGTTATTTTTGATAGTATGATAGAAATCTATTTATAAAACACAGAAGTGGTATCAATGAAAACTCGGGATAAAATAATTCAAGCCAGCATTGTATTATTTAATGAGCAAGGTGAGCGTAATGTTACTACTAATCATATTGCCGCTGATCTTGGTATAAGCCCTGGTAATCTTTATTACCATTTTCGCAACAAAGAAGACATTATTCTTTCTATTTATGAAGAGTACGCACGAAATCTTTTAATAGAAAGCATGCCTGAAGTTGATCCAAACGTAAAACCACTTGATGCCATTATTTTGTATATGGATGTGGTCTTTCAGGCGATGATGAAATTTCGTTTTTTCTACAGTAATCTCCCTGTCCTGTTAGCAAAAAACCCCTTACTGCATGATAAATATGTTGAAGTGCAAGGTATTATTGCTCAACGTGTTAGTGAGTTGTTACTTTCATTGCGTGATGCCGATATGATGGCTTTTTCGGATGAAGATTTACCTGATATTGTTAGTATTTTACGCTTGGTGAATACCTTTTGGTTAAGTTTTTATCAGACCCAGAATAACGATAACGAAATTAATGATGCGGTTTTCTACCAAGGTGTATTGAAAATTTTAGTTATTATTCAACCTTACATTAGCAGCACGGCTAAGAACGAATTCTTAGAAGCACGCGCTATGTACCGCCAACGCTGCCAAGCAAGCTTAGCTGACACTTAAGTAAAGTATCAGCGAAAAAGAGTAGCTCATTAACCGATAACTCGATGAACTCTTAAGCTTGGTAACCGCTTAATAGTGCTTGCCAGTTCTCTTCTCGCCATTGAAAATTCGCTACTTTTTTACTTTCTTTGCGAAATGATCTTAGTAATCTAGCCATGTTTTCTGCCGGCCATTTAGCTAGTTTTTTTCGCTGTTCGCCTTGATCAAAATCGATAAGCCAAACCTTCTTATTGTCATCAATTAAAATATTATGGGCATTTAAGTCATGATGATAAATACCTTGCTGATGAAATGTTTTAATGACTTCGCCAACCCTTTGCCAAAGTAGATCATCGATGGCGTTTTTACTGAGTAAAGCGACTAAATCACTGGCATTTTCAATACGTGATGATAATAAGTCTGCACGATAAGACAAACCCTGCTTAACGACACGAAAAGCGATAGGCTTTGGCGCCGGTAAGCCTAACGAACGCATTGATTTCAATAAAGAGAACTCTCGTGCGGCACGAGTGTTTTTTAGGCCGGTATATAAATATTGGTCGTTAATCAATTTACCGATTAATCCACCACGATAATAATGGCGTAATACCCAATTTCCTATAACGTTGGCAGAACTTTTTGAAGCAATAAACCATGTGGTGCCTCGACCTTGAGCACTCCCTACAATGGCCTTTTTTGCTTGCCAATATTCACTATCAAGCATTTCAGGCAGAAAATCAGTAATTTCATGACTGTCATATTGGCAATAAACATTACCTTGCTGATAATTTTTTTCATGACAGTGTTTTACAATTGCGGGCTGGTTCAAGATAATAGGCCTATATTATATTTAAGCTCCTATTGTGGTGAATCCTTTATGCAGGGTCAATTATCTGCTCCAAAAAATTTATGTTTATTACGATTATCAGCGATTGGTGACGTATGTCATGCAGTTGCTATGGTACAAAGTATTCAACGACAATGGCCAAAAACTAATATTACTTGGGTGATAGGTAAAATTGAAGCCAGCCTATTACAAGGCCTAGACGGTGTTGAGTTCGTTATTTTTGATAAACGTGCAGGCCTGCAAGGCTATCGAGATTTACGACAAAAACTTAAAGGTCGACAATTTGATATGTTGTTGCATATGCAGGTGGCATTACGAGCTAGCCTTGCCAGCCTTTGCATTCCTGCAAAAATAAAAATAGGTTTTGACAACCAACGTGCGAAAGAAGCGCAATGGTTATTTACCAATAAAAAAATTGCCGCTCAATCTCAGCCTCATGTTCTAGATGGATTTATGGGGTTTGCACAAGCACTGGGTTTAGAGGTTACCCCGCCTTTATGGCATATGCCGCTGACAAATGAAGATTTGTTATGGGCGAGTGAAACTCTGGAAGCTGAAAATTTTGCAGAAAAACCGATTGCAGTTATTTGTCCTGCCGCCAGCAAAGCTGAACGTAATTGGCATGCCGAAGGTTATTCACAAACGGCACAGCACCTTAGTTCGCGTGGTTTTAAAGTCGTAATATGTGGTGGCCCAACCACGATGGAAAAATTACTTGCTGAGGCGATAATTAGTCGCAGTGATTTTAGTCAGGGTGAGAATGAAATTCAAAACTTAGTTGGGAAAACGAGCTTGAAGCAATTATTGGCTGTACTAAAAGCTGCTCATCTAGTTGTTGCTCCTGATACGGGTCCAGCTCATATGGCGGTTACGGTTGAAACTCCTGTGGTGGGCTTATACGCACATAGTAACCCTAAGCGAACAGGACCATATTTATATCCTGATTATGTTGTGAGTGCTTATGGATCAGCTATAAAAGCGCAATATAATAAAAGTGTTGAAGAGTTACCTTGGGGAACGCGTGCTAAAGGTAAAGATTTAATGATGCAAATCAGTATTACTGAAGTAAAGAAAACTATCGATCGAGTGATTAGTGACAATTATAGTGAGTTGCTTGAGACAGCATAAGGACGTGCATGAAAAAGTATGTAACGGGATTTTTATTTTCTGAAGACACTAAGCACGTTGTGCTAATCAAGAAAATAAACCCACAGTGGCAGCGTGGTTTGCTTAATGGTATTGGCGGTAAAATTGAAGCTGGTGAGTCGTCAATTGATGCCATGATTCGAGAGTTTCATGAAGAGACTGGCGTGATCACCACTCAAACAGACTGGACTTACTATGCGAAAGTATATCGACCCAATTGCTATGATGTTGATATGTATTTCGCACATTCCGACCTTGCTTTTAGTGCTAAAACTATCGAACAAGAGGAAGTCTGTATTATGGCGTTGAGTGCATTACCGAATAATATCATTCCGAACCTACGTTGGTTAATTCCTTTAGCTTTAGATAAAGAAGCTGACTTTTCGACACCCGTGTTACTGCAAGAAATTTCACAACAACGCACAAAAGCATAGTGATTAACGATCGGACTAATGGTGCAATTATTTTGCTGAATGTAGGTCAAAAATAAGAATTATAATGATTAAAAGTAAAAAACTGCACAAGTTAATTGGACTCTCGTTAGTATTACCTATGTTGGGCTGGACAGTAACCGGGTTAATTTTTTTCATTAAACCGGGATATCAAGAGGCGTATCAACAACTATCTGTCAAAAGCTATCCACTAAATCAATCGATAACGCTTACATCTAAAAAAAATTGGCAAGAAATAAAATTAGTTAATACGATTTTAGGTGAACATTTACTGGTGAAATCTAATGATAAAGTTGAGCATTTAGATCCCCAAACGCTACTCAAGAAAGAAAAACCAACAACATTACAATTTAAAGCATTATTAAATGATGCATTTCTTAGTGATAGTGAGCGCTATGGTGAAATAATCGCGGTTGATAATTTAACGGCACAAACAAGTACAGGTGTTAAAGTCAGGCTTGATTGGAATAGCTTAAGATTAAGTCAAAAGGGGCAAGATACTGAATTGATTAACCTGCTTTATCAGATCCATTATTTACAATGGACTCCCTACAAAGGAGTCAATCAAGTATTCGGTATATTGGGTTTGATATTATTGATGTCGTTAACTGTCTTAGGTGTGAGAATTTATCTAAAACAGCGCGTCTAGCGTAAGCTGTTTAAGTACTTATGTTCTCAATAGCATATGTAAAGCAGTTAGAGATTGCGCGGTAGCACCTTGGTTTGCTTTTACTACCTTATAGCTATTACACCCTAATGTTTGTGCGCTTTCTTCATCCGTCAATAAGCGCAACACTTCTTTTGCTAATGTTTGTGGAATATTTTCATTTTCAGCTATTTGTATGATACCTTGCGCGAACATTAGTTGTGCCAATATCTCTTTAAAATTACTCATATTTGGGCCAACGATAACAGGTTTTTTAAATAATGCTGGTTCTAATGGGTTATGCCCACCTATTTCACTAAAACTCCCTCCCATAGTAACGACATTAGCCAGGGCACATGCAGCGAGTAACTCGCCTAAAGTATCAATGACCCATACTTGAGTATTCAGTGTTACGGACTGTTTGCTACTGCGCTTAAGTACATTATTACCAGCGTCTTGCGCTAATTTAGTGACTTGGTCAAAGCGTTCAGGATGCCTTGGCACAATAATAAGTAGCACAGTACTGTCATGTTGTTTTATTTGCTCAAATGCTTTTAGCATTAAGGCTTCATCACCTGGGTGTGTGCTAGCGACAAGCCAAATCTTACGTCGTTCTGTGATTAAATGCTCTAGCTCTTGTTGTTTGGCTGCAACATCATTATTTAGCGTAATATCAAACTTTAAGTTGCCAGAGAGTGCACAAGTTTTAGTCGTTGCTCCCATGGCTAAATAGTTATCTTGGTTTATTTGGCTCTGAGTTAATATTTTGCCGAAACGGCGAATAGTTGGAGTGATCAACCAAGCCAGCTTTTGATAACTACGCATAGATTTATCTGATAGTCGCCCGTTTACTAGCAACAATTTTATCCGATGGCTTTCACATTGAGCTATTAAGTTCGGCCATAATTCAGTCTCCATAAAAATCATTGCTTTTGGTTTTAGCCGCTTTAAAAATAAAGAAGTAGATATAATATTGTCGATTGGTAGATAACAATGTTGTACCTTGTCGGCGAATAATTTTTGTACCTGTGCAGAGCCTGTTGGGGTAAAGGTGGTAACAGTAATAGGCAACTCAGGGTAATGGTTGAGTAGTTCAGAAATAAAAGGTTTTAAAGCAATAACTTCACCAACACTTGCCGCATGAACAACGATACCTTCAGGCTTTAACGTTGTGCAAAGCAGCCCAAAACGTTCAAGTAACCTTTGTCGATAGGCTTTATGGCTAATTGAGCGCAACAACAACGCCACTAAAAGTAGTGGTGTAACGAGTAGGAATAATAATCGGTAAAAAAATAAAGCGAGAGTAAAGCGCACTTAACGAGCTCAAAATCTAAAATCAATACTGATTAGTATACCTAAATATGATTGAAAAGTAGGTGCAGATATCAATGTATAGTGCTTTTAGTGGTTAATATTAATAATAAACTCAGGTAATGGCTAACTAAACGCACTATTAACGCTTAAAGATAGTATCAAGAATTATCGAAGAGTTCGTTCTAGCGACCCCTTCAAGTGAGCACACCATATTCAACACTTCACTGAGCTTCTCTAGCGTACTGGCTTGTATTGTCACTAATAAATCGTACTCACCACTGATAGAATAAATATGGCTAATTTGGTGCACTTTTCTTAAGGCTAAGCAAATCGTTTGTCGTAAGTTAGGGTTCACCTTTAATGACACGTTAGATGAAATTAAGCCGCTAGTATATTCACTACCAAGCACCACACTATAAGCTTCGATCACATTGTTATTTTCTAGCTTGTTCAAGCGATTTTGAATGGCCGTTCTTGAAACGCCTGTTGCTCTTGCCATATCGGAAACACTCGCGCGCGCGTTTAGTCGCAATATTGATAGTAGCTCTTCGTCTTTTTCGGTTAACAAGGGCGATATTCCTAGTGTGGAAGAAAGTAAGAAAATAGTTGGGTAAAAAGCAAAAAAACAATTCGGATATTACACTTTGACATATAGATATGTCAATTTGACTATAAAAAAAGACAAATCATCAAGTAATGTCACTTTTCTTAACAAGTCGTCTAGGCTGATAATACCCCTATTGAAAGACATTAATTTTTTAAGGATTTATCGTGACTGATTCGGCTAGCACAAACAATTTTTATGCTCATTTAACGGCGCAAATTGACCAAGTTAAAGAAGACGGTTTATATAAGGCTGAGCGTGTCATCACGACAGCGCAACAACCACAAATTGCGGTAAATACTGGCGAAGATGTGGTAAATTTTTGTGCTAATAACTATTTAGGTTTAGCAAATCACCCATCACTAATTGCCGCGGCTAAACAAGGTTTAGATGAGCATGGTTTTGGTATGGCCTCAGTACGTTTTATTTGTGGCACGCAAGACATTCACAAAACCTTAGAGCAAAAGTTAAGTACCTTTTTAGGTATGGAAGATACTATTTTATATTCTTCATGCTTTGACGCGAATGCGGGTTTATTTGAAACCTTACTTGGGCCTGAAGATGCAATTATTTCTGACTCTTTAAACCATGCTTCAATTATTGACGGTGTGCGTTTATGTAAAGCAAAACGTTTTCGTTATGCAAACAATGACGCTGCTGAGCTTGAAGCACGTTTAATTGAAGCGGATGCTGCAGGTGCACGTTTCAAGTTAATCGCCACTGATGGTGTGTTCTCAATGGATGGTGTTATTGCCAACTTGAAAGCGGTTTGTGATTTAGCTGATAAATACAATGCCATGGTGATGGTTGATGATTCACATGCTGTTGGTTTTGTTGGTGAAGAAGGTCGTGGTAGCCATGAATATTGTGATGTTATGGGTCGTGTTGATATTATTACCGGTACATTAGGTAAAGCAATGGGCGGTGCATCAGGTGGTTATACGGCAGCGAAAAAAGAAGTGGTTGAATGGTTGCGTCAACGTTCGCGCCCTTATTTATTTTCTAATTCATTAGCCCCTGCGATTGTAAATGCATCAATCAAAGTGATTGATTTGTTAGCAGAAGGCGGCGAGTTACGTAAAACCTTAAAAGATAATGCGGCTTATTTTAGAGCGCAAATGGAAGCAGCAGGCTTTACTTGTGCCGGCGCTGACCACGCAATTATCCCTGTTATGCTTGGCGATGCGAAAGTAGCAAGTGCCATGGCTGAGCGTTTATTAGCGGAAGGCATTTATGTTATTGGTTTTTCTTTCCCTGTGGTACCAAAAGGCCAAGCACGTATTCGTACACAAATTTCTGCAGCACATACTAAAGCTGAATTGGATAAAGCGATTGAAGCCTTTATTCGTATCGGTAAAGAAATGAAAGTGATTGAGGGCTAAACATGAAAGCATTAGCGAAATTAAAAGCTGAACCAGGCATTTGGATGACAGATGCGCCAAAGCCTGAAATTGGTCATAACGACCTGCTGATCAAAATTAAAAAAACCGCTATTTGTGGTACTGATATTCATATTTACAATTGGGATGAATGGTCACAAAAAACTATTCCTGTACCTATGGTTGTTGGACATGAATATGCTGGTGAAGTTGTCGGTATTGGCCAAGAAGTGAAAGGCTTTGCCTTAGGTGACCGTGTTTCAGGTGAAGGCCATATTACTTGTGGTCATTGTCGTAACTGTCGTGGTGGCCGTACACATTTATGTCGTAATACAGTTGGTGTCGGCGTTAATCGTGAAGGTTCATTTGCTGAATATTTAGTGATTCCAGCGTTTAATGCGTTTAAATTACCGGATGAAGTTTCTGATGATTTAGCGGCTATATTCGACCCGTTTGGTAATGCTGTACATACTGCCTTGTCGTTTGACTTAGTGGGTGAAGACGTTTTGATCACCGGCGCTGGTCCTATTGGTATAATGGCCGCAGCAGTGGCAAAGCATGTTGGTGCTCGTCATGTGGTTATTACTGACGTGAATGAATATCGCTTAGAGCTAGCGCGAAAAATGGGTGCTACGCGTGCTGTTGATGTTAGCAAAGAAAAGCTTTCTGATGTCATGACTGATCTAGGTATGACCGAAGGTTTTGATGTTGGTATGGAAATGTCAGGTGTGCCAATGGCGTTTACTGATATGTTAGCCAGTATGAATAATGGCGGTAAAATTGCCATGCTAGGTATTCCTGGACAAGATATGGCGATTGATTGGAGCCAAATTATTTTTAAAGGTTTAACCATCAAAGGTATTTATGGCCGTGAAATGTTTGAAACTTGGTATAAAATGGCGAGTTTGATTCAATCGGGTCTAGATTTATCGCCAATTATCACGCATCACTTTAATGTAGATGATTTTCAGCAAGGTTTTGATATCATGCGTTCAGGACAATCAGGTAAAGTAATTTTAAACTGGGAAAAATAATGGCAAATAGCGAAGAAAATTTTAAACATATGCAAATCAGCGAACTGCAAAAAATATTAACTGATGAAACGCATGTGGTGGTTGATATTCGCGATGCAGCCTCGTTTCAGTCTGGGCATATCCCTAATGCTATTCACCTAAGCAATGATAGCTTACCTGAATTTTTGCGTACTGCTGATTTTGATGCCCCAGTTGTGGTGTGTTGTTACCATGGTATTTCGAGCCAGCAAGCGGCTCAGTTCTTGATCAGTCAAGACTTCACTGAAGTGTATTCTTTAGATGGTGGCTTCACTGATTGGCAAATGCAATACCCGGATGTTGTAGCACGCTAATGTTAGAACAAACACTGCGACCCTTGGTGAAAGTAACGCAACATAATATTGCGTTACTGTTTTGCAATTACCTGAAAACACTGAGTATTCAGGCGAAAGTTATTACCGAGGACGCAGGTTTTGTTATCTATTGTCAGGATGATAAACACGATATTGCTCAACAAGAGTTTGAGCAATTTATCGCTGATCCTTATCAAATAAAATATCAACAAGCTGCATGGCAAAGTGGTGATGTTACCGATGTCAATCCACATGCTCCAGCTTTGTTAAGCAGTTTTAAAGATCAATTTTTTTCACATGCTGGTATCGTCACGTTAACTATTTTTGCTTTATGCTGGTTAGTTTTTATTGCCAGTAATTTAGGTTGGGCGAATACGGTATTTCATCATTTACAATTCTATTCAACATTAAACCTTGATGCTGTATTACAGGCTCCTCATCGTTTATTAGGCCCAGCCTTCTTTCATTTTTCATGGTTACATATTGTGTTTAATACTATGTGGTGGTGGCAATTAGGCGGCTCGATAGAGCGTACTACAGGCAAGTTTAGCTTAGTGACTTTGTTGCTTGTTTCAGCGGTAATATCAAATATTGGCCAATTTATGGTTGATGGCCCTAATTTTGGTGGTTTATCAGGTGTAGTGTATGCACTTGTCGGCTATGTTTGGTGGGTGGGTTGGCTAATGCCTGAAAAAGGTTTGTCGCTTTCAAAGCCGATAATAGGTTTTATGCTATTTTGGTTATTGTTAGGTTACACCAGCTTAATGCCAATTAATGTGGCTAATACCGCGCATTTATTAGGTTTGCTCAGTGGTTGTTTACTGGCATATTTTCAGGCTTTTACAACAAAAAACACACAAGCTGATATCAGTTAGTGTGTTTCAGTATTTTTTCAGATGCTTAATTATCTAACCATTGAGTAAATAAAAGTTTTTTAATTAAAGGCTTTCCTGTTTCTTTTTCTAATAACTGCTTAACTTTTTCTTCGCACAAACTTTGAATTTCATGGCGACCATTAATCGATTTTATTTTCTCTTCAGGTTGCTGACCAATGATATTGATGATCGCATCACGTAGCAGGGGTGAATGGTGTTCAACCAATTCATAGGTCGGTGCGTCTTCGATCATTAGCTCTACTGTTAAACGGACGTAGCCCATTTTTTTCTTTACTGCGACGTAATTAGTAACAATAGAAGGTTCAAAGCCAAAGTAAGCGTAATCAGCGGCTTTAACTGAAGTTGTGCATAATAATGTTAACAATAGAAGAATAGGTATTTTCATATCACTAAAACTCGAGTCGAATAGAGTAAATTTTTAAGCTCACCGCCTCAGACAGATATCTAAAAACGGTAGTTACCTTCAATAATAACGCGAATTTTGCTCAGGCGTTGAATTATTTAGTGTTTTTTTCTTAGCTGGCGCTTACCACTGAAAAAAACAATCGTATTTACTCTTTGTTCGACAGTGTATTAGGCTATATTTTTGTCATGCTAAACGCTATCATACGTCGTTTTTGGTTATACCTGTAAGACAGATACTTAGACATTTTGTAAAATTAGCGGGCAGCTCTTTTCACTTAAAACTAATGATCAGGTGCGACATTGGCCTTAGTCTGGAAGGGAATATTGATAACTTATTTTTTGAATTTATGAAATTCATTAGTTCGAGTTGAGGTTAAATAATTTTAAGGTATGACGACAGAGCATTCACTATTTCCGGTACAAATGATCACCAACTGGCAATCACCAGATAGCGTTATTATTGCTAATGGTTTACGCGATTGGTTATTGGATCCAAGTTCATTAACTGCGCGATTGAAAAATCATTGTCAGCATTTTCGCGTGGAAGTTATAGGACAAAAAATTGAAGCTTGTAGTGCTGATGAAGCCAATGGCGACATTCTTACGGGTGAGCAAGTTTTAGTACGAGAAGTATTACTATATTGCGATGAGCTGCCACAAGTCTTTGCCCGTAGTTTATTACCTTTGCGTTCTTTAACGGGTGAACAACAACAATTAGCCCATTTGGGTACCCAGTCATTGGGGCAAATACTGTTTAATCATCCAGATTTATTACGCAAGAAAATTGAAGTGGCAGTATTTGATCAGCATTCCAGTGTTGCCAAACTCGCCAATTATTTAGTACCAAATCAGATAGAGCAACCGCTATGGGGCCGTCGTTCGGTATTTGTTCTTGAGGCTAAGCCATTAATGGTGGCCGAAGTTTTTCTACCCGGTGCCATCGCATATCAAAAATAAAAAGGCAGTACTTTGAGTGAATTAACACAAAAATTGACGGCAATTAAACAAATTACCCGCATGGATAAACCTATCGGTACTTACTTGCTGTTATGGCCAACATATTGGGCATTATGGATCGCATCTGATGGTTGGCCAACATTGCACATGTTGTTAGTGTTTAGTCTCGGTGTGTTTTGCATGCGCAGCGCGGGATGTATTATTAATGATTACGCCGATCGAAAAATAGATGGGGCAGTAAAACGCACGCAGAATCGACCGTTAGTTACCGGTGCTTTGTCGAGTAGTGAGGCCTTGCAGTTATTTGCTACTTTTATTCTTTGCGCTTTTGCTTTAGTGCTGTCCTTAAGTAATTACACCATTATGCTTTCTGTTGTTGCGGTTATATTAGCGGCCAGTTATCCATTTATGAAGCGTATTACTCACTTTCCTCAAATCGTGTTAGGTGCTGCATTTAGTTGGGGTATGATTATGGCTTTTGCCCAAGAACAAGGTGAAATACCGGTAGTGGCTTGGTTGTTATTTAGTGCGAACGTGTTATGGACTGTTGCTTACGACACTATGTATGCCATGGTTGACCGTGATGATGATTTAAGAATTGGCGTTAAGTCTACGGCGATTATTTTTGGTGATAACGATAAACGCATTATTTTGTTTTTACAGTTAATGACTCTAGCTTTATTATTTACTGTTGGCGATATACTGGCATTTGGCTGGCCTTATCAATTGTCGCTAGTTATTGCGGCAGGCTTTTTTAGCTACCAACAAATTTTAATTGCCAATCGTGATCGTGATCGCTGTTTTCAAGCCTTTCTCAATAATCATTATGTTGGTTTGGTCGTTTTTGTTGGGGTAATAGTGGAATACTTGTAGCTTTTCATATCAGTCATAAAGCAAGCATTTGCGCTTGAACATAGCCGCAAATGCTTACCATTTCATTCAATTCTGCTCGATAGCGACTAACGCATAATACTTTGTAAAACTTCAATCTCGACTAAATTACTGACAGAGCTTTTCAATAAAGCTAACGTACTGCTGTCGACCAAGTTATCGTCTTCATCTAACATAATATAACCTTGATCTTTCATCGCGGTAATTAATGTCGATTGCGCCTTTTTATCAATAAATTCTGGGGCATTTATATTATTCAATACTGATAAACGTTGGGCTATAGCAACAACTTTTTCATTAAGTTCAGATTTCTTAATCGGTGCCAATTGGCTCAGTAGTGAAGTAATAATGGCAAAACGTTGCATTGTTTCATTAACACATTCGGCTACTAAACGTACCTTAGCACGTGTTGTATCATCACTACTTAATGACCACATTCCAGCCTTACTTTGTTTTGCAAGACCTTGCTCGGCCAAAAACTGGCAAACGGCTTGTACTTGTTGCTCAACATCTTCTGCGGACTGCCATAAAAATAAATCTGTTTTTAGTAACTCAACTAAACGTTGAATTTGACTCAACAAACTATCTTGGCTAATTTTTGCGTTGCGTTCTAATAAACGACAAACCAAAGATGGTAATATAAATGTGTGCAGAATATTGTTGCGATAATAGCGCAATTCTAATATCGCACTATCAGTTAATGAAATTATGTCACCAAAACTATCTTGGTTAATCGTGACTTTATTCAGTGATATAACATGTTCTAATAGTTCAGCACCGCTTTCCGTCGGAATAGTTAATTCTGAGTGGTAAGGCGCAAAGCGTTGCATTGCCAAGAAGAAATCAAGCTGGCTGATCAATTCTGTTTTGGTAAGCGCTTTGTTGTCGGTAGCATGTAAAATTAATGATACTAAGGCAACGCCATTTAACGCAGCACACTGGTTAATTGAGGTCATAACTTGCTGGGCTAAGACATTAACACTCGGAGTTAACCATTTAGGTTTTTGTGGATCAATAGGGTCGATTGCTTGCTTCCAATCGGGCACTTCTTTAGCTAGAAACTGATTAATATTAATTGGCTCTCCAAAATTTACGTAACCTTTACCATAATTACGTAAGTTTCTAATAGCTTTAATAACACCGAAAATTGACTCCCCTTTTTTCTGGCTACCACTCAATTCTTTATGGTAAGTACCCACTTCCATAACATGTTCATAACCAAGATAAACAGGGACTAAAGTTAATGGTCTGTCGATCCCACGCAACATACTTTGAATAGTCATCGCCAGCATGCCTGTTTTTGGTGACAGTAAGCGACCAGTTCTGCTGCGGCCACCCTCTGAATAGTACTTTACTGAATAGCCTCGTTCGAAAAGTAGACTTAAATATTCACGAAAAATAGTAGAGTACAGACGATTACCCTTGAAGCTACGACGAATGAAAAAAGCGCCGGCTTTTCTAAAAATAGGTCCTGCTGGCCAAAAATTTAAATTAATACCAGCAGCAATGCGAGGCGTTACTAGACCTTGTTGAAAAATAACGTAAGTCAGTAATAAGTAGTCCATGTGGCTGCGATGACAAGGCACATAGATAATTTCATGGCCTTCTTGTGCTAAGTTTCGTAAGCGTTCAGCTTGATTTACTTCGATACCACTATACAAACGCTTCCATAACCAGCCGAGAATTCTTTCGCCAAATCGCACGGTAACATCACGATAATCGCCAGCAATTTCGTCCATTATAGCTAAAGCTTGTTTTTTAATTTCTGCTTCACTGAGGTCTTTACTTTTTGCTTCTTCACTGATCAGTCGTTTAATTGATGGGTTGACTAATAGTTGCTTAAACATTTGCTGACGATGCATCAATCTTGGGCCAGTAGCCGCAATAATTTGACGATGAAAGTGAAAGCGTGCAATTCTTATAAGCTTTTTAGCACTGGCTTCATTACTGCCGTGTTTGTCTGCCATGTGGCGAAACGAAATAGCTTCACTAAAGCGCACCATCGTATGGCGGCCTAGAAATAAGACAATAAAAAATTTTCGTAACCATGTAGGTGATTCTTGATCATTTAACAGCGCACCTACATTGGTGTTGTTTTTTTCTTTGGTTGGCGTGCGGCCCCAAATAACATTAGCAGGTATAAGCTGAGCATCTAGCTTTTCATTACTTGCATGGGCGTTGAGTAACTCAAATCCTTGCGTAATTGCGGTGGTTTTTTGTGGTTTGCGCCAATGAAATAAGGCGGTCGGCTTTTCTAAAAACAGCAGCCGAGATAATTTTTTACCATCAACAATAACGTCATCTAATGGACTAGGTAAGTTGGCTTTTTTACAGGCAGTACATAGCGACAAAACATCACTGGCCGACTGATGACGCAAGACATAAAATATCGGTTGCTCAGCCGTTAGCTGATTAGCATTAACTATTTTGTCGACAACAATTTTGCAATGTACTAATAATTTTATAGGTAAACGTAGTAATAAATAAAATAATTTATGAATGGCTAACATCTTGTTTTACTCAGCTTTATTTGACTGTCTATTATAACACTTAGCGTAATTATACTGGTACTACATTTTTATCAAGATGACAGTTATTATCTGTTAAAAATATGAAAACCAAGTACCATAATGAAATATAACGAATTTATTGAGTTGATGCCAAAGTATGGCTTCATTTAGCCCATAGGATTTTTATGCAAATTAGCGAAAAACCAGCAAAAATTGCCATATTTGTCGATGTACAAAACATTTATTACACCACTCGAGATACTTTCCAACAGCAATTTAATTATCGTGAGTTTTGGCAACAAATTAGCCAACAAGGCGACATCGTTCTGGCAAATGCTTATGCAATTCAACGTAGTGATGATCAACAGCATAAGTTTCAAAAAGCTTTAAGACATATAGGTTTTAACGTTAAGCTTAAGCCTTTTATTCAACGTCGAGATGGCTCTGCAAAAGGCGACTGGGATGTTGGCATTGCTATTGATGTTATGGAAGTCGCACCAGATGTCGATATTGTCATATTACTTTCTGGCGATGGTGATTTTGATTTGCTACTTAGCAAAGTGATGTTACGTGATAATGTTAAAACGCATGTTTATGGTGTTACCGCACTCACTGCACAGTCATTAATTCACGCGGCCAGTGAATTTTTTCCAATTGATCGGAGTTTACTGCTTTAGCAGGTGACTTTAGTCGGGAACGTGGCTAAATTTGTAATTCTAGTTTGAGCTTAGTATTGTACTATGCAAGACGCGATAAAAATAATTATAAACGAGGAATAATCATGTCAGTAGAAGCTTTATATAAAGTTATATTATACCCATTTATTAATGAATCACTTGCCAGTTTAAAAGCAATGACGAATCTTGTTGGAGAGGCTGGAGAAGCCTTTGTCGACAATGTTGATGAGTTTCGTTTTAAAGGTTATGCAGTCTGTTCAGAAGTTACTGGCAGTTTAGATGGCGTGATTATGATGCACCATTATCCAGAAACAGCTATCGCGATTGGCAACTCAGTTTGTGAACATATGTTCGAAGAAAAATATCAATATACTGAAATTAATGAAGAATTAAGCAATGCATTAGCCGAATGGGGCAATACGATCGTCGGTCGCTCTACTGACTTGCATGGTCGATATAGCTTAGATTATAAGTTTTCGAGCCCTTATTTTGTTCATGATGTTAATGATATGGACAAATACTTAGCTGGAGTAAAAGAAGTTATTACTGTGCCGATTACCATCGAAGGTGTTGGTCGCTATTATTTTAACCTCTTAATTCGTAATGTTGAATATCAAACGGTAGGCATTAAGCGTGAAGCGAGTTCTGGTATTGCTAATCCTCACTCTCAAACATTACCTTTAGAGAGCAAAATACTGCTAGTTGATGATAGTGGTATGATCCGCAAGGCATTAAAACGTTATTTGTCGCAGCTAGGTTATAACAATGTTATTGAAGCAGATGATGGCTCAGTAGCGGTTACTATGGTACAAGAGCAACAACCAGACTTTATGTTTATGGATGTTGTCATGGGTGAAATGAATGGCGATTTAGCGTTAGAAGCCATTCGTGCTAATGGCAGTAATGTTCCTGTCGTAATGTTGTCTTCGGTAACCAATCAAGCGCTAATCAAAAACTGTCAAGACCAAGGCATTTCAGGTTTTATCTTTAAACCTATTCAAGCTGATAACGGTGCTGAAATCATCAAAGATTACTTGAAAATAGCGTAATATAAGATGGAAAATGACTAGTTGGCGATTATTAAAGCACAGGCTTTTTAATCGTCGCTATGGCTATATTGACAATTATTGATAAAGCGTTATTAATTGAAATAATCCATCAATTAGCAAGGTCTTTGTTAGTGACTTAATTCTATTCGAGGACAAATAATTGCGCGCTTTTTTTCTGAATACTCTATTTTTTTGCGGTCTATCCTTTGGCGCCGTAGCTGCTAATATTAATATCAAAGTGGTTGATAACGACAATAACCCTTTGCCTAATATGGTGGTTTATTTACAGCCCGAAAATGATATTTCATTACCACTCAATGATAATATTATAGAGGTAGGGCAATTTGACCGTTCATTTACGCCCTATATTAGTGTTATGCAGTTAGGCAACACCGTCAATTTTAAAAATAGGGATGATATAACTCATCATATATATTCTCCCATTGGCGAGAATAAATTTTCTTATAAAATCAAAGCGGGCCAATCTCAGATAAAAAGTGACTTCGAGCAAGCAGGTGAAGTTGCCATGGGCTGTAATATCCATGATTGGATGAGCGGCTATTTGCTCATTGTAGATACCCCTTTATTCGGTAAAACGAACAAAAATGGCATCTTGGACTTGGCAGTAGAGCAGCCAGGTGAATATCAACTTATTGTTTGGCAC
The DNA here is from genome assembly GCA_049642265.1 of Cognaticolwellia sp. GTDB lineage: Bacteria > Pseudomonadota > Gammaproteobacteria > Enterobacterales > Alteromonadaceae > Cognaticolwellia. The sequence continues at coordinate 39,881 of JBAROR010000111.1, read as the reverse complement.
CCGCAACTTGATGCGCCTAAAAATCGTTTTTATCAACAAGTCCATTTGTTAGAAAATAAAAAAATAACCATAAAAATCAATCATAAAATACTTAAAATATCAGAACAAAAAAATGAAGAAGATTTCGATTTTTTATCTGACTATTAAGGATAGTTCTCTTAATGAAGAGTTTACAAACTAAAATATTTTTATTTTTTGTCTTGTTACTACTCTTAGTGCAAGCAATTGCATTTTGGACAATAGTAGCGGGTAATAAAAGCCAAGAAAGGCAAGAAATTACCAATCGGTTGACCACCGCTAAAACTATATTCAGTACGCAATTTAATAGTCGCAGAGACTATCTCACCGCTTTTGCTGAAACAGCGGCGAAAGACTACGGTATTAAGCAAGTTTTTGAAGATGAACTTCGCAGTTTATTGGTGGCGATGAATAATCACCGTAAGCGCATTGATGCTGATCTTGCCATGGCTATTTCTGCCAAAGGTGTTATTACAGCACAACTTGTTTTAGGAAAGAATCAAGCTGGTGAGGCAAAGGTTAGACAAGGCAGTGAACGCGAGCAAGTATTTCGCTTTCCTCAATGGTTAGAAAGCCAAGAGCAGGCTCATCTTTATATGTTAGGTGATTCGCTTTATCAAATTAGTTTGTCACCCATGAATGTTGGCGCTAAAACTATTGGTTGGTTAGCATTTGGTTTCGAAATTGATGAAGAACTCGCACAAAATTTTTTAAATATTACTCAACTGCATACTGATTTTGCGATAAAAATTGGCGATGACTGGCGTTTGATCGCCTCTTCTAATGCGGCAGCAGAATTGAATTTTACCAAACGTGTTGTGAATGGTGAAACACCTAGCGATTATATCGCTATTGGTAATCTTGGCGATGAAGAAGAGCAAATACAATTAGCATTTGCCATGTACGGTTTACGAGCCGATATTGTTGAAGTGTTACAGGAACAATGGTGGCAATTCTTAATTTTAACCTTTATCACTTTATTATTATCTTTATCAGTGGCTTATATTATTGCGGCCTCAATTACTAAGCCGATTAAACAACTGGTGAAGCAAGCAAAAATTGTTGCTAGTGGTGATTATAATCAAACTGTGCAGGTGAATGACAGTAGTGAATTAGGACAACTTGCCAATGAATTTAATGCGATGCAATCGGCGGTATTATCACGTGAAGAAGCTATTACTCACAGAGCGAACCATGATGTTTTAACCGATCTACCTAACCGGAGTGTTTTAAAACTAGCACTGCAATCCTTGGCTGATCGTGAGCAAGATTTTACCGTTTTTCACCTCAATTTAAGTCGCTTAAAAGATGTTAATGAAACGCTTGGTCATGATGTCGGTGATTGGCTAATTAAAGCCGCAGGCGAACGTTTACGAACATTAGAGGAATTTCAGCTACTTTGTCATATTGGTGCTGACGAGTTTATCTTACTTGCAGAAGTAAGTGGTGTTAACGCTACGCATGCTTTGGTAGATAAAATACACCGAGTGCTAGAAGAAAACTGCGAATATCAAGGTATAAGTTTGCAATTGCAAGTGCGTATTGGAATTGCCGCGGTACCTGAACATTGTCACGATACAAAATCTGTTTTACAGATGGCAGATACAGCGTTGCACCACAGCCATAAAGTCAATCAACTAGTGCAGGTTTACCATCAGAAACTTGATGTAAATAGTGCTGAACGTCTAAGTCTCATTAATGACTTGAAAGACGCTATTGCAGATGACCAGCTCGAGTTGCATTTTCAACCTAAATTGAATTTAATCTCAGGTATTGTGACCCATGTTGAAGCCTTAGTGCGCTGGCGTCATCCAACATTGGGGATGGTGCCGCCTGATAACTTTATCCATATTGCTGAGCAAACAGGACAAATTAACGCATTAACGCATTGGGTTTTTATTAACTCGCTGCAACAATATAATGTTTGGCGTGAGCTAGGGCTTAATATTAATGTCGCAGTCAACATTTCAGCCGAAAACCTTAAGGCACCTGACTTTTATGACTTTATTTGTCAGTCAGTTGCAACGCATGACGTGCCGGCAGAAAAAGTTACACTTGAAGTGACTGAAAGCGCTGTTGTTGATGACCCTGAAGCGGCGATTGCAATATTACAAAAATTCAAAGACCGTGGTATGCGCATTTCAATTGACGATTATGGTACGGGTTATTCGTCTTTAGCACAGTTAAAACAACTACCAGTCCACGAACTTAAAATAGATAAGTCTTTTGTACAGCGTTTGTGTGATGATGAAGATGATAGAATTATTGTTCGTTCGACTATTGAACTTGCACATAATATGGGCTTAAGTGTTGTCGCAGAGGGCATTGAAGACGAATTTGCGTTAAACTGGCTAGCACAGAATAAATGTGAATTAGGCCAAGGCTACTTTATCAGTCGCCCTAAACCAGCTAAAGAACTTACAGCTTGGTTATTAGAGAAAAAGCCGTATATTTTTGAATAGGAAAAAACTTTGTTAAAAATCTTTTTAGTCACCCTGTTGATGCTCAGTATTAGTGCAGTAAATTCTGCTGAGGTAAAATGGCATGGTGTACTCGATATTCGTGCAACACAGGCGAATACGCTAGAAAGTTATATTGATGGAGGTTACGGTAAATTTAATAGTCAGGATGGTGCAAATATTTCATTAGCCCAAGCGGGTGGTGAATTTATTGTTGAGTGGGACACAGGCATTAGTGCTCATATTGTTGCTAATGCTTACAGTGATCAAAACGATAGTATTTTGGGTTTAACGGAAGCATTTCTGAAATACCGAGCGTTGCCTAATGATGCTGGTTACCGTTGGCAAACAAAAATGGGCATTTTCTACCCAGAAATATCTCTAGAAAATAACGCATTTGCTTGGGCAAGTCGTAATACCTTGAATTCTTCAGCGATTAATACATGGTTAGGTGAAGAAATTCGCGTACTTGGTGGTGAAGTAGCACTTACTCGTCTTGGTAAGTTTAATGATAATGCTTTTGATATTACAGTAGCGGCGACCGCTTTTGTTAATAATGATCCTGCTGGTGCGTTGTTATCTTGGCATGGCTGGACTATTGGCAACCGTCAAACGTTGTGGACAGAATCGAAAGCTATTCCTGATTTTCGTGCTCGTATGCCGGGTTTTGATCTTAATGAGCAAGCGGCGAATTCAGATCCGTTTCTAGAGCTCGATAATAATTGGGGTTTTCATTTAAGATCTAAAATAAAAGTGCATAACAAAGGTCAAATCACAGCAGGTTATTATGATAATAAAGCAACGCCCTATCTTGTTGAGAATGGCCAGTACGGTTGGCGAACACGTTTTTATCATTTAGGTCTTAGTTGGCGTTTGCCTGAGGCATTTGAATTAACGGCTCAGTATCTCAGTGGCGATACCTTAATGCAGAGTCCAGCACGAACTGATGTCGTGAATAATGATTTTAAAAGTGGTTTTGTTGCGTTATCAAAGCGTGTTAAAAAGCACCGCATAACTATACGCTTAGAAGAGTTTTCTGTTACCGACAATGATCTCACTATTGGTGATGATAATAATGAATACGGTAAATCTGCAACACTAAATTATAGTTATAGATTCAGTAAACCATTATTTTTATCTGTGGAATATAACTGGATTGATAGTACCCGCGCTGCACGTATGTATACCAATCAAGCTATTGATTTAACAGAACGCCAGTGGCAATTAGCTGCCAGATACTTTTTTTAGCCTGATCGTTTTATCACCACTAGTATTACATTTACTTCAACGTTAGTGATTACGCTACTCTTTGATGCTTTTCTTTATCTTCTTATATTTATTAACAATAAGTTAACATGTGCTAATATCTCGCGATAAATATTAGTGCTTAAAGTTCTTGTAAATAAAACTCTCACCACTAATGATACGTTTTAAAGCGTTAACCTATTAATGTAAAGTTGTAAAACAGGGAATAAAGATGATCAAATCAGTATTACTTTTTGGTACATGTTGTTTTATCGGTATGCTCAATACTGTGCAAGCAAATGACTATTCATCAGCCGCTATTGATAAGCAATTTTGGCAAGTATCTGACGCTGGATTATTATCAAAAAAACTAACAAAAAAAATCAACAGTAATGCTGCCACAGGCTTATATTTTGATGTTGATATAAACGTGCTTCAGCAGCAATTATTAACCCAGGATTTCACCATTATTGACTTACCTTTACCTGATGGTAAATATGTCACTTATCAATTGACTCCTTCACGGGTGATGCATCCTGAGTTAGCTGCAAAATATCCATCGATTAAAACTTTTTCTGGTGTTCAATTGGGACATCCCGAGAACCAAGGTAAATTTGATATTACTCCACAAGGTTTTCATGGTGTATTTAACCTAGGAGAAGAAAAGGTATTTATTGATCCTAGTAATAGAGAAAGTAATCGCCATTATTACAATTATTACCGAAAAGATGCTCAGCCTATCGATCAGAGTGAATTATCTCAACGTTTATCGCCGCGTAAAAGACACGCAGATGGCTCAGGTGAAAGCTTGAAAAAAACGACCGTAAATTTAGCTACAACTGCAGAATTAGTCACTTATAAACTCGCTATTGCGACTACCGGTGAGTATGCAGAATTTCATGGTGGTACTAAAGAAACTACCCTGGCAGCACTCGTTACTTTAGTTAACCGACTTAATGATGTATATCAGCGCGATCTTGCCATGACTTTTGAGCTTGTTGCAGACAACGATAGTATTATTTTCACGGATAGTAGCACTGACCCTTTTGATAATACCGATGCAGATATCTATGTAAATACTGACGTTATTAATGCAGCTATAGGTTTTGATAATTATGATGTTGGTCATCTTGTTGGTACTGGCGGTGGTGGGCTTGCAAGCTTTAGATCTGTTTGTAAAAGCTATAAAGCTGAAGGAGTAACTGGCAGCTCACGTCCGACATCCGATTCGTTTTATATCGATTATGTCGCTCATGAAATTGGTCATCAATTTGGCGCTGATCATACGTTTAATGGAACGCAGGGAGCTTGCGAAGATAATAGGGAATTTAATAGTGCTTATGAGCCTGGCAGTGCATCAACAATAATGGGTTATGCGGGCATTTGTGGTGGGCAGAACATCCAAAACAGTTCCGACCCGTATTTTCATATTCATTCGATAGATCAAATTAACGCCTTTAAAGGAACGCTTGCCAGCTGTGGTATTAAAACAGCTATGAGTAATGAAGTACCTAGCGTTGATGCCGGCGCAGATTATACTATTCCCGCTAAAACACCTTTTACCTTGGTAGGTAACGCAACCGATGCTGATGCCGATAGCTTAAGTTATAGCTGGGAACAGTTTGACTTAGGTGCGGCGAGTGCTAGTGCAGCTGAAGACGCAACAGATAATGGCGATCGTCCATTGTTTAGAACATTCAGTCCAACCAATAGCTCTGAACGCACATTGCCAAAATTACGTGACATTCTTACTAACACAGCAACTTACGGTGAAGCATTACCGACTGTTGAGCGAGCTTTAAACTTTCGTTTAGTGGTACGAGATAATCAAAATAATTTAGTTGATGATGCTATGACGGTAAGTGTGATTGCTGTTGAAAAGGCATTTAGTATTAATGATATAAGCGCTTGGAATGGTCTTAATCAAACCATTACTTGGCATACTGCTGATACTGAAAACGCACCAGTTTCATGTGCGGCAGTCGACATTTTATTATCGACAGACTCAGGAGCTAACTTTGAACATATCTTGGCGGGTGGGGTAGAAAATGATGGTGAGCATAATGTTAACGTCCCTAATTTAACAACCGATAACGCTCGTGTAAAAATCACTTGTAACGATAATATATTCTTTGCGATTAATCAGGCTGACTTCGCTATAAGCTCAACAGTTGTACCGGCGACTAAGCCTGTTTTCTCTAGTCAAAGTCGCATAGTTACAGATGAAGATATAGATCTTACATTAATGGCTGAAATGTTAGTTTTTGAAAATAATTCAAGTATTGATAGTTTGCAGATATTAGCCGGTGAAAACTATAGTTTTACTGAGCTTACAATAACGCCAAACGCTAATTTTTATGGGCTTGTCATGGTGAATATGACCGCGACAAAGGATAATTTAGTCAGTGATGTTTTTCAGGTTAGTGTTGATATAAATGCCATTAATGATGCACCATTAGCTGTGACAGATAGCATCACGGTTGACCAAGACACTAGCGATAATAGCGTTGATGTTTTGAGTAATGATAGTGATGTTGACGGTGATACATTAACGTTAAAATCTGTCAGCACTTTAGGTAATGGCAGAGTAGATATAATGGATAATAAAGTTATTTATACCCCAGCGACCGGCTTTAGCGGTATAGAAACAATTAACTACACCGTAGAGGATGCAGAACAAATAAGTGCTACGGCAGCATTGATCATCACTGTGACCGCAGCACCCGTGTTGCCAGAGCCACCAACACCTGTAGAGCCAACTCCAGTTACGCCACCTACTGTAACGCCAGATAAAACATCATCAGGCAGTGGTAGTGTTTATTACTTATTGATTTTAATGGTTTTCTCTATTTCGCAAAAAATTATTCGAGGTAAAAAACATGCTTAAACTGAACATTACTCGTTTACTTATGTTACTCAGCTTGTTTGCTTTAAGTGCTTGTAATAGTAACAACGTACAGGATGTAAATAAGACGGTGAAAACTGAGCAAAATAGGCAATTAGACGAAGTTGTAGCTGATAACGACGTTATCGTAGCTATTGAGCTGGCACTGAACAAGGCTGATTTTCGCTTATTTCACAGTAAAGGTCGGAGGATAATTGTACCTGGACTTGAGTTGCTTGAACTGTCGCTTCTAAAATCGCAGTGTGGTTTAAAAGTCATGCCCAATAGCACTGACGTTTTAAAAACCAAAGAGCAACGTCAGCAGCATAAACAACAATATGATTTTGCCAAAGAGTTTAACCAAGTGATATACGCTAAATGTCTAGAAAAGTTAGTTAAGTGATCCATATTCGATAATAAATTAACGACTTGATAAACTTTCTAGCAATTTACTTAGCCTGCCACTACGCAGGCTTTTTAATTCTTATTAATTGAAATACTGATGATGTCGATAACGCTTAGCTCATTTTTCGCAAAGTGCTTATTGGCACAATACGTAATATCCAATGTAAAAATGACCAAGGCCAATTAGGAACAAAACTATTAGCTTTTTCTTTGTTTATTGCTTTAACAAGTGCTTTACAGCCAGTTTCTGTATCAACAATAAAAGGCACTTTTTCCACCTTCTCGTTAATCTCGCTACGAATAAAACCCGGATGAATACAACTGACTTTAATTGGTGTGTGCATTACGTCGACACGTATGCCTTCGCTTAATGAGGTTATCGCCGCTTTTGTTGCTGCGTATACGGTCATCGCGCGTCGAAACCCGCGTACTGCGCTAATGGAAGATATAGTGACGAGATGGCCGCTGTTTTGTGCTCTAAAAATCTCCATGGCTGCTTCTGCTTGTGCAAGGGCGGCAATAAAGTTGGTTTCAGCTGTTTGCTTGTTCGCGTGAAAATAGCCCGTACCGATAGAGGCGCCTTTACCCATACCCGCATTAATGATGACTCTATCTAAGCTGCCTAATTCTGCTTTGAATTGCTTAAAAACATCAAATACTGCTGGGTGGTCGTTTACATCGAGTGTTTTGATAATCACCGTAATGTTCGGATTAATTTTCTCAAGCTCTGCTTTAAGGCTTTCAAGATTTTCTAAGCGGCGTGCGCATAGGGCTAAGTTACTGCCTTGCTTAGCAAATTGAATTGCCATACCTTTACCGAGCCCTGAACTGGCACCAGTAATTAAAATATTTTTTCGAATCATGCGGTTATCCGTATCTTATGTGCGTTATTGTCTGTAGTGACAGTTTATGGCTTTTTTAGCTGGCGTTATCCGTAAAAATTACGGTCATGTTATTTACCTTGATGACGAATAGCTTTTTTACAGCGGTGCATCAGGTAATGAACAAAAATCCAGAAGTTTTTAAAGGCTGGATTATTGGTTTGGCCATGATGATAGCGGTAATATATTTGTTGTACTATGCCGGCTAATCTGAATAAACCGTAAACTTCATAGAAGGTGAAATTATCAACGGTGATATTCATTTTTTTACAGTAATAGGCGATAACTTCTTTTCTAGTTAGCATGCCAGCTAGGTGAGTGGGTTGTCGGCGTGTTGACTGCGCTAAAAAGTCGTCATCGGGCTCAACCCAATATGCCAAGGTATTACCTAAATCCATTAATGGATCACCTAAAGTAGCCAATTCCCAATCTAAAACCCCCAATACTTTAGTGTAATCGTTGGCGTCGAGCACCACGTTGTCGAATCTAAAGTCGTTATGGGTAATACAGATGCGTTCATTCTTTGGCATGTTAGTAGTGAGCCAGTGCATAACAAATTTACCTGAGGGCACATTCCAAGTTTTAGCTTTAGTGAAGCGCTCGCTCCAACCCTGAATTTGTCGTTGAGTATAACCGCTACCTTTACCTAAATGGCTTAAACCTGCTTTTTGATAGTCCACTTGATGTAATTCTACTAAGCAGTCTAAGACGTTTTCACAGAGTTTTTTTGTTTGTGCTGGCGTTACCGATAAATCTTTCGGTAAGTTTTTACGAGGAATAATACCGGTGAGCTTTTCCATGACATAAAAGTCAGTATTAATCACACTATCGTCATCGCAAAAGGCTTTCATTTCAGGAACGTATGGGTAAAAAGGACGTAAAGCATCTTGCAGCCTAAATTCTCGCCCCATATCGTGAGCACCTTTAGCTTTGGTCCCTTCAGGACCACGGCGTAAGATAAGTGCTTGGTCAGGATAGTCTAAACAATAAGTCCAGTTTGATGCACCACCAGCGTATTGTGTCACTATCGGTATACCCTTTAAACCTTCAACATGTGATGTTAGCCAATGATCTACTGCGTTAATATCGAGTTCTTCACCACGGCGTACTGTTTTTGCCTGATCTACTAATATGTTGCTCATGAATAATTCTACTTTTACAATTATGGCTAACGCTTCTGACTAAGGCTTTTGGATAAGTCGTTGCATTGACTTTGTTTTCTTCAACATGCTCTTAATATACATGGCTGTTGGTAGCAGTTTTTTCATTAAAAAAACTTGTTTACCCAATTTATGAGTCAAAATTAAAAATGTCCGCTTTTGTGCCGCATGATAAATACTTGCAGCGACTTGCTCAGCCGTTATATCTGATTTATCAAAGGCGCGATCCATCATTTTTTTCATTGCTGGCTCACTGGTACGCATTGACTCGTCTAAGTTAGTTTTGAAAAAACTCGGGCAGACCACGCTGACATCAATATTGTCGAATGCTAACTCAAGTTTCATGGTTTCAGATAAACCGACAACCGCGGCTTTGACTGCGTTATAGCTGTTCATAAATGGGATCGGCGTAAGGCCTGCTTGGGAGGCAATGTTAATAAAATAGCCATGACCTTGTGCTTTAAAATCGGGATAAAACGCTTGGCTAACGCGTACCATCCCCAATAAGTTAATATCAAAAATCCATTGCCATTGTTCAATACTTTCACCTTGTAATGAACCACCAGAAGCTACCCCTGCGTTATTAATAACAATATCGATGCTTTGCCATTGCTGATGAATAGCTGCGCGTAAATGAGCAATATCATCTTGTTTAGTAATATCACAATGAACGTAGCAAGCGTCAGCACCGAGGTTTTTTATTTCTGTGACAGTGGCGTCTCCACGCTCTTTGTTAATGTCTGCAATGCAAATATTAACCGCTGATTTTTGTTGGCTAGCCCACATTAGGGCAATTGATTTGCCTAAACCAGTAGCACCGCCAGTAATTAATAATGTCGTGGTCATTTTATCACTTATCGTTGAATATATTTGCTAAGTTCAAGACGAGATACCATCGCCATATGTACTTCATCAGGGCCATCAGCAAGTCGTAAAATTCGCCCCATAGCATTAAATGAAGCAACGGGATGATCAGCGGATACACCAGCACCACCGAACATTTGTATTGCCATATCCGATACCTGTTGTAGCATATTCGGCACCACAACTTTGATACTCGATATTTCGGTCATGGCATGTTTAACGCCAGCTGTATCAATTTTCCAAGCGGCATGTAAGGTTAACAAACGCGCCTGATCAATCGCCATTCTTGCTTGTGCAACACGTTCCAAGTTACCACCTAATTTAATTAATGGTTTACCAAAAGCCGTGCGTGACAAGCCACGTTTTATCATTAATTCAAGTGATCGTTCAGCAGCACCAATCGCGCGCATACAATGATGAATACGCCCTGGCCCAAGTCGTCCCTGTGCAATAGCAAAGCCTTTACCAAGACCGACAATTAGATTTTCTTTTGGCACTCGCACGTTAGTAAATTCCATTTCACCATGACCATAAGGTGCGTCATACTCACCACACGCCGTTAGCATGCGGGTAATTGTTACGCCTGCCGTATCTAGTGGTACAATCACCATCGAATGTTGGCTATGCTTATCGTTTTCTGGATTAGACAAGCCCATAAAAATAGCGATTTTAGCATCAGGATGACCTAAGCCTGTGGTCCACCACTTTTTACCGTTAAGCACCAGTTCGTCACCATCTACTTCAATAGTGGCTTCCATATTGGTGGCATCAGAAGAAGCGACATCGGGCTCTGTCATACCAAATACCGAACGTATTTCGCCGTTAAGCAATGGCGTTAACCATTGGGATTTTTGTGCTTCACTGCCGAAATGATAAAGTACTTCCATATTGCCGGTATCTGGTGCATTGCAGTTAAAAATTTCTGGCGCAATTAAGCTACGACCGGTTTGCTCAGCTAATGGTGCATATTCTAAACAAGTCAAGCCTTGGGCTAATTCAGCATCAGGTAAAAAAAGATTCCACAGGCCAGCTTGGCGTGCTTTTTCTTTTAGTGGTGCTATTTGCGACGGAACTTGCCATGTACGCCAATCGGGAGATTCATTTAAACGTCTATTTTCATCAAGAATATCTTGCTCAATAGGATAGACATTCTCGTCCATAAAGGCTTTGAGTCGCGTTAAGTAATCTTGGCTTTTTGCACTAGGTTCAAAGTTCATCGCTATTTCTCTAACTGGATTATTTGACGCATTGTTCTGCGAAGTTGATTGAGCATAATGTAAATTCACTAGTGAATTAAGTGAAATATATTGCTAACCTATTATGAATAGTATTCATTGGCTGAAAGTATGATTGAAGCAAAGAGTGTCCAACAACTAGATTTTAATTTACTTAAGGTCTTTGAGTGTTTGTACCAAGAGCGAAATATGAGCTTAGCGGCTAAGTTATTGTTCATCAGTCCATCGGCAGTGAGTCATGCGATTAAACGTTTACGTGTGGCATTGAATGATGAATTGTTCACTCGTCAAGGGCAGATTATGCAGCCAACACCGGCTTGTCAGCGTATGGCACCACAGCTTCTAGATACTTTAGAAAAATTACGACAAATATTACAGGCCTGTGGTGATTTTGATTTATCGCAGACGGGACAAACATTTAAAATCGGCATTCATGATGCTTTAGAGTCGTTGGTGTTACCGAAGCTACAACAAGTACTCATGAAAGAAGCCCCAAACGCTAAATTAACCAGCAGTAAGTTGGTCCGTGAAGACATGGCGCGGCAATTGGCAACCAATCAAATTGATATTGCCATCGATATTGCTTTGCCATTAAAAACACCGATTAAGCATTTAAAATTATCCAGCGACGAATTTTGCGTTTTATTGAATAAACATCATCACAATGCCAGTAATATTACGCCAGAGGTTTACTTATTGGCTAAGCATATCGCGGTTTCAAACCGAGCAAGTGGGGTGGTGTTAGAAGACTTTGCACTGTTGCAGCAAGGTATTAATCGTTCGATCAATACGCGTTGTCAAAGTTACCAAGCTGCACGTGAGTTGGTGAAAGTATCGGATTATCTGTTGACGCTTCCTTCGCTTATTGCACATAAATTGGCTGATGATGATCTTGTTATTCGACCGATCCCCTACACGATACCTTCAGTTTCAACGCATTTATATTGGCATCAAAACACTGAGCAAGATGATGCCTTACTTTGGTTGCGAGAAAAAATTAAAGCGGTGTTTAAGGGGTAATCGACCCCAATGCTTGGTGCTGTTTACGTTTATATTTTGCCCATATAACGAGAAAAAATGGCCCTATGTACATCGCTAATCCGTACATGCCGACGGATACTGCGAATTCGGGGGCATTTAAAAAGCTAATGGCAATTAAAATCGCTAAAGTAGCATTTTGTATACCGACTTCTATCGCTAAGGTCATTGCATCGCTAAAAGCTAAACCACCTATTTTTGCTAGCAGCAGGCCGATGGCAATAGAAACAAAGTTCAGTGCTAAACAAGCAAAAAATACTTGGTCGAACGACGTTATGATCAGATCGCGCTCTTTGATCACTAACGCAATTATCATAGTAATCATGAACAGCAATGAAAATTGTCTAAAATAAACTTCAGCTTTAAATGCCCAATGTTTAAAATAGTGTTTAATGGTGATACCAATAATAACCGGTACTAAGCTGATAAAAAATAAACTGACAGCCGTCTGTAATAGAGAAAATTCAATTGCCTGTGCATCGGCAAAATTATTGACGGCAAACTGAATAATAAAAGGCGTCGAGAATACACAAATAAAGGTTGATATCGCAGTTAAACTTACCGATAAAGCTAGGTTTGCTTTAGCTAATTGGCTAAAGACATTTGAGGTAGTGCCACCCGGACAGGCTGCTAAAATCATCAAGCCGACAGCAAGCGGGGCGTCTAAGTCAAATAGTAAGCAAATAGCGAATGCGGTTAACGGCATCAATATTATTTGCCCTAATAAACCCGCCACAATGGCCTTAGGTGTTTTCCTTAGGCGAGTAAAATCGTGAATGGTTAAGCTTAAGCCCATGCCAAACATAATAAGTGCAATCGCAATAGGTAATAGTGCTTGGGTAAATATTGACGCTTCCATTTATGTTGATTCCAGCGCAATTTTTTCACTATAGGTTACATGATAACTAAATGAATAGTCAGCTAACAATGTTTTGATTTTTGCTGCTGCGACAAGGTTATCATTCGCCATAGTAAGAGTAATTGTTGCCAGAATGCCAAACTTTTTATCGGGCTGTACATCGATGCTACATTGTTTGGCAATGAAATCTGAGCTGATCGTTTGCTTAATAACGTCGCTGACTTCACGACATACCAATTCAGGTTTAAACATTTTACCTACAGCCGTTAACGGCATTTCCTCAATAACATGAATTATTTTAGGTATGGCAGCGCGCTCTGGCATATGTTCTTTCATAAAAGTGCTTAATGCTTTATTGGTCACCGTGCTGTTTTCAATTAAGGTCAGATAAAGAACGGGAAGTTCACCTGAATAGGCGTCTGGCCTTGGCACTGCGGCGGCTAATAAAACTTCAGGATGAGCTGCCGCGACATCTTCAATCATTTTGGGATCAATGTTGTGGCCACCTCGAATAATGAGTTCTTTTTGTCGACCACAAAGCGATAGATAACCATTTTCGTCCATCATACCTAAATCACCTGTGCGAACACACTTTTCACCCACCTGGGTGGTTACCCATAAGCTTTTGTTATGCAATTCATCAACATAACCTGGAAATACGTTGTTGCCCATAATCAATATTTCACCGATCTCATTAATGTCGCAAAGTCTGATTAACTCGCCTTCTGAATTTATTTCGCCGATATGTAAGATCATACCCGGAATAGTTAAACCAACCGCTGTTCTCGTGGCTACAGAATTAACCGGCATAATGGTGCTAACCGCAGTGCCTTCAGTTGAACCATAGCCCTCAACTAAATTAATTTGTGTTTTTTTGATAAATTTTGCTTGCAGATCAGGTGATAACGGGGCGGCGCCACAAATGGCTAGTTTCATGTTGCGAGGCCGTACCGGCGTCATATTCTCAGTAGATAAATGTTGTAATAAACCCGCATAAACCGTAGGTACAGCGGTCATAAAAGCGATATCAAAATTATCGAGAATGGTTAATAAATTCTTAATAATATGCTTACCTCTAAAGCCTGATGGCCCAGCGAGTAAAATAGTTGAGCCTAACATCATCGAGGCCAAGCCAGTAATTGCCGCATTAACATGAAAAATAGGTAAACCAATTAATACGCTATCGCTAGGCTCCATAGGAGAAACTAAGTTCATCTGCGCGGCGTTAGTTATTTCATTTAAATGTAAATGCTTGGCAAGCTTTGGTAGCCCTGTTGTGCCACCGGTATGAAAATAAGAACAAATATCGCCCTGCTTAGGTTTCTCAGCATTGAGTTGTTGATCGTTTTGCTTTGTCAGTAATTTTTCGAAGCTATAAATCGGCACCTTATTGTTACTTGAGACAGGAATATCATCACCAAATAAACAGATCACCGCTTCAAGCGTAGGGATGTCATCTTTTATCGCTAATGTTTTTTGCCAAATATCGCTGCCCGGTACAGGCCCTAAAGCTATTAATACTTTGCTGCCAGCCGTAGTGATAATTTCTTTAATGATATTCGCTTCTAGCAATGGGTTAATCGGATTAGCGATCCCCGCTGTTTCTGCTCCCCATAACGAGAAATACATTTCAGGAAAATTAGGTAAAATAATCGAGGTTACATCGGCTCTACCAATACCAAAACTTTGCAAGGCATTGCTGACTTGTGTGACCTTTTTGGCAACCTCTCGGTAACTTATTTCTCGGTACGGTGCCGCGAATGTTTTACCTTTGACCAATTTAAGTAGTTGATTAACGGTCTTCTTTGCAAAAGGAATTTTTGTCGGACCTAGACAGTCACCGTCTAAAATATAACGTATTGCGGTTTCATCGGCATAACGCTGAGCTGAAGTAGTAATGGCATCATAGATCGAATCAGGCAGCCGTTCTGGGGAGATACTTGCTACATCTGTTTTTGCCATATCCAGATTAGTTTGGACAGTCGTTATATCTATTTTTGTTACCATTACTACCTCAGCCTGTCGTTATTTTTATATTATTATTTTGCTGTTTTTATGCTATTTATTTTTACGATTTTCTAGTCTAAAAAGCTGCTGTCTTGTGCCAATATCACTTGATATAAAGGTTGGAAATTACCCCATGTCACTAAATCTGAGCCGTTGGCGCGTTTTGTTTTTACGGCAACATCGTGAGAAATTATTTTCAACTCGCCAGCCGCTTGAGCTAATAACTGGCTTTGGCAGCAACTGTCCATTAATACAAAGTTTGCTACGGTGGCATCAAGCGATTTTCCCGCTGTTAATAAACCATGATTTTGTAAGATAACCGCCGCGTTGTTGCCCAGCGATTTGGCAATCATATCGCCTTCGTCTGCATCAGCAACCACACCGCTAAATACGTCAAACAGACTGTGGTTTTGGTAAAAAACGCAGGCATCTTGCGAAATAGGCTTGAGTAATTGGCCGAGTGCAGAAAAAGCCCGACCATATTTGGTATGAGCATGTGCTACCGAAGCAATATCAGGGTGCGCCATATGAATGCGAGAATGAATAGCAAAAGCGGCATTATTAATGGCTGAATTACCTTCAACAATGTTACCTGTGTGATCAACACGCACTAAGTCAGATGCTTTAATATGAGCGAAATGCATACCAACCGGATTAACCCAAAATGTTTCAGGGTCAATGCAATCTCGCTGGGTAATATGTCCCGCTAAACCTTCGTCAAATCCGTGCAGAGCCAAAATACGAAAACCCGCCGCTAATCGCTGCTTATCATAGGTTTGTTGTTGCTGTAAATTATCGAAAGAAGGCGGCATAGGTATATTGAATTTTTCGCTACCTATCGTCATGCGTTTTGCTTGCTCAATTAAATCGTTATTCATTTTAGTTCTCAAAAGACTGTTTGACTTCAGTCTAATTAGTCTTAGAATAAATTGAAGTGATGCAAATTAATGGATATATATAAATATGCTGCATAGTAAGATCGACTTAAATTTGTTTTTAGTACTAAGAACCGTTTATCAAGAGGGTACGATTACCGCTGCAGCAAATAAGCTCCATTTAACACAGCCCGCGGTGAGTCATGCGCTTTCAAGGTTACGCGCCAAATTTGATGATGTATTGTTTATTCGTCATGGACGCAAAATGGTGCCATCAGCATTGTGCCAAAATATTATGCCGCAGGTTATTGTCTCTCTAACGGCATTGGAATCAACACTGTTAGATAACCAAGTGTTTGATGTAACTGAATATAATCGTGAAATTAAATTTGGTTTTCGTGATATTTTAGAGTCTATTTTCTTTCCAACGTTAGTCACCGATTTACTCGTTAATACCCCCAATATTACAATTAATAGCCGACAAGTTTCTCGGGTAGAAATGGAAAAGGCGCTTGAACAACAAGAGTTAGACATTGTTATCGATGTACTGACACCAACCAGTAACGACATTAACAGTACGTTAATATGCAATGAAAGTTTCTCTTTAATTTGTCGAAAAAATCATCCGATCCTAAATGATTTGAGCTTAGAAAACTATGTGCAGGCTTCGCATGCATTAGTGGCTTTAAAAGACTCTAGGGTAGACTTAGTCGATATGGCATTAGCTAAGCACGGTGCAACGCGTAATATAGTTTTACAATGCGAGCATTACTTTGCCGCCACCAGTGTGATCAGTCGCTGCGACATGTTGCTAACCATGCCTAATGCTTATGCCAACTTATTAAAAGATAAAATGCCTGTAGAGGTAGTGCCCTTACCGTTTGACGTGCCTGTATTACCGGTACATATGTATTGGCATAAACAGGCTGAACATGATCCCATTAACGGTTGGATGCGCAATAAGTTGTTGGCTATTGCCCAAGAGCTGCTCTAATAAAGGCTGGTTTGCTGAAGTAACTCGCCATAACAGCAAGAATAAGCCTGAGTCGTCATAACCGCCTGCTTTATAGCCAGTGCCTGCACTGGCAAAAAGCATTGTGTTTTCAAAGCCTAAATATTGAACGCTGGCGCTAGGTGATAAATGTGACTCGTCTCGTTCGATGCTGATGCTGCGTGCACCTGCGTCAGACAGCGCCGTAGCAATAGCGGGAATCAAGGTATTAACAAATTACTGAACTGGCTCAGGTACGCCTTGGGCATATATCGCATATGAGCTTTGTAAACTGGAGACTTCTTCTTCTTTTTGGTAACGAAGACCTAAGTTAGCGCGCCAGTCTGGGTTAACATTCCAAGTTAATGAGGCGAAAGCTGAGTAAATTTCTTGCTCTTGTTGAGATAATGCCCGCGTGTCCACCGGTGTTGCTGATGGCAATGTTGGGATTAAAGTGGATGCTGCTACTAATATGTCGTTCGGGTGTGACAACTCGCTATTCATATAAAATACACCGGCAACATATTCAAAGGTTTCTCCTGCTTGCGATGAAACACGAAACTCTTGAGTAAACTGTTCAAAGTCTTCCGTGTAATCTTGTCTAATGAGTGATACTTCAGAATAATCAGCATCAAACAGGGCATCCCAATCATACTCACTGTAAGTAATGATTGAGGTGAATTCATGTAAACCTACGTCGTAAGTTAACGGCAATACTACGTTATTTGAAGTTGGAGAATTGCCTTCGTCTAAGC
Organism: Cognaticolwellia sp.; assembly: GCA_049642265.1. GTDB lineage: Bacteria > Pseudomonadota > Gammaproteobacteria > Enterobacterales > Alteromonadaceae > Cognaticolwellia. The sequence goes on along the minus strand of JBAROR010000111.1, from coordinate 22,205 downwards.
CATTTGGGTGCGCAACGTCTGAAACCGCGCTGGTGTAATCGAGACCTGAATCATCCGGTAGTAAAAACGAACGATAGCCGATATTACCTGGATTGGTTGGATCGCTAGCAATTTGTTCATCACGACTGATTTCGTCAATAATATATTGATAGCGAGAGCCTTTGGTATCAAAGCTCGCATGTTCCCATTTTAATAAAGCGCTTAGGTTGTCGTTAAGTTGCCAGTCAGCAGATAATCGGACACCACTCGCTTCTGACGAGGCTTCATCTTTATCACGAGCCACGTTGTTGATATAACCATCCATTGACTCATCGAATGCAGCAATACGAATAGCTAAATCATCATTAATTGCAAAGTTAGCAATAGCACTGATGCGTCTGTCATTATCAGAGCCGTATTCTACTGACACTTCATTCTTATCTGTGGGCGAGTTTGTGATCATACTAAAAGCACCCGCCGTGGCACTTTTACCAAACATAACAGCCTGTGGCCCTTTAATTACCTTAAGGCGCTGCATATCTAGAAAAGGACATTTGGCCTGATGACCACGGCCTAAATAAATACCATCTTTAATACATAGCAACAGATTGTTCAAAACCCGCATTAGTGCCTGAGCCAATACCACGAACGAATATACGCTTATTGCTAGACGATTCTGTTATATGAACATTAGGCAAGCTTTCAGACACCCCCAATAAGTTATCAATATTGTTTTTTCTAAACTGGCACCGGAAAAAGCTTGAATAGAGGTTGGAATATCTTGAATTGACTGTAAACGTTTTTGCGATGTTACCGTAACACGTTCCAAGCCAGCTTCATTTTTTTAATGTCTTCTGCAGCAAATACAGTATTTGGTATAGCGATAGATGAATAAATTATCGCTTGTGTAATAATACTAATTAATGATTTTTTGAATATGTATTGGCGTCCCCGTTTGATTAAGTCTTGCTCTTTTTATGAATATTTGCACGTTTTTATTGATTCAAATCATGTTGAGGCTAGGTAGTATTAAATAGAAATGCTGTTTAGTTATCTCTAGCTATAAATTTTATTCATATTAATAAGAGGTTATTAGCTATATTTACACGGAGAGAAAGTTTTTATGTATCTATGTTATTGATATTTTAAACTATCGCTGTTTTGTAGCATGTTTGATAAAAATGAAACCTATACTATCTTAAATAAAGCGTATAATAGTTATCATAAACTATGGTGTTAAGTCGCTGTAAAGCTTTAGCTTAAGGATCAAGTATCGCTCTATGTTGCTAGTATTGAATGGCAATTAAAATTCATTTTCACGTTAACAAATTTTTCTTTATATTTTTCTACCACCACCAATTGAAACACATACCAAAAAGAATGAAACATAAGACAAATAAGTCGCTGTTTTATTTTTAGATGTTACACACATAATTTATTGAAAAATAACTGGGGTTTAGATGTTTTTACAAAAAAAAAGTTTGTCCTTAAAGCTATTATTAGTCGTGGGTGGCTTATTGATTTTAATGTCGCTAAGTTTCATTATTATGAGTTCTATTTCTTTAAATAGCACCGAAAAAGATATTGTTTCGCAAGTAAGTATTGAGGTTAGAGAGCAAATAGAGCAAACCGTAGCGGCGAAATCAGATGCTATTGCTTTTGATATAGCGAACCTTTTCAATGAAAACTATATTTATCCTTATAAGCTAGCGCATCAACTGTCGGCAAGTATCGAAGGAAAATTACCAGAACCTTATAGCCGAGGACAAGTTGAGGCGATGGTAAAAAACACCTTGTCTTATAGCAATGTTTCATCAGCATACACGCAATTTGAAGCGAATGAATTTGACGGTAATGATAAAGATTTTACTTCAGGTTTTGCCCATTCAGTCGCAGGAGTTGGTAGTTTTGAAGTATATTTTGTTCGTGAACAAAATAATAAAATATCACAACAGCTTATCGAAAATGCGACCGATAAACATGACACAACTTTAGATGAATTTGGCAACCGCGCGGCAGAATGGTATTTATGCACTAAAGATAAATTAAAGCCTTGTATAAGTAACCCTTATAAATACGAGATAAGACCAGGCTATACCGAGTTGATGACCAGCTTAGTTGTGCCTGTTATTGCGAATGGTGAGTTTAAAGGTGTTGTTGGCAGTGATTTAAATTTACCTATGTTGCAGGAAAAAGCCCAAGCATTAAAAGCATCTCTTTATAACGGTAATGCGAGTGTTTTAGTTGTTAGCCACGATGGTTTCTTAGCGGCGGCCACCAATCAAGAAAGTGGTTTAGCTCGCCCAATAAAAGAAGTAATGGAAGATAGTAGTCAATTGCTAAGCCTATCCGGCCAAGATAAATCAATGGTTATTGGCGATTTACTCTATTTTGTTCGTCCGATTAAAATTAATATCTCTGGTGATGAATGGCAGCTTATTGTTGGTATCGATATGAAAGCAGCAATGAAACCTGTCGAACACATATCCACTGAAATTTCTAAACGCGTGGAGCAGATACTAACCAATTTTGTTGCTCTAGCGATTATATCGACCATTTTAGCCTTAATCTTTGTGAATGTTTTTACACGAAGCATTATTAAACCGGTTAAAACAGTAGCTGATAAAATGGCAGAACTTGCTGGACACGGCGGCGATTTAACTCAAGAGTTACAGGTGCATTCGCATGCTGAATTGATTAGCTTAAGCGATGCCTTTAATCAGTTTAGGGAAAAAGTTAGAGAGTTATTAGAACAAGCTAAAGTATCGGGTCTTGCGGTGTTAGAGCAAAGTGAAGAAAGTAAAAATAACGCCAAGCAAACTCACGCCAATATTTCTGTGCAAGAGGCGGAAATCAACAGTGTAGTGACCGCTATTACCGAAATGTCTGCAACAGCATTAGAGGTTGCTGATACGGCTTCAAATGCAGCAAGTAATGCTGATGCCGCAAGTGATTTTGTCAAAAGCACTGAAATTGATGTGTCGCATGTTACTAAAGAAATCATGTCGTTATCTCAAGATATGACAACGGCGAAAGATGCTGTGAATGCGGTATCAATAAGAAGTGAAGATATAAGAAAGATATTAGATGTGATAAGTGCAATAGCAGACCAAACCAACTTATTGGCGCTTAATGCTGCTATTGAAGCGGCAAGAGCCGGTGATCATGGTAGAGGGTTTAGCGTTGTAGCTGATGAAGTAAGAGCCTTGGCATCAAAAACAACGGACTCAGTAAAAGGTATATCCGAAGTAATATCGTCACTGCAAAGTGAAGTCGTGACGACGGTAAATATTATTGAAAAAGGTAGTGATATGGCTAAAGTTGCCGCATCTAGAGCAAACGATGCCTTTGATAAAATGAAAGAAACAGTGACCCAGATTGACGAAGTAACCTTGCGTATTATACAAATAGCAGCAGCAGCTGAAGAACAAAGCCAAGTATCCGAAGAGCTAAATCGCAATATGGTAGTTGTTGGAGATGCGACTAAAGAAGTACTTATATTGTCAGAAGCATCTGAGCAAAGTGCAATGATGATTAATGCAGCCATTATTGAATTAGAGCAAGTGCTTGGAAAGCTTAAAACTCGCAAATAATCGCTATCAAAAAGTGCTTTATTGAGTAGTTATCGTGCTTTAAACGGCCGTACTTTATTAACATACCCGTAGTTTACGCTACGGGTTTTTTGTCAGTTACAAAAGTGAAATAAAAAGTACCTCACTCATTCGACGAAAAATCAAAGGGTGGCGGCAGAAAAACCTATCACTTTGTCGGTAATACATATTCAGTAGCTTTACTTTTAATATGGTGAATATAAAGAACCTATAGATAATCTATAGGCTCTTTTTTGTTAACGACCATACTAACTATCAATTCTTGCATTGAATCTGGTTAAATTTTAAAAGTATGGGGTATTTCTGTGAGCTAATTTGATTCACTCCAAGAGCAGAAAATAATTAGTTCATTTACGATTGTTCTTAGATGAATTTAAGCATTATTATCTAGCAAGTGACCTAATGTCATTGCCTGTTGGAGACTCGTGAATTCTGAGTCCGAATGAGGGTAGTACAGCAATAATATGGTCGAAGATATCAGATTGAATGTCCTCATAGGCATTCCAATTTGTGGTGTTGGTGAAAACATATATTTCTATTGGTAAGCCATCGCTAGTTGGCTCTAACTGCCTCACTATCATGGTCATACCTTGATGAATCTGCGGATGATGTTTCAAAAATGAAACAAGATACTTTCTAAATGTGCCGACATTGGTTAATCGTCTACCATTTTGCATGACAGACATATCGCTCTTGTTTTCTAAATTTTCTTTTTCAAGTGCCGGAACCATGTTAGTGATATATTCATTTAATAAATGCGCTTTTTTCAGCTCGGCTAGGTGCTCTTTATCTAAGAAGCGGACACTACTCATTTCTATACGAATACTGCGCTTTATGCGTCGGCCACCAGCCTCAGAGATCCCCCGCCAGTTTTTAAATGAATCAGAGATAAGCGCATAGGTAGGAATAGTGGTTATAGTTTTGTCCCAATTTCTGACTTTTACAGTCGTCAAGGCAATATCAACAACATCACCGTCTGCACCGTATTTAGGCATTTCTAGCCAGTCACCGACTGCTAACATGTTATTGGCCGATAGCTGTATACCGGCAACGAGCCCTAAAATAGGATCTTTAAATACCAATAGCAATACGGCAGATAGTGCGCCTAAACCACTGAGTAAAATAAGGGGGGATTTATCCATTAGTAACGATATTGCTAGAATAACAGCTAAAACACTGGCGATAAGTTTAATGGTTTGTAGCAGACCCCTTAACGGAAAGTGTGCTTGACGGGTGCGCCTATCTGAAATCGATTGGAGAATATCTAACAAGGTAAACAGTGAGAGCAAGGAGAAAAACATGATCCATTGATCTGTTACGACTTCCGTAATATGTAAAAAAGTGGCCTCTTTTGCTAGCCAAAGCTTGGCTTGAATAACCACGATGGCACCTTGTAGCGTTAGCGAAAGTCGCTTTGCCAAACGCTGAACTAACTCGCTGGTTAGCTGGTTTCCTTGCTGTTTTCCCATCATCTCAAATTTGCCTTTGAGAAAATGCTTGGCTGTACTCCTAATAATATAATGTAAAGCTAAGGCGAATGTGGCTATCCATAAAATGACTACAATGTCATACCAGAAAAAAGTATTACCAGGCAGGTGTTGTTCAAACCAAGCTAATAAAAAATCTCTTACCTTTGCTCTTATCTCAGTCATTATATTTTTTAACCTTAATCAAATTCACATAACTTTAAATATATCATTTTACTGAGGTGTCTTTGAATACATTCGTCATTTATAGATCAGAAAAAATGAGTAGAAAAGTTGAATAGTGAGCTAGTAGATGACCATGAAAAGCTAAAGAGTAGTCGAGGAAAGCTTACCCACATTAAAGTATATTAATAACAGAATTACAGTTAAATTTTATCATTTTGTGGCACGTCTCTAATTATTTATGACGATTTACGTATTCTTAAAAGAGAATTAAAAGAAAATATTATAGTAAAAGTATTTTAATTAAAAATAATAAAACGAGTTATTCTATAAGTTCGTTATTATTTATTCGATGTAGGATTAGGGAGTTTTATGGAATTTCAAGATGCACAAAAAGATATGAGTTTTTCATATTTCGGTGGTGGTGCGGGAGTTTTAGTTTCCGGTTTAGTTTGGAGTCTCGCGGGGGCAGTTGCGCTACTATTTACAAACCAAGCTAGCATGTTAACTCTGTTTTTCGGTGGTATGTTTATTCACCCTGTAGCGATGCTACTTTCCAAAACACTTAAACGCTCAGGTAACCATCATCCTGATAATCCCCTGGGTAAACTTGCATTAGAAAGTACAATTATCTTATTTGTGGGTCTTTTTTTAGCTTTTTATGTCGCTAAGCTGAGGCTTGAGTGGTTTTACCCCATAATGCTGATGATTATTGGGGTGCGTTACTTAGCTTTTAATACTTTGTATGGTGCAAAAATTTATTGGATTTTAGGTGCTTTGCTTATTTTTTCTGGCATGCTATGTATATTATTAGAGGCTAATTTTATACTAGGTGCCTTTATTGGTGGCGTAACTGAAGTTATATTCTCGTTTGTGATTTTTAAACAAGCGAAAAATTTGAGTTTAAAAGTTGAGTAAGCTAACGCATTGAGCTGATATTCATAATTTTCATCGGGTATTAGTGTATTAATAACAATGATTAACTTACCGACATTAACGTATTATTCTGCTTTAGAAGATATTAATTTAAGGGATCGAAACAATGAACAAACTCACTCTAGTGTTTTTTACCAGTGTATTATTTTTAACTGGGTGTACAGCAAAAGTACCTAACTTAGGTGTTGCTAATGGCCAATTAACCCCATGCCCGGATAAGCCTAATTGCGTTAATAGTTTCTCAAAAGATGAAGAGCAATATATCGAACCGATTCTTATTTCAGGAACGAAATTAGACATAAAAAACGCTATTGTAAAAATAATTAATGAAATAGATAATGCCGAAGTTACAGTGACTGAAAATAGTTATGTTAGGGCTGAGTTTACAAGTGATATGCTTGGTTTTGTTGATGATGTCGAATTTTATTTTCCAGAAGTCACACCTAAAAACGCAACGATACATGTGCGTTCAGGCTCTAGAGTAGGTTACTCAGATTTTAGTGTTAATCGAGATCGTATAGAGCTTCTTCGCCTGAAATTTTCAGCGCTTAATAATAAACTATAACAGCGAGGTAACGTAGTTTGAACAGATACGTTACCGCTTAATATTAGTTTAAATGGTTCTCCAATGACGAGGTGTTTATTTATTAAGGTATTCACCTGAAATAATAAATTAAACACCTTGTTCTATATTTGATAACGAAAGTTTAACTTTGAATAATCCCCTATATAATAGTCAAAAAGTCATTGGTATTAACTCACTGGAATTTATTCTAGCGAGCGATACTTCTTACTTACTTACTTAGTTAGATAGTTAGGCTGATAAATTTAGAAACATTCACCCACTTTTATGTTTTTATACACCTTTCCCCCCCAACACCCTTTAGCAAAAGAGTTTTTTGATGATAGAAGTATTAATTTTAGCCGTAGCATTAAGTATGGATGCTTTTGCTGTTTCGGTTGGCTTAGGTGCGAAGCATAAGCATAACACCCTTTCATTAGCGTTAATGTCAGCAGTGTATTTTGGATTATTTCAGGGACTAATGCCGTTATTTGGTTACCTTGGAGGTAGAGGTGTTTTAGGGTGGATTGAGTCCTATGCCTCATGGATTGCCTTTTTATTGTTACTGCTTATCGGCATTAAAATGATTTACGAGTCTTTTGCTGAGGGTATAGAAGAAGATATTGTTAAAATTACGCACCGAGTTATGCTGATGCTGGCTATCGCAACCAGTATAGATGCCATGGCAGCAGGTTTTACCTTCACAATTTTGGCAGTGAATCCTTTCATTGCTTGCTTGATTATTGGTAGTGTTACTTTCTTTTTTAGTTGGTTAGGAGTTTTAATTGGCACTAGGAGTGGCACATGGCTAGAAAGTAAGGCTGAGTTTTTGGGTGGCGTGACATTGATTTTAATCGGTATGAAAATTTTATTAGTTTAGTTTAGTTTAGTTTTTACCTAAATAAAATGAGGACTAAGATTTTCATAGCTCTCATCATATTATTACTTAGCTGATAAGCAGACTTTATTTCTGCCATCCTTTTTTGCTTTATAAAGCGCGTTATCTGCTCTGAAAATAATACTATCCAGTTTAGGATCATTTATTGAAAATTCAGAGACGCCAAACGAGCAGGTCACGACTACGTCAGTTGCCGTTTCTGTTGTTATGGACGACTCTGCAATTCTAACGCGGAGTCGTTCAGCAATAATATTTGCACCAGTGAGATCTGTATTTGGCAATAATACGGCAAACTCTTCTCCGCCAAGGCGACCAACACTGTCACAATCTCGAATAGTATCGCTGAGTAAGTCGGCAACATTTTGAATTACACAGTCACCTACAGGATGGCCGTATTTATCATTGACTCGCTTGAATCGGTCAATATCAATCATGATAAATGCTAACTTTGAACAGTAACGCTTTGCGTGCTTAAATTCAGATTCTGCTTTAGCCATGAAGGCCCGACGATTGTTAATTTGTGTTAGCTCATCGGTTGTTGTTTGGATTTTTAGTGCGAGTATTGATTCTTCTAAGCTTTTTTTTACCATTTCAAGTTCGGTAATTTCCATACCAAAAACGACATGCATGCCACTGGTTAACGTCATACGATGCATTTTAAAATATCGTCCATCTATAGTTTCAGTGATAAGTTGGCGTTCGTTAACATCCATTTGCACTTTTTTTAGTGACGCTAGCCACACAGTGATATCAGGTGTGTCAATTTTTATCCCCACTGACTTTTCGTGTGCTTCTCGCATAATATCGTCTTGATGGCAGCCTAAAATACTACTGTCTGGTAAACCGAGCATATCAGCCATCATGGCATTACAATATTGATAGATAAATTCACTGTCCATTACACCTACAGCGACTTGTGTACGCTGAATTATTTCTGCAAATGGTATTTGTAAGGGCTTCATTAATGTTATCCGAATCAATAATTGAAATTATTACTATTTAACAATGGTAGCTAGTTCTTGAGTTTTGGCGAATGCATCGATGGAGTTTCATGTGATGTATTTCCCATTCTTACAATTTCTTATATATCTATAATATATGGCTACTGCGATAATTTTTCACTAAATATCTGTTGTGTTTGTGATAAGGCTATAAAATTATTGGATAGGAAAGTTGTGCGGAAGGTTAAAGTAGAAAACTTTATTATTACGAAATAATACGTAGTCGTATAACTTTATCTTAACTGGTGATGATTAAGTTGGAAGGTAGATTTCAGGACTGAATAACAGCATATCGATATTATGAATTTTCTAATGATATTGATGTTAAAAGCATCACGCATACCTGATTTTATTTTTCCTTCTACGCGCTAAATAATATTTTTATTCATGATTTTACTCTCATTTATCAGGTGTAGATTACTTATGCGCGTGTTATAAACGTTGGTAAAGTCGAACTTTTAATTGAGATCTTTCATGTTTCAGTTGGAACATTGACTTATCATCAATAGGAGCACTATCCAGCTCAAGTGTTCGTATTTCGGTATCGATAGTATGATAACGCGAAGCTTCAGCCGCAAATACGTTATTTGCGGTATTTAAGCTTAAAATAATACTCTTAAGCTTAGGAGATATTCGTTTACCAACGAATGATTTTTACCTGCACTTATCATTATTGATAATTGGGCTTAGTATGGGATCAGTTTTTAATTTTTGTTGATAATAAGAAAGTAGCTTAATTGATTTTATTTAAATCATAGGATGGTGAAATCAATTTTAAGCTGACTATTATTACTAAGATAAAGCTCGTACGCGAATGAGTGCCAAAACAATGTAATGACAAAAGAAATATGGCAATTTTTTGTGATAATATTAAATGTAGTGAACATTTTTTAGCAATATTTTCACTACAATCATCTGTACTACAATAATAAAAATAGGCTTTACATGTCACTCGATTTAGAAATATATGCGCCAATTAATGTGCCTATCAACTGGCAGTCTGAACAAGTAATTGACAATGAACAGCGCTTTTCATTATTAAAAAAATATTTTTCAAAAATTGATGCTCTTGAAATAAAACCTAATGCCTGGCCAATGGGGTATGGTTCGTTAGAGTATGATAACTTGTCGATTTTATATCAACCAGCGGCTATTTTCGACATTGCAGGCTTTACCACTGAACCTGATGTCAGTCATGCAAATTTGTACGTTTATGACAGTTGTTTGGCGATATTACATTTAAGATTAGCAGTCGATACCGACATCACTAATATCGATGATTTAATGATTTCAAAGCGTGTAGAAGCTTTATCAACAAAATATTTATCGCCAATCTTAAAATTGCTCTATGCCCTAAAAACTGAAGCACCGATGATTCAACCTAGTGCTTATAAATTTTTTAATAATAATATTGATGAACTCACTAGTGCAAAGCCGTTATGGATTGCGAGAATGGCAACTCAAGCCGATAATTTAACTGCTGAACATTATCTAAATTGGTTGAAAAATATAGATGCTAAATCTGAATTTTTACACTTAGGCTCAGGCAATTCTTTACTAACAAAAGCGCAATACTTCTCAGATGTGCACCGTATTATGGTGATGTCGCAATTTCATGCGGCTTTAATGGACAGGATTGAAGATTTACTAAAAGATAATTTGAAAAAGCTTAATTGTAATTATTACGACACTAAAGCGATATCTTCATTAAGTTCTTCTGTTGCTAGCCAACAATATCGTAACGACCACATCGAATATATTAACATTCAAGTGTCGGCTGCAGAGGCAGGTGTGCAAGGTAAGCGTCGTGAGTTATTACAACAATTTAATCAAGCCTGGGGCGGAGAACAGCAACGCGAACGTGTTAGTAAATTAACGAGTTTAACGCAAGCTAGATTAGATCGACTATCACAAGATAAACTCCGACAACAAAATAAGGTTATACAGACGCTATTAACTTTTTTAGGTACACTTGGATTGATCAGCTTAGTTATTGATTTAATCAGTATGGGGAGTAATACTACTCATGATAATTCTTGGGGTGTACTTGATCTTATTCAGCTTACTTCGGCTGAAAATGTTCTTAATATCACCTTTATTTTCGTCATTTTAATCACACTATATTTTTATACCAATCATGAATAAACGCATACGTTTAACCATTATATTTTCTGCACCAGATTTCCCCTATCAGAAAGTATTAGATCATCTTAGCCCTACGTTAGGTCAGTTATTTGCAGGCGCTTGTTGCCAACCTATTGATGGTGTGTGGTCGGAAGATGGTGAGCATGAAAAAGATCTGTATCAGAAAGGGCAACAAGAAAAAGGCATAAAAATTCTATTATCTGTTATACCTGATAAACAAGAGCTAGCTAAACATCAAATACAGCAAATGTTACAAGCCTTAAAAGTAACGTTAAGCTTGCCGATTTATTGGATTCATATTGAGCAGGAAGAAGTATTTTCTCATCATATAAAGTTGCAGTAATGACTTTATATTTTAAGTGCCTTAAGTTTATATTCAACCGTTAAATTCACTACCAAGATCGCCTAAAATCCTGCCTTATAATAGACGAACTCACCTTTAACTTGTCACCCTGTTTTGATGTCTTAACTAAATCTAAGCTTTACTGAAAGTACGCAGGAAGTTTGAAGTGATATTATTTAAAGGGCATTGAAATAGCAGGATTATATAAGGTAAAAATTTTGACTAAAAAATAATGCGGACTTGCAGAGAAATGGGGTGGCTAAAGGGACTTGAACCCTCGACAACCGGAATCACAATCCGGGGCTCTACCAACTGAGCTATAGCCACCACTGAACTTACTTTAAACACCTTGTGGTAAGGCGCGAGGAGTATATTGCATTTGTTAGCGTATTGACAAGGAAAATATCTTCTTTCAGATGGTTTTTCTTTGATTTTTCTTTATTGATAAAAAATCATGAACAATACCGACAAAAATGTAGTGCTAAATAGAAAACATAGCGCTAAATGTATTTTCGGTCATCCACCGCTATATTTTAAATGTTTTTACTTGATCGGATAAATCAGCGGCAAGTTTTGCTAATTCATCACTGGCTGCTGAAATTTCTTTCGCACTATCACCAGTCTCAACAGAAATATCACTAATTTCTACCGCTTGTTGACTAATATCACGTGCCACTTCACTTTGTTGCTGTGTAGCAGTCGCAATTTGAATATTCATATCTGAAATGAGAGATACTGACGCTTCAACTTCAGTTAGCGATTGAGTTACTTCATGGGTTCTATCAACAATTAACTTAGCTCGTTCACTTCCGACATTCATCGACTCTGTTGCTCTGCTGACTTTACTTTCTAGTGATTGGATCATGGCTTCGATTTCACCTGTGGATTTTTGCGTATTTTGTGCGAGCGTTCGTACTTCATCTGCAACAACGGCAAAACCTCTCCCTTGCTCTCCTGCGCGAGCCGCTTCGATGGCAGCATTGAGTGCTAATAAGTTAGTTTGATCAGCAATACCTTTAATAACAACGAGAATATTGACAATATCAGTAGTACCTTCTTGTACTTCGTCGATTAGTGTTTTTGAATTGAGTATAGCTTCTGAAAGGTTTTTTATTTGCTCGATAATTTCATTAATGTTTGATGAACTGTTGTTAACCAGCTGTTTAGAGTTGTCAGCAGCATCAGATGCTTCGGATGTTCTGCTAGTTACTTCATCAATAGAAGCGCTCATCTCGTTAATAGCGGTTGCGACCTGATCAGTGGCCTGATGTTGTCGTCTAACGTTCTGATCAGTTTGTGCTGTGATACTAGAAAGTTCTTGCGAAGCGGCAGCTTGTTGTTCTGCCGAAGCTGAAATATGTTCAATCATACCTTTTAACCGAATAGTCATATCGCTCATAGCTTGTTGTAATAAGCCTAATTCATTATTTTGGCTTACTTCAATGGTTTGGGTCAGGTCACCTGATGAAACATATTGCGCAGCTTGAACCGATAAGACGATAGGTGTACTGATATTTTGTGCAATAAACAACCCTATCAATGTGATAATAATAGATACAATGATGATAGTAATGATAGATATTTTAATTAATGTATTAGCAGAAGAGAAAGCTTCAGATTCGTCAATTTCAGCTATCAACGCCCATTGAAATGTACCTAAATCTAATGTAGTGAATGACGATAATACAGAGTTATCATTGTAATCATTAATTATTTCACTAGCTGACTCACCTTTAAATGCTCGCTCTACTGCAATAGTATCGACACCATTTTCAGCAATTGTACCTGCAAATGAAGCGAGAATAGATCGACCTGTAGGATCAAGAAATGAATCTGATCTCATCCGTTTATCTTGTCCAACTAAATAAGTTTCACCTGTGCTACCCATACCATCACGCTGCTGCATAATGGCATTAACTTTATTACTTGGAAATTGCAGTGCTATATAACCTATATGAGCTCCATTCACGTCTGATTTTTTAGTCATAATAAAAGCTGCGGGTTCATTGTTTGATGGTGGGTAAGGTTTAAAATCACTGATGGAAAGTGTGCCAAAGGGGCTATTTTTAGCTTCTAAAAAGGCATCATTTATACTGCTGTTAGCAAGTATTGAAGTGCCAACGTTCATGCCTAAATCTGACTCTTTGGCTGCAGTAAAAACAATGTTACCTTTTAAATCAATTAGAAATAAGTCATACCAAGCGTTAATTTTATTGATATCTTTTAGATGCTTCCCATATTGTTCTTCAAGTTGTTGCCACTCGTTTCCGTTGATACCTGTGCTTGCTGTCGCAGCAGAAAATTTTTCTAATGCTATTGCAGTATAAAGATCGCTATCGAGTATGAGTAAATTAGATTTTAGTGAAGATACATAGCTTTCAAGTTGTATTTTTTTGATGTTTTTTATCGATTCTAATTGATTGAAAGCTTGTTTTTGCATTGCTGTTTTTGCCATATTTATGCTAAAAAATGAAAATATGATTAGAGGAAGTAGCGAAAGAGAAAGAAAGGAAAAAATTAGTTTGTGATTAATCTTTTTGAACTTATACATCAATGAGGCACCTTAATTATGAACTGTACGATACTATTTTTAATTAATATGTTGTCGTCTTATTCACAATAAATATTTATTTGTATAATTGCAAATTAATATGCAGATATAGTGGATAAATATTCATGTTAGGTAGTGTTGTAATGAGCGAAAAAAACACTTTGTTGATATTGATGTTTACTTAAAGCTGCTAAATCAGTGTATTTATCTGCGAGTTTTCCGTTCAGAGTTTTAAGTTTTACTGTTAACTTGCTAATATTAAATAAAGTCCTTTGGAAGATAACTATATGTCGTTAGAAAGTATTTCTGCACAACTCCTTAACACTAAGCAAGGCAATGAAAAAAAAATGCCGCCGGTTGAGTTATGGGATCCTCCTTTTTGTGGTGATATCGATCTGGAAATAAAATCGGATGGTAGTTGGTATTACAACGGTACGGTATTTAAACGTTTATCTTTGGTTAAGCTTTTTGCTTCGGTATTAAAAAAAGAAGAGGAAAAGTATTTTTTGGTTACGCCTGTTGAGAAAATAGGCATTGTTGTTGAAGATGCGCCTTTTCTGATAACACAATGGCAATGGTTAGATGAGCAAAAAACACAAATGCAAGTGACGACGAATTTAGATGACAGCTTTATATTAGATGCTGAACATCCATTAGTAGCTAGTAGCGATGGAAATTTATATATAACGGTTAGACGAAACTTACCGGCTAGAGTACATCGTAATGTTTACTATCAGTGGGTTGAGCTAGCGCATGAGGATAATAACGGTAATGGCGCTGAATTGGTGTTTATCAGCGCCGATCATCGATTTAGTTTAGGGGCTTTAGATAATTAAATAACTCGCGAGAAACGCTGTTTATTCACGTGTTGTTTCATGTAAGCGTCAAAGCTCATACAAATGTTACGAATTAACAATCGTGCTTTTTGCGCTACTTTGATTTCGTCGGAACTGTTACTCAATAAACCATCGTTGATGAAGGTTTGTAGTAAAGGTAAGTCTTCAGCAAAATAGTCATCAAAGTTAATCGAAAACTTCTCATTAATTCTATTTTTATCTAGATAAAGATTACACATTAGCTCTCGTATCACTTCTGCACGAATAATGTCGTCGTTTGACAAGCTTACGCCTTTGACATGAGCGTGTGCTTGCAGATCAATCGCTTTATAATAGTCTTGCAAGTCTTTAGTGTTTTGACTGAAACTGTTGCCGATAGCGCTGATTGATGACACACCTAAACCTAATAGGTCGCAACCGCCTTTTGTGGTGTAACCTTGAAAGTTCCGATGTAAATTACCCGCTTTTTGCGCGATGGATAATTCATCTTCAGGTTTGGCAAAGTGATCCATCCCGATAAAGTCGTAACCAAAATCGCAGAGTTTTTCGATAGCGAGTTTCATTAGTGCAAATTTCTCATCTACGCTAGGTAACCATTCGTCTCTTAACTTACGTTGGGCGGCAAAGCGTGATGGGATATGGGCATAGCTAAACAATGAAATACGGTCAACATCCATTTCATGAGCTTTGTTTAGTGTGCGAGTAAAGGTTTCTATATTTTGATGTGGTAAGCCGTAGATCAAATCGATATTAATTGATTTGAAACCCACTTCTTTTGCATGCGCGATAAAGTTTTCAATAAACTCTGTCGATTGCACGCGGTTAATGGTTTGTTGAACTTTTTCGTCAATATCTTGCACACCAATGCTCAAGCGATTAAAACCTAAGCTATATAGATGTTCAGCTAAATTCATTTCGATTTCGCGAGGATCTATTTCAATACTCATTTCTACTTGATCAGCAAAGGTAAACTTTTCCTTTAGCAGCTCAACAAGCTTGGTAATTTGTTCGTGGCGTAAAAAGCTGGGTGTACCGCCGCCCCAATGTAATTGCTTAACGGTATAATCTTTGAATAAAGGTGCTCTAGAGGCAATCTCTTGCGCAAGAAATTCAAGGTAAGTATCTGCTTTATCGCGATGGCGTGTAATAACCTTATTGCAGCCGCAGTAATAACAAAGGCTATGACAAAAGGGAATGTGCACATACAAAGATAATTCACGATTTGGAGATGCTTCTATGGCTTGCACTAAGTGTTCATGCTGGAATTGGTCATGAAACTCTAATGCTGTTGGATATGAAGTATATCGTGGGCCGCTAGTGTTATATTTTTTTAAGAGTGCGCTATCGAAAAATTGAGTTGCTTGCATGAGTCTTCCCGTTTATCAATTTGACGCTATTATAGATAAACTAGCCGCGCAAACATTGATCAAGCGCAATGCCGGCGGCTTTATTGTGACTTATGTCAATTTTTTATGTATTTATATTTTTAATACAAAGAGTTAACGTAGAACATTAGTCGAGACTCTTGTGCTACTCGCTTAACATACTGTTACGTTCATTAGCATATTGGTGCAGTAGGGTAATATCTCGGCGAATATCTTCTGCTAGCTCTGCTTCAATTTTCATGCGCTCTAAGTCAAGCTTCATACGTGATTGTTTATCTAACTTCTTACGCGCTGACATAATAGGCATATGCTTAATCGCTTCATAAAGCTTAAATACTGCTGGAAATTGTAAATTAAGGTCTTGGCTTAATTTTAATGAATCAAGCAGTACACTTAAACGCCAACAACCTTCTGCAATATCGCACTGCTCTTCTTTCATCGCGCGAACAATAATGATGACACTAGCGATAATTTTTTTATCATGCTGCAGCAACGCTTGTTTTTGCGCTGCTTGCTTTTGTGCTTGCTCAAGCCTTTGTTGCTTTAATTGGCGAAGCAGCTTTGTTGCTATAGCTGCTAGTACGCCAATGATAACAATGCCTAATAGAACAAGGTATATCCAAGGATCTGATAGCATGAGATCTACCTATTCAAATTTTGATAAATCACTATTATCAAACTTGTCCCATAGGTCGTCTTCAGAGTCAGATTTGCTAGCTGGAGTTACTATTTCATCTTCTTCATCAAGACCAAGTTCTTGACTAATTTTTTCATGTTGTTCCATAAGCGTATTGAAATAGCTTACTTCTTCAGCGCTTAATTCTGCATCAATATCTTGCTTTTCAAGTATTTCAAGCAATCTAGGGTCTTGCTCGATGCGACTTAATTGATCCGCTAATGACTCACCTGTTTCAACTACACGAATAGCGGCGATAGGAGAATTTTGCTGAGCTTTTTTAACTGGCTTAGTTTTAGCAAGCGTAGCAACGGGCTTACCTAAATCGATAGGCGTTTTATTGCCAATACGAGGATCTTTATTTTTTGCAGAGTTTGGACCGTTAAGTACTTTAGCAGTAGCTTCTTTTTGGCGGTTTCCCGGTTCGTTGCCATTTTTTTTCTTGGCTCTACGAGGTTTTGGTTCTACTAATTTTTTTTTGTCATCTTTAAGGATGCCAATAGAGCCAGTGCCCGGTTTGCGTGATTTTTTTGAACGAGACATAGTAATAACTTAAAATAATGAACAATTAAGGCTATTTTACGACATTCCACGCTAAACAGCGATAGAAAGAAAAAAAGCGACGTTAAAAACGTCGCTTTTGGAGAAAAATGTGGCAAACGCCAACATGTATAGTTCCGTTTCTTAATTGGCTATCCTAGCCTTATGATACAATCCCTGTTAATTTGACAGTTTCCTATCTTTTTATAATTATTGCCGTGCATAATTTATTTTTTTCGGTCATCCTGACGCTTTCTAGATCATCCTTGATGTCCTTCTGGACAAAATACTCAATGCTATTCCTGAGCTTTAGTAAACAATCCGTATTTTAAATTTTATGTTGCGCTATATTTACGCTTCTTGCTTTCCGTGCAAATATTATCCGTTTTGTTGGGTGCTACCTAAATAGCTGACCCATACTTTACGTGAGTTTCATAAAGCAGCAAGGCATTTTTTTCGTTTATGAATAGTGTGAAAAACGAATAATCAGCAAGCTGTTGTTTTTAAATGTAATATTTTTGTTAACAAATGTAATTTAATTATCATTAATAAATTGCAATGGTCAATGTCTTACAGTAAATATGGCAAATGTACTGTGTTTATTTGTTGTTCTTAACTTACGAAAGTCTTCGTTAATGGGGGCTGCAGAGTTTTAATGAAATTATTCTTAGTCAAATTTTATAATTAAGTAGAATTTAAATTTAGAGAAAATTCATTTTTTGCATAGAGATAATACTGGCACTTTTGAATTGAATTGCTAATAAAAGGGATGATTGATATAGCGTTATTACGTGGATTTAGAGCACATAAGTTGAAAACGGTAGATTATTGCGCAACAATTCTCTACCGTTTTGTCAGCTTAATTTATAATCTTTACTAGTCTTCTTGCTGATGTAACCATGCCGCATGCGTTGGCGCTTTTTTGGTCTGTGACCATTCTTCAACCATTAAAGGAGCAACTCGTTTAAGTTCTGCATATTGCTCAACAGTACCGGTATTTGTTGCTAACTCTAAACGATGTCCGTTAGGATCAAAGAAATAGATAGATTTAAATACGCCATGATTTACCGGGCCTAAAACGTCTAAGCCATGTGACTGTAAATCAGCTTTTGCTGACACTAAAGCATCAAAATCTTCTACTTCTAACGCAATGTGCTGCACCCATTGTGGTGTGTTTTCATCGCGACCCATGTCTGGGGAGTTTGGAATCTCAAAAAAGGCCAGAATGTTGCCCATACCCGCATCTAAAAATATATGCATGTAAGGATCTGGAGCTTTAGTCGACGGTACTTCGTTTTCGGCAATCGCGACGGTAAGTTCCATATTTAGATGTTTTTTGTACCAATCAACTGTTTCTTTTGCATCTTTACATCGATAAGCGACATGGTGGAAGCGTTTTAATTTAATCATAATGTTATTACTTAATTTATAAGTTGGGCGAATCTCGAATGAGCTAATTTTTACCATAACTCGATAATACGCCCTAATTTTCCTGTTAGTTTAGTGACTTGATGTTGTCAGTAATTACGTACACTTTAATTTACAAAGCCGAATAATCATTACTGAATAATAGCTTGCCAGTTTTTCACTAAATTATTATCGACCACAGTGAAAGCAACACCGGTTAGTGGCGAGTCAATAATGTCCAGTGTTGTCGTGAGTAGTTGGTCATCACGAAAGAAATCACAAGTTATTGAACTACCTACAGTCAGATGATCAAATAGGGCTTGTATAGATGGCTCTGTTACTTTCATTTTATCGACAGCAATAAGCGTATCATTTACCGCTAAACCTGCTTTGGCGGCAGGTGATCCTTCGAGTACTTGGGTAATGTTCAAGCCTAAGGCCTGTGCTTTATATTGCGCACCTAAGTAACCGTGATAATGTGTTGCTGATGTCGTCTCTAAACTGTTTAATTTCTTGAATTTTTGCTTATTCAGTTCAACACCGTAGCTTGCTAAGTCGGCGGTTAAGTCAATACGTTCATTACTATACAAATGATGTTTAAAGCTTGATGAAATGTCTTCAGCGCATAAAATATTAGCAATATTAATAAAGTCATCTTCACTGGTGCCAACACTTGTACGACCAAAGTGGATCCATAATTCTCGCATTAAAGTATCTAAGCTGTATTGATTGTTCGATTTACTACGAATGGTTAAATCTAACCATAATGCAATTAAAGCGCCTTTGGCGTAGTAGCTGACAATGTTATTAATGGCATCAGGACCTTGTTGATAGAACTTGGTCCAAGCATCGAAACTTGAGGCGGTAATGCTTTGTTTTAACTCCCCTTTACCTCGGTATACTCGTGTTGCCGTTTTCGCTAATATTGCTAGATATTCTTCGAAATTAATCAAACCTGTACGATAGAGTGAAAAGTCGTCGTAGTAAGAGGTAATTCCCTCAAAGGCCCAGAGTTGTTTGGTATAGCTTTCTTGCTTTAAGTTGTAAGGAACAAATTCTTTTGGCTTGATGCGACAGACATTCCAAGCATGAAAATATTCATGTGAGCATAAGCTTAAAAACGTTTTATAGTTTTCATGTCGCTCTGCTGCGGGTTGTTGTGGGTTAGGTAAGTCGAAACGGCTGGCTTGTAAAATGGTCGAGTTTTTATGCTCTAAACCGCCAAAGCCATTGGCTAATAAATGTGTGATGAACCAGTATTCTTTGAAAGGAGCTTCACCAAATAAGTTAATGTGGTGTTGGCATAAAGCGCTAACATCTGCTGCTAAACGCTGGATATCGCCATAGTGTTTACTGGTAAATACTAAATGATGCACGACTCCTTCGACGGTAAATTCAGTACTGTCAAATTCACCGATAGCAACAGGGCAGTCAATTAGGTGTTGGTAATTATCAGCAATATATTGGCCAAATTGATACTTTTCTGTTGTTTTAGCTCTTGTTAAGCCGGTCGCTACACGCCATTTGCTATGTGCTGCTAGCGTTGAAGGCTGAATAGTCAGCTGACATGGTAAGTCGTTTAATTCTTGCACTTGCAAAAAGGTAGAGCTGCCATTGAAAAAACCACGTTGGCTGTCAAGGTAAGCGGTACGAACAGAGAGATCAAAGGCAAAAACTTGATAACGTACTTCTACTTGTGCATTAGTTGCTTGCAATGACCACGTTTGCTTATCAACTTTTTCGAGTTCAATCGATTGCTTATTACCATCAAGTGCGTTGATTTCTGTGATGTTTTTGGCAAAATCACGAATCATATAACTACCAGGTAACCAAGCGGGTAATGATAAGGTGTAGTTTTTACCTGCAACGGTGTTAAATGACAATATAACCTCAAATAAGTGACTATTTGGGTTAAGTGGGGAAATTTGATATTGGATCATAGGGAACACAAATGTTGATGAGGTATTTGTGCTCCAATGTAGCAGAGTTAACTTAATAAAACAGCTTGAAAATAAGCCTTAGCGGCTGATTTCTCTAAGAAGATTTAACTTAAAATAACGGTTTTATCTTTGTTGATACAAATGCGCTGTTCGGCATGCAATTTTACTGCATGGCACAAGGCGGTTGCTTCTAGATCATGACCCAGATGCACCATTTGTTGGATAGTAAAAGTGTGATTAATCGGTTTGACTTCTTGAACAATAATAGGTCCTTCATCAAGATCAGCGGTAACATAATGCGCTGTAGCGCCAATAATTTTAACACCACGTTTATGGGCTTGATGATAAGGCTTCGCGCCTTTAAAACTAGGTAAAAATGAATGGTGAATATTAATCGCCTGGCCACGTAAACTATGACAAAGATCGTCCGATAATATTTGCATATAGCGGGCAAGTACCAGTAAATCGCCTTTGTATTGCTGATAAATATCTAACAGCGCTTGTTCTTGCTGCGCTTTGTTTTCTTTATTAACAGGTAAATGATGAAAAGGCACATTATGCCATTGAGCAAGCGCTTGGCAGTCTAAATGATTTGAAGTGATCGCGACGATATTAACCGGTAACACGCCTGCTTTCCATTTTGTTAATAGTGATACTAGGCAATGGTCGTCTTTAGAAACAGCAATAACAATATTTGGAAAGTTTTCTTTTTCTCGTAATTGATAGTCCATGTTCAGTGGCTTTGCTAGTAAATCAATCGCTTGACTGAATTCATCAAAACTAACCGTTAGTTCTCGATCATCAAAAGCAATACGGGAAAAAAAAGTATCTGTGTAGGGATCACTGTATTGACTGGTTTCAGTAATAAATGCGCCATGTTCGAATAAGCTTTGGCTGACTTTTGCCAACACACCTGAAGTATCAGGGCACTGCCAAGTAAGAATATAATGATGAGTGTTTTTCATGTGCTAGGAATTCTGATGAATGTATTCAAGCAGTCTGCCATTTTCTAGCGTGTTGATAAAGACTATTGTGCTATATGTTAAGGCTATTTTAAGCTGGAGTTGATGCTTGTAACCTCGATAAAACAGCGGATTTTTATTTCTTTACCAATAAAGTCAAAACCAAAATGCTGCACTAATGGTGTCACGATAACTTTTCACGTTAACCCGTATAATGGTTTGTAGGGTTGGTGAACCATATTTTTAGCCTCAGTGATATTAGCTGCCACTCTATTATGATGTTAACTAATACCAATTGAAATAAACAATTGATCATTTTAAGGCGGTTTAAATCTCCAATAACTGCGTTGCTTTCAATCGCAATAGCTAGCTATTGCTCGGCAATATGCTCCTGCATTGCGCTAATGACTTACATCCATGTAAGAATCAATCAAGCGCCTTATTCTTGAAAATTTACCCTCGCTTAAAATTGATCGATAACTTATTACATTTGGTATATACCCGTTCTACTTCAAGATGCAGTTTCAGAGCTAAGCTAGGAATTCAGATCAAGGCGCGATACACAGGTAATGGTCACTCCCTTATCAAGTATTGCACAGCTTTTTTGCTCCAGACAAAAGCTAAGTACATACATCCATGTATGCACAGCTTTTTTGTTCCAGACAAAAGCTAAGTACATACATCCATGTATGCAACGCAGGACTGACTTTCTAGCATAGCTCCCTCGGGCAAGCCGATAACGGGTCATCTCCGGCGTTATTGATTTCGATAATAGAATAACTAT
>JBAROR010000107.1:0-23329 GCA_049642265.1 Cognaticolwellia sp. | reverse complement strand
CAAGCCAATCTAAGCCCGACTCAAGCAATTTAATATCACCGCGAAAACGATTGATAATAAAACCTTTCACTCTTGCTTGCTCTGACTCAGAAAGTAACGCCAGCGTGCCAACTAAGTGAGCAAATACGCCGCCACGATCAATATCAGCGACTAAAATAACCGGGCAATCGACGGCTTCGGCATATCCCATATTGGCAAGATCATGGGCGCGAAGATTAATTTCAGCAGGACTACCTGCACCTTCAACCAGCAATATCTCATAGTCATTGGCTAAACGATGATGAGATTCCAACACCGCTTGCATCGCCACTTTTTTGTAGTCGTGATACTTGCCTGCTTCCATGTTGGATATTGCTTTACCGTGCACAATAACTTGCGCGCCAGTGTCACTATTGGGTTTTAATAAAATAGGATTAAAATCAACTCGTGCTTCAACCTTTGCTGCAATCGCTTGCAAAGCTTGAGCGCGACCAATTTCGCCACCATCTTTGGTTACCGCGCTATTTAGCGCCATATTTTGTGGCTTGAATGGCGCGACGTTAACACCGCTATTCACTAATACGCGGCATAATCCCGCAACTAAGGTGCTTTTTCCTGCATCTGAGGTAGTGCCTTGCACCATTAATGTTTTCACAATTGAACCTTGTTGTTAGTTTTTTCAGCTGATTTTAATGTTAACGGTAAGCCTGCCATAACAAATTCAACATTATCGGCAATGCTAGCAATGGCTTGGTGTAGCCAGCCCGCTTGGTCAACAAACTGACGAGATAACTCTCCCATCGGCACTATGCCGTGACCGACTTCGTTGCTCACCAATATAATCTCAACACGCCCGACATCGCTATTGCCATTATCGTTACATGCTTGTTGCGAAATACGGGTGAGTAACGCAAGCAATTGCGTTTTTTCTTGTTGCCAATAATCAAGATTGACTGCATAAGTTTCTTGCTGAGTGTCTGTATGAGTGCTTGGCTGAAGGCAGTCATCCGCTAAGGTATCACTTGGCTTGCACAAACTATTGCTCAGCCACAAAGTTAAACAATCGATTAATATGCAAATACCTTGGCCATTGCTCGAGGACGCCATTGCTGATTCAATAGCTTGTGCCAGTAATAAAGGCGACTCTATCAAAGCCCAATGTTGAGATCGGTCAGCTTGATGCAGGCTGATCCTTTGCGTCATTTCCACGTCGAATGCTTGCGCGGTAGCAATATAAGTTACCGGTAGATTTGACGCCTTAGCATATTGCTCCGCCAACGAGCTCTTACCTGAACGAGCGCCGCCAATAATTAACTGTATTTTATTCATATTTGCTCAGTCCCATCGCTCACTTTACTCATACGCTCACGGCTGAAAATGCCAACAATGAGATGTAAATAACTACTTCTGACAACTGTTGCGCCGCACCTAAACAATCACCGGTATAACCACCTAATTGTTGAGTGAACCAGCGCTTTAAACACCAACGAGTGAGTAATAAAACCAGCACAAGTTTCCAGATAACGCTAAAAGATAAGCTGAACAGAAGTATCAGTACGCCAGTGGTCAGCAAAGTTAAATAACTGTTAGTTGATAATGTTTGCGCTAAGGGTTTTACTTTTGATGTTGCATCTTCACTAACATAAGGCATATCAGCAATTAAACTGGTGGCGAGTACTCGGCTTAAACAATGACCTAAGACGAGTATTGAAAGCACGCTCAAGCTCTCGCTTAGCAAGTTCTGATTTAGCAAATTATCACTTAGTAATGTATCGCCTAACAAAGCCTTACTGGTTATATTTTGCTGAATAAGTGCTAATAACGCTTGATACTTGATCATTAAAATAAAAAATAATGCCGCGGCGCCGTAAGTGCCTAAACGACTATCTTTCATAATGTTAAGTTTATTTTCAACAGTCCAACCACCACCAAAACCATCCCAAACATCAGCCCAACCATCTTCATGAAAAGCTCCGGTTAAGAGCACACTGGTCGCCATGGCAATTAATAAAGCAAGTTCAATAGGCATAACTGTGGCGGCGAGATAAAAGGCTAACGCAGAGCCAGCACCAATAAATACACCTACTAAAGCGAAGTACCGGCTTGCCTCATTTAACATTTTACCGCTAACTTCAGCACTAATATTGACCGGAATACGGGTAAAAAAGCTTGTTGCTAATAACAATAATTGCCATTGTTCTGCTAACAGCTGCGTCCATTGCTTTGGCTTGAATTCTTGCTTAGCAGTATCGACTTGTTGCTCATCAGGCTTAGGTGACATCAGTTACCTCAGCATCGGTAAAACTTGCCATATCATTATAAAAAACCACCGCTGCTTGTATAATCGGTAATGCTAAAGCAGCACCTGTGCCCTCACCTAAACGTAAACCTAAATTTAATAATGGCTTAACATCGAGCCAAGCCAACATTTTCTCGTGACCTTGTTCACCCGAACAATGAGCGAACACCATGTAGTCTTTCACCTTGGCATTAAATTCAATCGCTAGCATTGCTGCCGCGGTACAAATAAAACCATCAACAATAATAAGCATGCCGTTTTCTGCAGCCGCTAACATAGCAGCCGTAATTTGAGCCACTTCAAAACCGCCTAAGCAACGTAAAATAGACTCGGCATCGCTTAGGTTTTCATGATGCAGTGCTAACGCTTGCTCCACCACTTGCTGTTTTTTCAACACGATATCATCAGAAACACCCGTTCCGCGACCAACAGCTTCACTGGCTGGAATAGCCATGAGTGCTGCCATAATCGCTGCCGCTATCGTCGTATTTCCAATACCCATTTCACCAAAAGCAATAATATTACAACCGCTAGTTTTCAAGTCAGCAATGTGCTGTTTAGCATAAATAAAGCCTTGCTCGACTTGTGCTTGAGTCATCGCTTCTTGCTGATTAATTGGCTGAGTAATATCGCCCAAACGTTGATTTATAACGCTTGGCGATGCAACTGGCACTAATATCCCTGCATCAACAATACTCAGTTGCCAACCCAATTGTTGACTGAAAACATTAATTGCTGCGCCGCCATGAGCAAAGTTAGCCACCATTTGGCTCGTTACTTCGCTGGGCGCAATAGAAACACCTTCGCGAGCAACACCATGGTCGCCAGCAAAAATGCTTAAATGAGGAGCTATAAGTTGTAATTTGTGCTGTAGATGTTTAGGAGCTTCAAAATCACTCTCGGTAAGTTGAATTTTTGCGATTTGTTTCGCTAAAGGCTCCAGAGCACCCAAGGCACCTAATGGCTTGGTTTTACCATCAATAATCGCCTGGATTTTTTCTGAGTGTTCACAATTAACCGCTTTAATATCAAACATTTTGTTACCTAAATAGCATCAATCCAACGCTAAGTTGGTTGATTTAGTAAGATGAACGTCGATACGATTTAAACTTAGGGGAGAATATCTTGCGCCATTTGTAAACTTGTCAAAATGAGCTAATAACTAGCTAATAACAAGTGACTAAGATAAAAATTCCAATGCTCGAGTAACCCGCTCGACGTGGTAATTAATGTTCATATTTCCCCTGGTATCCTGACTTACAGTCGTTAGATATTGTCAATTTAAGCTTTATAAGAAAAACTTAACGGTATATCACGATGTTTACAGTTGCGGGTACAGTTGTGGATTTTCACCACATTCCCAGCTTTACATGATCAGTGATGCTTGATGCATAACAGAAAGTAAAATTGAATATGACATTATTTAAATAATGACGAGATTATCGACAGCTTGAGCGAAATAGCAAGCGTTATTTTGAGCCTGCACCGATTACTTTAAACTTGGCTATCGGACTTGGTTGCCAGTTAAAAATCAAGGCTCCTCACTCTTTCATCTCAGTATCAGCGAAATATAGAGCCAAACCTGACATGTAAGACCTTGGCTGTTATCACTGTCAAAACGTAGCCTTATTTAAACCCTATTCAAACTCTATTCAAACCTTGCTTAAGCTTTATTTTAGCCAAGCTAAATGACAAAAAAATTAGAGAGTTATAGCATCAATTTAGGCCAAGCTTTTCCACTATCATCAATACTTACTTGCAGGTGAATTAACCCACCATAAGGAACATCAAGGTTAGCCATGTGATTTATCCCTGGTAAAGGTAAACCGAGCACTTTAGCTAAAATATAACGAATAACGCCACCATGACTGACCACTAAGATATTTTTCTGTTGCTGCTTTGCTTGTATAAGCTCTGCCAACAAGTTCTGCCAAAAGTGGTCAACACGTTGCGTAAAGTCAATCATCGTCTCGCCATTGGGAGGTTGGCATTGCCAAGGATTTTGCCAAAAATCACCTAAGGTGGTTAGTTTTTCTTTTGTATGTTGAACTCGCTGCTGGTCTGCTTGAAGCTCGGGTTGAAGTTTGGATTGAAGCTCGGGCTGCCAAAGTGTTTGATAGCTTTTACCGTCCCAATCACCAAAGTTCATTTCTTGTAATTCAGCTAAAATCTGCACTGAAAGTCCATGTTGTTGAGCGTATTGGTCAGCAAATTGCCGGCAACGAATAAGCGGCGAGCTATAGCATTGTGATATTTCAGGTAAGCTTTTCGTTGCCTCGATTAATTGTTGTTCACCTATTTCAGATAACGCAATATCAGTGCTTCCACATAAAATGCCGCTTTGAACCAATGCTCCATGGCGTAATAAATAAATATTAAATGCAGACAAGCGAGTTTTCCTAATTTTATTATTGATCCTCAGAGTCTAACAAATAAGTTAATCAAATTAACAGGCTGAAATTTAATATATATTTACAGACTTGCTTATTTCAACATCGCTAAGCGTTCACGCTGACCTTGCTCTCGTTCAACATAATGAAACCATTGTTTAGCTGTTTTTGCTGATTTTGGAATTTTTTGCGCTTGCGTAAAGGCAATTAAAGACTCATCAAAAGCTTGTAGATTAAATTTCGCCATACCTATCACTAAGTACATATCACCTTCTCTGCTGATGCCGCCGCGTAACAAGGCATTATTAGCGGATGCTATCGCATCTTGCCAACGTTCTAAATTTAAGTAGGCTTGAGCAAGTTGAACATCAAACTTGCCCGTATCAGCAATTTCTGCAGCTTTAATAAGTACCGGCAATGCTTTTTCGTCTTCTTTAGCGGCAACATAAGCTTGCGCTAGTGCTTCTAGACTTTTTTCACTCGCGACAATAGTACCTTTGGCAATAGCTTGCTCTAACAATATGGCGGCTTTAAAAGGTACTTGGTGAAAACGATATAATTGCGCCAATGTCATCACGTCACTCCCCTTAGTTATATGCCCGGCTTGCCATGAAGCTTCCATCACTGCTAACTGCTTATCTTCTTGGCCAACTTCGCCGTACATACCCGCTAATTGCAACCAGTATTCCGGTTTATCGTAAAGTCGCACGAGTTGCTCAATGACCTTGATCACTTGCTCTGGTTGTTTAAGCTCATAATAACTAGCGCGTTGTAAAATCAGCCAATTTTCTTTGACAGTAGCATTACTTTGTTGCGCCAAGCTAATCGCTCGCTCAACTTCGGTGATCACTTTTTCAAATTGTTTATCTTGGTAGTAAATTTGGGCAAACATCATATGCTGCGACGTTGTTAACGCCTTGGTGTTATTGTCTTGCCATTGTTGTAAATATGTTAATGCTTGCGGATAATTTTGTTGTTGCATCGATAGCTGAGCTAAAGAGTAAACTGTTGATAAATATAAAGAGTCAGGAATAGCGTCTTCTTTTATCACTAATTCAAAATGTTCGATAGCAGAAGCTATATCTTCATTGCCATAATACATAAAGGCATAAAAATTCCACAACATCGCGCGCTCATAACTATTTAAGCTGTCAATTCTGTCTTTTACTTCATCGAGTACGTCAAAACCGGCAATTTTAACCCCTTCATCGGCTAACTTCTGCGCTCGCGCTAATTGGCTATAGACACGATTTCGCATCGCTGGCACTTTTTTAGCCGTGCGCTTTTTAGTTAGCTTCACCGTTTTATTTACCGCAGACGTGTCAGCTGAGTTATCTTTAGACACGTCTGCCGAGTTACTTTTCAAGTTATCGGTTACTTGTCCGTAAGCTAGGTTAATACCTGCCAGGCTATACAAAAAACCTGCACCTAATAAGGTTACCGCTATTTTTTTCATTAACATGCTCTGCTCTCCTCTTTTTTCAAGTTCATTATTGCCATAAGCTGCAATGAGATATTAACCATCAATGGCAAAAGATATTTTATTTTGCACGCCAGCAACTTCCATCGCTACGCCATCAACAACACGAGGTTTATATTTAAATTTCAGTACCGCATCTAACGCCGCACGATCAAAAATACTTTCAGGCTCAGCATTAACCACCACGGCATCACGAACCGCACCGGTTTTAGTCACGGTAAACTCAACAATAACAAAGCCTTCAATACCACGAGATTGAGCGCGACGTGGGTAGATAGGCGCTACTTTTACTATCGGTAAATAATCTCCGTCACCGCTTTCAAGACTAAGACCACCACTTAAGCCAGCATCAAGTGCAATATCAGCTGAGAAGCTACTACTGACTGCTTGAGCATTCGGATTAGCTTGCGCCATTTGTGGCTGTACCATTGGCGGTGGTGGTGTTTTCGGTTTAGCGGGCTTTTGCGGTTTTCGCTCTTTCTTCACCGTTTGCTGTTCTTTCTTTAAGCGAATAAAGTCGAGTACATTGCCACGAGGCGGCTCTGACATCACTTCACTACCACCAGCAATTAGGGCCTGCATGCCCCATAACAAACCAATCGTTGTCACTACCGCTAGCACTAATCCCAAAAGATATCGGCTAGCGGTTTGTAAAAACACCGAAGGTATTTTTGAACCACTAACATTGCTTGCATTAGACATACTTACCTCCGCCATCACTATGCCTCTTGAGCCGCAATAGACACATCGTAAACACCCGCAGCTCGGGCAGAGTCCATCACTTTAATCAATATATCGGTGGTGGCTTTTTTATCTGCTTGAATAACCACAGTACCTTGTGGGTTTTCAGCCTTTAAACGCTCGATGTTAGCTTGTACCGCTCGCACATCAATTCGGCGTTTATTGATCCAAATCTCACCTTTGTCACTAATAGCGACTAAAATATTCGCTCGCTCTTTTTTTACTGCCGTTGCCGCTTCTGGTCGATTAACTTCAATACCAGACTCTTTAACAAATGACGCTGTGACGATAAAAAATATTAACAAGATAAAAACCACATCCAACATGGGTGTCATGTTTATCTCTTCACTTTCTTCTTGCTCTTGGAGCATTTTATTTAATTGCGAACGCATAACCTGTCCTCTTATTAATTCTTATCAATTTTTATTAAGATAGCTTTGCTGTAACGTCGATACCCAATCTACTGGATTAATCGAGTACAGTTTATTGGGCTAATCGACCAGGGTTAGTGGTCGACTTCCATCGCATCTTCAAGCAATTCGGTTTCACGTTTAGCGTGGCGTTGTAACCATGTCGCCGCGAACACCCCAGATAATGAGCCAACCATACCCGCCATGGTCGGTATCGTTGCTCGCGAAACACCTGAAGCCATTGAGCGCGCATTACCACTGCCAGAAATTGCCATCACATCAAACACTTCAATCATGCCCGTTACGGTACCGAGCAAACCTAACAGCGGACACAACACGACCAAGCTTTGAATCAACGGTAAATTCGTGCTTAGCATGGCGCTACCACGAGCCACTAAAGCTAAGCGAATTTGCTCGGCATGCCACGAATGCTGTTCGCTTCGGCTTTGCCAATGGTGCTTAAGTTGTTTTTTAATACGACGATAGCCCCAAAAAACAAAAATTAAGCGTTCAAATATCAGCAACCACATCACAGCAATAACAACAGCAATAACGGTGAGCACCTGACCACCGGTATCCATAAATTCACCGATGGTATTCATTAATTCGATAAACCAAATCATGGTTTATGCTCCTTGCTCATTGCGCTCCGTCCACTCGGTTCTCTCAGCCCTCTCAGCAATAATGCCAGCGCTTTGTTGCTGAAGTAGATTGATGATTGAGCGGCTGCGGGTATGCAATAACGTAAAGATAAATACCATAGGTATCGCGACAACTAAGCCTAAAACAGTTGTAACCAAGGCTTGTGAAATACCGCCAGCCATCAATTTAGGGTCGCCAGTACCAAACAAGGTAATCGCTTGGAAGGTGTTGATCATGCCGGTAACGGTACCGAGTAAACCTATTAAAGGAGCGACCACAGAAATGATTTTAATTAACGTTAAGCGGCTCGATAGCTTAGGTACTTCGCGTAAAATCGATTCCGATAACCTTAGCTCTAATGTTTCCGTATCAGCTTTAGGGTTTTGCTCTTTCACCAACATCACCCGACCTAATGGATTGTCACTGTTTGCCTTATCACTTTTTAACTGACGATTCACTCTGCCACCAATTAAAAACAAGGTAATAAAGCGCTCAATAGCAATCAGTAAACCAACCAAACCTATCGCTAAAATCACATAACCAACAGGGCCACCTTGTTCAATACGTTCTTGCGTATCAGGTGCTTGTACAAGTAAGCTCAAAATTGAACCACCGGTTGGGTCTAAAGCAAAAGGCACCGCTTGATCTGGCGTTGAACTTAATGCAGCTGCGCTGTCAAGATAACGACCTGATGGTTGACGAATAAGTTCAGCGACTGAACCCGTTTCATCGATGTACTCTAAGTACTTACCGTTAGCAATAAGGTTAAAACCACCCACGCGTGTTACTTGCGTTAACTGCTTCTCACCACTGGCCATCACCACATCACGGGTGAAAGTATGTACTTTGCCGCTTTGGGTCATTTCACGTTGTAGTTCAAACCACAAACGTTCAATTTCTTCAATGGATGCGAGCTTCGAAGAAGAACCCATGCTTTGTGCTAGTTCATCTAAAAACTCACCTCGTCCAGCTATTTGAGCGGAAATAACCGAGGTTTGAAACTTACTTTTAGTATCACCAGCCACTTGCTGTAATACACCAAATAGCTCTTTTAATTCGCCCATGCGACGCGTTAAAGCCTCAGTTTTATTGCCGAGCTTAACTTCGTTATCTTGAAAGTTAGCTTCTAAGCTTGTACTGGTGTTAATCGCTTGATCACGAGCAGATTTTGCTTGATTAAGTAAGCGCCCTTGCTCGTTTACTTTTAAAGTAAACTCTTGCTCTCTCGCTTGGTTTTGCTTGGTTTGGGCTATTTGACCTGTTTCTAAGCGCGACAATAATTCATCTAAGTTACTGGCTTGTTGTGCGCAAACCGAGCTAACAACAAATAATGAGCTCAAAACTAAAGTGCTTACCGAACGTAAAGGCGAACGCAAAGACGAACGTAAATGTGAGCGTAAAAGCTGTTTGATAAACGTTTTATTATTGAAAGACATCATGTTTATCCTTCCTTATTCAGCTGAGTTTTGTGCAACAGGCACAATGATTAAATCAGGGGCAAGCTGTTTACGTGCAATACGTAATGCTTTATTAACCGGTAAACGGTATTCACCAGACAATGGCTGCCAAGATTGAGATGATTGCTGCCACATACCTAACTTTTCACCGTCACGTGTTTGGTAAACAAAACTTACTCGGCCAATACGTAAAAAGTCGACATCGCGCTCGACCCCCTCTACGGTCAATAAACCGGTATAGGCTTCAATCGTACGACCATAATCAACTTCAACTTGGTAGGCTTCTAGCACACGACGAAATTTTTCAGATACCGCAATATCCGCACGTTCGAGCATAGTTTTTAAACCCGTTAAACGCTGACTGCGTTCAGAGGGAAGAAATGGCATATCTAAAGTAACAAACTCTTCAAGTGTGCTGATCATGCGGGCCATCAAAGGCGATATTTGACGTTCAATAATACTGACTTGTTCCATTGAAATATCGAGCTGAGATAATTCGGCTAGCTGATTTTCAATTTGTTTATTCATTTGCTTGTTGTAAACATTTAAGCCATCAAGCTCTTTGTTAACCGTTTTAAACTGCTGAAGTTTCGTTAAAATGCTGTTATTAATGACATCAACTTTTTGTTGAGATTTATTAGCAGACTGATTAATTTTTTGTCCTGCAGCAACCACATCAGTTAACTGGTTTTCTTGTGCTAATGCAGGCATTGCCATCGCTGCTGCGATCAAAGCAAGTTGCATACATTGAGGTAAAATATTTTGTTTCATTGTCCATAAAACCTTATAGAAGCGAAAATTATTAAGTGCGGTATTGTCTAAACAAAAGCTTAAACAAAACGTCAACAGCTTAATCACTTGGCAAAATTTTAATGGTTCTATATGACAATCGGGTTTCACAAATATTGCAGATTTATGAAATGAAGGTATTAGCCGTTAATCAAAGCGCAGTCTCGAAGTGTGGTTCGCCATAAATAATGAGATACACGTGATCGAATGAGAAAATTGAACATGTGTGTTAGGTGATTTTCCCTAAAAACTCGATATTTTTAGTTAACCTGGAAATGTTAATTTTGATTGGTTTAACTCGCACACCAAAGCGATTTATCGTTATAAAGCTGCTAATGCTGCTTTGTGTACTGAATGGAAATTAACTTAAAAAATTTTCTCATATATTTTCTAATAAATTTTTTTAATTATGTTACTGATGAAGTATTAGTAACAATCAGATCACATCCTAATCCTTGCCTAATTACCACCTAATACATTGATAAAATTAAAAATAACTAAAAAAACATTATTGATTATTACTGAGAAGTCTCAGTAATAATCAAGTTCTGGTCAGAACTTAATATTTATGTTTCCTAAAGCCATGAAATTATGTGATATTAATGTCAATTAAATAAAAATTATGGAACGGACATTACTGAGAAGTCTCCATAATAAGCTGTTATATTTTACGGAAAGTTTATGGAAATACTCATTGATTGGTGTCTAATAAAAACGGAAGAGCAATTTTATGATGTATTCTTACCTCAAGTTGATGCTCCAAAATGGCATGGGCATAATTTAAATGCTTTAGCTGATTCGTTAATCACAGGTTCTATCAATAATATAGAGCCACCATACAAACTGGTGTCAGTTAATTCCAGTATTAATTTAGGCGACCTCAAACCTTTTCAAATTGGGGTGCTAACTATTTTTACTGAAGCTGCAATCGAAGAAAATCGCGAAATTGAGTTTAGTGTAAAGTAAAATATAACAAGAAAATCAACAAGGACAAAAAACAGTTGGCTTTTTGTTCACTACGTTCACCTATTTTAGCCAACTACTTTTTGCCTGTTATTTAGGCGTTATATTTTACTGGATCATTATGAGTCATTTCGAAATATCCGATGAAAGAAAGCAATTTCTTTTAGATAACTTTGTAGAATATAGTTTTGAACAGGATGAAGATGGAAATGACTTACAAGCTAATAAGTCATTGTTCAATTCTATTTCAAACGCTGAAGAAATATTTTACTTGGCTCAAAGTTGTAATTGGGACGATGGGGCGATAATCCCTAAATGGATTATCGAATCGCCACTTTGTACTAAAGCCACTGCTTTAACCATTTTTTGGCAATCTGCTCCTGACGAATACATGGAACATGAATTTGGCAGCCAAGTTCCTGGGTGGAAAGGCGAAATTGATGACGAGCAAACAGAAATATTAAATATACTAGAGCAACTGGTTACGCGATTTAAGAATAACGATTTCTTAAACAAAGATATCGCATTTGATTTTTCTGTTTGGGGTGGAAAGCTCATAGTTAAGGAGCCAAAGTGGGCTGTTAGTGATGAGTTTTTTAAAAGTGTAAATGGCGTCATTGTCGAATAAAAACATAACAAGAAACTTAAACACAACAAAAACAGTGGGTTATATTTCGATTTACCACCCATTTTATCCCACTATTTTTGTCCGCTGAATGCGGCGTTATGTGGCATTCAAGCTAGGAGTTCAATTTGGGGCCACTTTTTCAATTAATCATCATAGGTGTTCTTTATTTCATAGTTGCAGGTATTATGGGGCTGGCACTCATTTCAATAGCTCGGATAATTATGCTTTTGAAGAGAAAAAGAGGCATTTCGGTAAATCAACTCTTTTGGTTTCCGCTAAAGTTAGCGCCATATTGTTTCTTGGCAATTATTATTAATGTTCTTGTTTGTCAGTTTATTAGAGATATTGATCCTCCGTTAACCGATTATTGGACACTTCCCATAAATGATGGACTCACGATGGGAGCTATAGATACCCCTGATAAATGGTATTTATGGCCTAGTCGAGATGGAGGTGAAGCAATCATTAGTGATATTGTATTGGCTGGTTTAAATGATGAAGCATTTTATGGTTCAACCGAAACTGGTGAATATTTTATTTATCTGTTTAAGGCAAACCAAAAGAGTTTTAATTTATCTAAAGATGAATTCGAAATGAAAGTAAAAGGAGTTCAAAGCGTTTTACCTAAACTAAAACACCCATCTGAACTTTATTACGATAATCGAGATTTTGGTGATCTCATGACACTTTTATTGTTGTTGGTTTACCCTTTATACCGCTTTTATAATGTATGTAATATTTTTTGGATCATGCTTCATAAACAAAAAGATAAGCTTGTGGATACTGCTACATAACAAGC
The DNA here is from genome assembly GCA_049642265.1 of Cognaticolwellia sp. Lineage (GTDB taxonomy): Bacteria > Pseudomonadota > Gammaproteobacteria > Enterobacterales > Alteromonadaceae > Cognaticolwellia. Next base: position 10,752 of record JBAROR010000107.1, on the reverse strand, counting down.
AACTCACAGGGCTAAAAACTGCGGGCTGTTCGCTTCACTCCATTTTAACTCATTATTTGAGCGTTAAGTTTATAAGGAAATTTAGTGCTTAAATATATATTTGCAGTATTACTTATTATAGGTGGAACAATGGACGTTAATGGGCAGGAGCCTGAGTGGGTTTCAACATTAAGAGTTGAGTTGGGCGATGATATTATGACTAAATCGGCAATGGATTTAACAGCCGAAGACGTATTTAATATTGTCCGTGTTACGAAAAATATTAATGGTGCCGATGACGGAACTTGGCCAATGGTTGAAGCTAAATTACCTCAGATTCGTTTACACATTATCAGTCTGGTAAATTCTGGCAAAGTATCAAAAGAAGAACTGGAAACTATAAATTACTTGGCCTCAATATTTTTTGAAAGTGATAAAGAGCTACAGGTGCAATTGAAAAAATAACAAATATTTATCAGGCCATACATTAATTATTATGGATGGCCTGATTATCTTAGTGGTATGATAAATCGAACAATTTCATCTAACAGTAAATATAATGAGCCGCACACATAACAAGGATAGTTTTTCAATGAAGTTTATATTTTTCCTCTCGCTATTATTAATATCATCTTGCGGTAGTATTAGTTCGGGTAATCCCGCACTAGATGCAATTTATAGTGGTACATCTGCTGTAATAGAAAGTAATGGTGCATCTAAAAAGTGTGAGCAAGGTCACGCCCAAGATAGAGTTAATTGCCGCAAAAGAAAACAATCTCAAGTGGATGCAATTAATAAATCAATTAAAAAGCACACTAATAAATAGCACGTATAACTGTTGGTTAGCACTTAGTACTGTTTAGCCCAACGGTACTTCTCCACTTAACTTCGCACCTGGATTTGATGAGTTTGCTTCAAGTCCTTTCTGCAAAAATAAATACCCCCCATTGGCTTTACTAAAAGCTAAATAGTAATTCTCGTTTTTTATGAAGCACAACAGGAGTCATGGTGTTTTAATAAAACTTGCAGTAGGACTCTTTTGTTTGAGTCTGAATACTTTATTACTTGAGTCTAAGTGCTTTATTATTCGTCGCTTAAGCCTATAATAAACTATGAAATAGAACCTTCTGGATAATAAATTATGTCTTGGATACATTGTTTATTGCTGTTGTTTGCTTTGTCGATAACAGCTGGTGCCACTACCATTAAAAACACAATGAACAATAAAGCAGATATTGAATTTGCTGCTATTGAAGGTTTAGTCGATCAAAAAATTGGGAAACTCATTCTCACCGATATCTATCAGGAGCTAGGCCTTAAGATCCAAATAATGTCTTTTTCTGGTAACCGAGCGCAGTATGAAGCCAATTTTGGCCCAAAAGCAGGTGAAGTTATGCGAGTTTGGTCTTATGGAGATATAAACAAGAACTTAATCAGAGTGCCAACGCCTTATTACAGTATAACGACTTCAGCTTTTAGCCTTAAAAAAAGTGCGATTACTATAAATAACATACATGATTTAAAAGGTTATAAAATAACGCGTTTAAGAGGTATAAAACATACTAAAAACATCACAAAAGATTTACCTTTCATCTCTAAAAGTTCGTCATCTGAGAGTATGTTTAAGCTGGTTCAACAAGGTAATGTTGATATCGCTTTAACCAATTATATGGAAGGGACTGAAATATTAAAGACACTCAAACTAGAGGATGAAATAGTCGCAAGTGCTCCTTTAGCAGAGCAAAAGCTTTATCATTATCTACATAAAGATCATAAAGCACTAGTCAGTAAAGTGGATGACGTAATTAAAAAGTTTAAAAGCAATGGTAAGCTAGCTCAAATTACTGCCGCAGCTGAACATGCTGTACTCAAAGAAAAACAAACACCGGCACCTTAGTCTTAAAGTTCTTTTTAACCTTTACTTGTCTGGTTAACACTTTCGAATGTCAAAAAATTAAATAAGGTTAGTTTTTATTGTAATGCCACCATACAATAGTGCGCTTTTCACCCTATCGCTAACATGACTAATACCATGAACAAAATATTTATTATCGGCTTACCTCGCACGGGTACAACAAGTGTATGTGCCGCTATGCTCGAACTGGGTTTTCATGTCGCTCATACCGCCTATACCGATCGCTCATTCAGTGAGGCTCAAGTTATTGCCGATACTCCTATATTTTGTGACTACCAACATTTAGATAAAGCTTATCCTGATGCAAAGTTTATCTACTTAGCGCGAAGCATGGATAAATGGCTACCTTCAATTAAACAGTTACTTGCTCGTATGCACGTAAACCTTATTCGTGAAGATGGTGGCTTTAATCCAATAATTAAACGTTGCTATAAAGCAGTTTTTTCGCCTTATAATTTAAAAAACATTAATGATGTCGATTTTTTAGCGCAATGTTATCGACAACATGAAACACAAGTTCAACAGTACTTTTTAGGTAGAGAGAACGACTTTTTGTCGATCGATATTAGTGATCAAAAAAGCTATCCTCTACTTTTAAATTTTCTTAATTTAGATCAAAAAGAAATGACTGCTCATAACTTTGAAAAGCTAAATATTGGTGGCAAGGTTACGGCTTGGAAAGATATAAAAAATGAGCGTAAAGTAGATTCGACTAATAAAGGTCGAGTAACTAAATTGCCGTACGCTATATCAAAATAAGTCCGTAAATGTATGTTTGATATCTGTCGTAAATCGTATATAACTTAAGCTAATCAAATCCCCCTTCTCGTTTAACACAGACAAAAAATTTAATTATAGCGTTTTCAATGATCTAAGAAATAATTAAAAATTATCTGTTGAAAACAATTCAAATAAGAACTATTATCAATCGCGTTATCAATCACTAGTAGTTTTATTATGTTTGTTTGTATTTGCAAAGGCATCACAGATCATCAAATTAAGCAGTTAGTCACTGAGTCAGGTGTCGGCTCGATACGTGAATTAAAGCAACATTTACCATTAGGTTCACAATGTGGCACCTGTGTTAAAGTAGCTCAAAACATTATTGACGACATCATTATAGATGAAAGCTTATTTAAAGAAGTTGGTTAAAATACTTTATTTCTAATAACTTGAGTCTAAGTGATAACAATTAGCATTTTCAAACACTTGTTTTTTAAACGTTTTTCACAATATACCTTTTGCATTCTCGTGCATTCTTTCTATAATTAGAGTCAATATTTAAACAGTTTAAATTTGAGGCTCTAATGAAAGGCAATTCCACTGTACTGGCAATACTTAATAAAGTACTTACCAGCGAACTCACTTCAATTAATCAGTACTTTCTTCACGCCCGTATGTATAAAAACTGGGGCATAAATGCGTTAAACAGTAAATGCTATAAGAAATCGATCCTTGATATGAAGCAAGCCGATAAAGTTATTGAGCGCATATTATTTCTTGAAGGCCTACCTAATTTACAACAATTAGCACCACTGGCTATTGGTGAGCATACCCAAGAAATGATCAAGTGTGATACCGGTTTTCAAACGGCTCAAATTGCTGTTGTACGTAACGCGATCACTATTTGTGAACAAGAACAAGATTACGTCAGCCGCGAAATGCTCGATGGCATATTAAACGACGAAGAAGAACACTTAGATTGGCTAGAAACTCAGCAATACCAAATTGGCGCTATGGGTATTGAAAAATACATTCAAGCACAGCTATAAAACGGCTTTCGCTAGACCCGTTAAAGGAAAAGACAATGAAAGGTAATACTCAAGTTATTTCAGCACTAAACGGCCTGCTCGCATATGAGCTAGCCGCTATGGATCAATACTTCATTCATTCAAGTATGTATGAAGATTGGGGCATTAATAAACTATTTGAACGCATTAGTCATGAGTTTGATGATGAAAAGCTACATGCTTCAATGCTTATTCAGCGTATTCTATTTTTAGAAGGTATGCCTGATATGCAAACTCGTCCAGGTTTACATATCGGCAAAACGGTGCCTGAAATGCTACAAAGTGACTTAGACGTTGAATATGCTGTGGCAAATTCACTTAGAGCCGCTATTGCATTATGCGAGCAAGAAAAAGATTACGTGACTCGTGAGATTTTAGAAAAATTATTAGACGATACCGAAGTTGATCATGCCTTCTGGTTAGAGCAGCAACTAGGCTTAATTAAAACTATTGGCTTAGAAAACTATATTCAATCACAACTATAACCAACTTATACGCATGACGGCATTACTTTATTGTGTAGGCTACTGACAATAAAAAGCACTCATCAAGTTTAATATGATGAGTGCTGCTAAGCATTACGTTATTTCTAACGTTGATTTATTAACGGCTATTTAGAAGTTAATAGTCCAAGTATCTATATAACCAGTATCACCACGAGCGTTATCATAAACTTGCAAAGTCCAATTACCATTACGATCAATGCCTGTTGCATCAATAACATAACTATCGGTAATGTCGTCAGCTGAACCACCAGTATATTCACGTAGTACGGCAGAAGTACCCGTTGGTGAAACTAAGGTAAGTTTTAAATCACCTACCCAAGTATGTTTAATATCAACATTAATCGTCACTGAACCTGAATCACCAGTACCGTTAACATTTATGACGCTAGTGCTAGTTTTTCTGTCTGAAATACTAACATCAGTATCATTTGTATATGAACCACCGCCCGGAGGAGGATTCGACGCATCAGTATAGTTACCAACTAAGCTAACACCGTTAAAAGCACTATAACCCCTCATCATGACATAATACATTCCATTTTCACTGTTACCTGCACAACTCTCGTTGTTGCCATTAGCGTAAGGGCGACAATCATAGGTAGCCGTTGTTGGTGCAGCACCAAAACGCACATATAAGTCAGCATCACCAGTGCCACCACTCATGTCAAAACTGATATCAGTCGCTCCCGCAGGTACTTGCATTGTAAAGTTAAGCTCTTCAGAAGTACTGCCTGATAACTCGGTCTGCGCCACACCATTCTCTAATACACCAGATGTTGGCGGCGGTGGTGGCGTAATACCACTACAACCATCAGCAGCCAAAGCATCATACATAGCTTTCGCTTGTACCAGCCCATAACCATAATTATTATCACGTCCAGACGAGCCTAAATCCTGAGCCGTGAGGTTCATGGCTTGGCGAATTTCTTCCCCTGTACAACTTGGGAAGTGACTCCAAACTAAAGCAGCTACACCCGAGACATGAGGTGTTGCCATTGACGTACCATCCCAGGTGGCATAACTGTTACCAATAATGGTAGAAGTTACTGCCACACCCGGTGCAGCAATTTCAACTTGTGCATTACGCTGTGAAAATGATGCTAGGTTTTTGTTTGAATCTAACGCGGCAACTGACATTACAGAGTCATATGATGCTGGATACGACAAAGATGTATTACCATCATTACCTGCAGCAGCAATATTAAGTAAACCAGCATTAGCCGCGGCAATAAAAGCATTTTCTTCCGTCGTACTAGAAGCTCCGCCACCAATACTCATACTGATAACTTTAGCACCTGCCGCTTGACACTGCTCAACCGCACGTACCATATCGGAGCCATAACCCCAAGTGCCACTATTATTGAATATTTTTACGTTATGTACGTCAAGTAAACCGCTCGGGTTTACGCCAACCACGCCTCTACCGTTATTACCAAGACCTGCAATCGTACCTGCAACGTGCGTACCATGCGAATGGCCCGGTTGCCACCAATTGCCGGTATTATTGCCTAAACCATCAGTATTGTCGCCGGTAATACCTGCGTCAGTATAAGGTCGTAAATCTTCATGATTCCCTTCATAGCCGGTATCGGTAATACAAATAGACATATTGCCTGTTGGCGCATCACTGACCTGATCCGCTTGTACTAAGGCAATACCATAAGGTGCTGATTCTGCGGCAGGTGCAATTGCCGCCATTTTGCGCTTGCCAAAGGTACGAGTAACACTATCAATTAAATAACGGACTGGATCTTCTTCAATGTATTCAATATCAGGATCGCTTTGTAAAAGCTTAAACTGCGCACGGCTGAGCTTTGCGGCAACAGCATTCGATCTATCCATATGAAAGATTGTTTTTGCACCATGTTTTGTCAAATGCTTTGCATTAACTAAGCGTTTCTTTTGGGTTGATATTCTTTCTTTAGCAAGCCCTCTATTGGTTTTAAATTTTACGATGTAGCGTTTTTCTGCTTTTTTCGCGACATTGCTTGTTGCTTCAATGGCTGACACCAGTTCTGAACTGTCTTCAGCGGCAATGGCTGTTATGGTTAACGAACTCGCTATTGATACAGCAAGAAATGTTTTTGTTAAAAATCTATTGTTTTTCATATTTAAGTAAAACCTCAATTTTTTATTTTTGCTTTGGTGTATTAACGAGGAGATAGACTCTCCATAGCTTAATGTGAATTAACTATAAACAAACAACGCCTTTCAATGCGCGCTATTCACATGAACTAAAGCTATGGTTCAAGATATGTTCTATGTCAAAAAGTAGTATTTCAAGTCAAGGGAGGCATAAAAATCATGAATATTTCTTTCAATAAAAAAACAAATCGCGTTACTCTTTAAAGTTTACAAAACCATATAGAATACATATAAAACACAAAAAAATGCTTAAAAAGAGACAATAATCAGCAGAATAACGAGCTATAACAAATGAATTTTAATGCCATTAAATTGAATTTAAATTCAATAAAAAATAAACTAAACAATAAATATGTCGTTTTTATATTAAACAAAGTCGTCATATTTTGAAAAATAAATAGCATATTTACTATTGAGTTAGCACAAGAGCTCAGATTCATTTACTAAACGTTATATTGGCTTCATTGTTTTTCTGTAAATGGCTATGAAAATAGTTCATAAAGGTTAATCGATTGAAGTTATTGATGCGTAATAGCCAGTCTGTTGATCTCATTTCACAAGTTAAAGTAAAAGTAAAAACAAAAAAACCAGTTAGTTTCCTAACTGGCTTTTAGCGTAACAAAAATTACTTATATGAAATTACTTACATAAAATGACTTAAAAGTCGTATGTGTAGTTAACACTAAAGATAGTGCCCACTTCTTTCGAGCGTACCGTAATATCAGATTGTGTGACTTCTTGATCTTCACCGAGTAAGTTTTTTACCTTAACTTTTATTTTCGAATTATAGTCTGGGTAGTAAGTATAAACCGCATCAAGTGAATGAAATGGCTGCTCTAAGGCGTCTTCCCTACCGCCAACACCAGAAGCGACAATACGCTCACCAAATACGTTATAAACTAACGAGCTGCTATGATTACCGTTAGCAGAATCATAATTAAGCTGTAAATTTACGACATATTTTGAATGCCCTGTCATACGTTTTTTAGGATTGGTTAAGTTACCGGCAAAGGCTGGATCTATCGATACTTCTGAATCACTCAAGGTAATATTACCTGAAGTAAAAAAGCCATCAGCAGCCCAGGTTAAGTCATACAGCCATTCAGCTTCAACCCCATAAACTTCTGCGGTTTCACCATTAACAAATGAAAGCGTGTAGTCTTCGTCACCAATGGATAACACTGACTCTATCGGGTTTTCAATATCTTTGTAAAATAAACCAACTGAGTAGTTATTACCATTATCGGCGTAATACTCGTAGCGGGCATCATAGTTTTTAATCGGGCTACTTTTTAAGCCAACACGGCCAATGGTGCGAATATCGGTTAATGGGTCGTAATAAGCTACTGGCACAACTTCACGTAAATCAGGTCGTACAACCGTTTCACCATAACCAAAGCGGATTTGGTAATCGTCGCCACCAATGTAGGTGAAAGCTAAAGCACTGAAGAAGTCATCTTCAATAATGCTACCATTTTCAATTTTCTCTTCTGAAAAGAAAATATCTAAATCTTCTTTCTTAAAAATCAAACTCGATGTGGCTAACGATGTTTGCTTAAATTCTTCATAACGAATACCACCACTAATGCGCCACTGACCTTGGTAAATCAAATCAAATGCGCCATAGCCCGCTGATATTTTTTGTCCGGCAATATAGTCGTCTGCATCGGGGGCTGTTGGCTCATTAAAGTCGACTAAAATATTGTTATTGTCGAGTAACTCATCACTTAGATAACTGGTTACGCCAAGTACTGAATCTGCCCCACTATTAACTGGGATTTTCACACCGCTGTCATTATTGACCGTAAAGCTAGAGGTTGTGTAATAACGACCTTTGTCTGAAAAATCATAACCAGCTTTAAACTCAACTTCGAGATCAGAAAAGTACAAAGGCAAGGTCACATTACCGCTATAAGATTTAACGTCATCTTCTAATGATAAGTAAGAATAAACTACGCGGTTGTCATCACCCGTTATGGCTGAATTTTGGTATTGCCCATCGCTATAAGTATCAATAAACTTGTATTTTACATCGGTTGGAATTTCTGTTTCTGCTGTAGATTCAGTATATTGCCAGTCAAAACCTATACCTGCGTACTCAGTAAAAGTGTGTTTACCAATAAATTGCATAATTTCTAACGAACGTTCTTCATAATTAAATTCATGTGAACGCTGCGCTTGGCCATTACCAAAAATAGTATCAACGGTACTGCCATTCGGACTTTCAATGATACCTATAACACTTTCGTCTTCATTATCTTCTAGGTAGATATTGCTCCAAGATAATTTGTGGTTATCAAGTTGATAACCTAAGTTAAATACCGCACTTAAACGTTCATTCTCAGTGGTTACTTGCGAAGTTTTTACGGTGTTATAACAAGCGTTAGCGATTTGCTCACTGGTTAGTAGCGTTTCACTACAATCGTCAGAAAAGTTCTCACTTACTACGGCTGATTTTTTATTCGCAAATTGCCATTTATTGTCATACGAAACAGCGGCTAAAAAACCAAACTGACCACCAAAATAATTTTCGTCGAATGAATTACCAATACTCGCTTTTACGTTATAGGTAGGATCAAGCGAATCATCTTTCATCACCATATTACGTGGTAATGACTTTAATAAGTTTTGGTTAATTGCTGTTGCTTGTTCGCCGCGTGTTGCTGCGTCTGTATCGACTAAGTTATCAGTTAAAATGATATTACGCAGTGAAAAATCACCTTTGTATTGCACGATGGCATTTTGTAACTCACTGGAAAGCCCATTGCCTTTGCGATCATAAGTAAAACCATCTTGTGAGTTTTCATCGTAAGCTAGCCCAAGCTCAAAGCTGGCAACAAAGTCTTTCGGTACCGACTTAGTACGAATATCAATCGCGCCGCCACCAAATGCTGCTGGCATTGACGGTGAATAAGACTTTTGCACTGATAAACTTTCAATGATACTGGCAGGGAAAATATCAAGCGGTATAACATTACGGGTTAAATCAGGGCTTGGAATATTAGCGCCATTTAAACGTGCGCTTGAATAACGCTCGCCTAAACCACGAACATAGATATATTTACCATCAACTAAGGTTAAACCGGTCACACGTCTTAAGGCTGATGCGGCATCGCTATCACCGGTTTTTGAAATTTGCTCGGCCCCTAAAATATCAGCGACGAAAGCTTGGTTGCGACGCTCTTCAATTACCGCCGCGGCACTGCCTTGTAAGCGAGTTGCTTTGACCACAACTTCTTCCATTACATCGTTCTCTGCGGGTGTTTCTTGTGCAAACACGTTGGGAATATTCGCTAATAATCCCAGACCTACGGCAAGAGAAACTCTTTTAAGTCTATGTTGAGTTGTCATGTTTAAATCCTGCTTCCAAATCAAGTTAAAAAAAAGACGCAAAATTAACTGCGTCTTATCTGGTCATCGACCTGTAATTAATCTTGATCTGCTGCTGTAACAGCCGCTTCAACCCATTTGTACCAATCAGAGCTAGTATCGTTTTCTGATACAGCACCAATGTAATTACCGGCTTGGAAAAAGCTACCTAGACCTGATAAATCATTCGCTGTGATAGTGATATCAGCTGAATCAACATCAGTAGCAAAGGCATTTGACAGCACGCTTGATGTGCTAGAAATACGCACGTTTGCAGCGCTATTGTCAAACCAATCCGCTTTCGCTGTACCCGTTAATGCTGCAGGCTCTTTGCCTGAAATAAAGGTTTGCTCACCTTTGAATTCATTAACACAGGCCATCACAGAGTTTGAGAATGAAACTGAATCGGCATTAATTTCGCCATCTGATTTATGTTCGATACAGTTAGTGCCGTTAGCTCCTTCGGTTTTGACAATTAATACGTTGTAGTACATTGATTTAATGGCATCATCAAACTTAAATGCTTGTGATGGGTCATCATCTCGTACTGAGCTACCGTCAGTGGTGATAACCGTTACGTTAGCAAAAGTAGGGTTTGATGTTGGCGCTTCTGAGTACTCAGCGCCGCTATTTTTCTCGCCGTCAGTTTCAAAGCCGTTGTTGCCCATAAATACATCTGAGCCGATTGGGAATATTCTTTCTGCTTCAACCACAACACCATTTTCGATTACCGCAGGAATAACCACTTCTTGCTTGGTTTCAACCGTACCGTGTTTAACGAAAATGTATTGACCATTACCTTGCCAACCGGCGTCGATATCAATCGCATCATCTTGCGTGTCAGTTACTGCAATATGGCTAATTGATGCTGCGCCACCAAAAAACTCAATGCCGTCATCAAAACCTTGGTGAATATGAATGTAATCAAACTTAGACGCTGAACCAACAGCATTTAATGTTAGTGAGTTAAGATCATCACCTTCACCACCAGAGCGTGGACCAGAGCCAGCGTACCAAATTTTTGCAAATTCAATCGCACCACTGTTAT
>JBAROR010000102.1:0-22642 GCA_049642265.1 Cognaticolwellia sp. | reverse complement strand
GTACTCATCCCATTGATCGTTTCTGATCAGGTTAGGATCAACGACTTGCCAGCCAAAAAAGTTATCCATTTTTGAGGCTAATGACACGGCACCCGAATAACCTTCTTTTTGTAACTCTTTTATCCAGCGCGGATGAAACATGCGAGTACGTAATTCTTTGGCAAGAAATAAACCGGCATCTTCGGCTTTAGCGTTTTTAGCGTCACGTAAGTTGGCTATTACCATGTCAGGACTTTTACCATCAATGTTACGTACCGCTAAACTGAGTGCGCCAAAGTATTCAAACGGGTCATCAGTACTTAACATACCAAATAGATTCGAAGAACGAGCAAACATGGCGATGTCAGTGCCTGATAATTGTTTGGCGTAAAGCTGTACTTCTTTACCGTCACTATTTGCCGCTTTTTGTCCCCAGCGGCTATTGTCAGCACCGAAGAAGTAGCCCATTTTACCTAAGTAGTTATCAGAGATTTTTTTATCATCTTCCCACGTATCACTGGCCCAGGCAGCGTCGTCTACGCCGGTACCGTAATCACCTGATTGATTTGAAAAAATTCGAATAGTTGATAAATACTCTGCTTCTTTTTCATCAACACCTTCGGCCAGTAAGTCTGCTTTTACTTTTTCACTATTTTGCCAAATCGAGTTGTTGTCTTCTTTTAATGCCGCGACCTGATTGACCGCTTTTGCTAGCATTTGCATGACATTAGGAAAAGCATCACGGTATAAACCTGTGGCTGACACCACGACATCTATACGTGGACGCTTTAATTCGCTGTAAGGAATGATTTCGGTGCCAATAACACGGCCGCTTGCACTCCATTTCGGCTTAACACCCATGGCATAAAGTACTTGAGATTCAAGTACGCCGTAGTGACGCATGGTTTCAATTGACCATAACGAGAAGGCCATTTTGTCAGGGTAACGTTGATGCTTTTGATAGTAATTAGCGATCATTTGTTCTGTCAGTTCTTTGCCTTGCTCGAAAGCTGCTTGGGTTGGAACGCGAGCAGGGTTAAAGCCAAATAAGTTATAGCCAGTAGCTAAAGATTCGGGATGACGTATTGGATCTCCACCTGATTTTACCGGGATATACTTAGCACTCAAGAAGTCGACCATGGCATCGAGTTCGTGGATACTTGCCATGCTTTTATAGTGTGCTTTACCACGTTCGATATCTGCTTGTAGCTCCGTTGAGAGTTGAGAGAACTCCAGCGGACGTTGGGCCGTTTGATCTGTAGCATCAATGATATAATTTTTAACGGTTAAGTAACCTGATAAACGGCTGACATCATTTTCTTCAACTGTTTCAGTGCGGGTGATGTTATCTTGTTCATGCCTTTTTTCATGGTAAGTATGGCTATGAGCAACACTTTCGTCACTTTCGTTAGTGTCGTCGCCGTGATGCTCACCAATTAAGCTTTCACCGTAGTTATCATGTTCAAACTCACTAGCCCTTGCAGTAAAGTCGTTGCCCAGCATTTGTACTAACGTTGATATCGTTAAGGCTTGTTCTGGAATATAACCAAAAGTATGTAAACCTAGTGGCTGATTAGCCGTTGCTAACGCTTCTAAGTGAATATGCAAGGCGTCGATAAACTCATCAAACGCTTGGTCGATTTGTGCTTGTTCCCACGCTAAGTCTTTACAGATATTGGTATCAAAACATAACTGAGTTAATTGCACTGCCGTTTTTTGTTTTACGCCACCTTGATCGAGTTGTTTATATTGATGCATCAATTCATGTAAGTTTCGAATGTCGCCTTCTAATCCGGCAGCAGCAAATGGTGGTGTCATGTGTGAAATTACAGTAGCGCGGCCACGGCGTTTGGTTTGCATCGCTTCGCCAACATCATCGACAATAAATGGGTATACCACGGGCGTATCCCAAACCGCTAAATTACCTTGGTCATAAATAGATAAACCCCGTTCTTTGCCGCCTAAATACTCTTGTGAACCATGGGTACCTAAATGAACAATAGCGTCGGATTGCCAATACTCGCGGGCGTAATAATAAGCGGCAAGGTAGAAATGATTGATAGGTACTAAACCTTGGTGATAAATCATGTTTTCATCATTTTTACTATCAGAACGCGGTGGTTGGCGCATGATCAGCATATTGCCATTGCGAATACGTGGCAGGATAAAAAAGTGCTTACCGTCTTTTTCTACCGCCATAAAGTTGTCTTGTGGTTGGCCCCAATGATCCGTTATTTTTTGCGTTAGTTCAGTCGGCAGGGCATTAAACCAGCTTAAATAGTCATCAATCGGCATTAACTCGGCTAAGTCATGATCTAACAATTCGGTTAATTGATAATCACGATAGAAAGGGTCGAGAATTTTCTTGGCGTTAGCAACAAAATATTCTGCATCACGTTCTGCGGTGTTGTAGCCTTCATTAGCTAAGCGCTGACTAATGGCTTCAATACTTTTAGGGATATTCATAAATGAAGCACCAACATCTTTGTCGCCCCAAACAAATAGGGTGAGCTTTTTATCTTTATTGGCTTTGTATTTTAAATTAACCACATTAATGGCTTTGTTCACTAGGTGCTCTAGTTGGTAGTCGATAACTTCAATTTTTTGATCTGTCATGTTCATTGCTGCCACGATCATCGGATCAATCACGCCGGCGTTTTCTGGTAACACTAAAGTGAATGACATCATATTGGCGCTGACACCTTGCATATCAGCTTCCCATGTTTCTTTATCACCAGAATAATAAGTCATTGCTTGCATGACAGGCACATTGAATTTTTCAAACTCGACTTTACGTTGATTAGCCCAATGAATGTTACGAAAGTTGATGATCAAATCAACATCAGTTTCTTGACCAACAACCTGGCCATCTTTAGTGATTGGCAGTTGTAGCAAATGGCTATAGTCGCTGGTAACAGGACTTAGTTTGAAAAAGAACGGTACAACGTAAGCACCTTTGGCTTCTAGTTGTGCAATGGTGGCATCAATTAATTGCGTTTGCTCAGACTCTATTAATGCGCGTTGTAGCAATACCGCTATTTTAGGTTGTTGAGGTTTTACCGGACGGCGTTTTTTATATTCTGCTAAATCTTTGATAATTAAGTCCGGCAATGCTGGGTGATAAATACCCTGTTGCGGAAAAATAATTGGAGCAGGTACTTTGCTGACCGTAGGAGTTGCTGACATTGCTAGCGTTGAGCTTGCTTGCTTAGCGTTGCTAACATTTTCTGCAATATAAGACAGCATGTTATCGAGATTACGACGGCCAGCGTTCAGCCAATAATCTTCTAAAGTACTGGCATTATCAGCGCTTAAAGCTTTATTGAGTTTAGCGTTTTGTAAATATTTAAAAGCAACGACGGCAGAATTTACTTGGCTGATTGCCTCGGCGTAATTATCGAAAGCGGCACTGGCTTCTCGTACTGACACCGCGTCGAGAATGACTAAATCATATTGATTAAACAAGGTGACTAGTGTGCTTGTTTGGTTAGTCGCGTCTAGCAATGACTTCGCCGACTTTTGTTGGATATGCCAAGTCGAAGCCACTCTTTCTTTAGCGACTTCTTTTAATAAGGTTATTTTTGCAGTATTGGCATGAGCGGTACTAATAAATAATACGTTATGCGCTTTACCTGTCGGTGCTTGCTCTTGTTTGACACTCGGTGCTTGGGCAAAAACATTACTGATAACTGTAATGCAGGAAAATAATAAGATGGAAATTTTAATTAAAGGATTTTTCATGTGATAAATATCGCTACTCTTTTACGTAAATCATGCTGCCATCGGCCATTTCATAAGCAGTACCTGCTTTCTTACCTGTGCCTGCTCCCGTTTTTCCATCACTTTTAAAACTCTCGATGGTATTACCTTTTTTAACGATAATTTCCATATTATCTTTACCGGCATTTTTAATAACGGTGACATCTTCGGCTAGAAAGGGATTCAATGGGTTTTGTGCAATAGCAATTAATAATGCGGCCACTAACACTAAAAATACATCGACTAAGTTGACGACTGATAATGCTGGGTTAATGCCTTCATCCTCATCAAGCAACCTCATAGTCTTGCTCCACAGCTTTTACAGGTAAGGTAAGTGTTTGCTGATTAATTACCGGCGCTTTGTTGTTGATCAGCGGCATTAGGGCTACGAGTTCTTCGACCATCCAACGCTTTTTAACTGAGGCGATCCAAAAGGTAATTGAGGCGATTATCAAACCAAAAATAACCGCAGAAAATGCGACGATTAAGTTTTCACTGATGCCTTGTATATTGCCATCGGCTAAGCTTTTTAAAGCAGGTCCCATTGGGATCATAGTCGCGATTAAACCTAGCATAGGGGCTAAACGGCTGACATTACGCACGCCTTCCAGCTCTTTTAGTGCCGCGACATCAAGTTGGTCTTGGCTGATGTTGGGAATTTCATTTGCCAAAGATGCCATTGGGTAGCCGTTCAGCATTAAGTCAGGCTTATTGCCTAATCTGCTGTTAAGTAATTGTATGAAAGACTTATAGTGACGACGACGTTGCAGGGTTTGACTAAAAAATTGTCCGCTAGCAAATAAAGAGTAAATAAACAGTAATGCAATAAGACAAAGCACAGGAGCCATAAAGAAATCAGACAGCTGGTACATGGTTTGTTCGATCAGGGCGATCATAATATTTCCTAACAGGTAGTTAATGTAAGTGATAAACAATGAAGGTGAGTCAGGGACTCAAGGCGCAGGAGAGGTTTACGCCTTGAGTATGAGGTTTACTCGGGTTTACTCATTAGCGGCTTCGCCAACAAGTTCGGTTACTTCATCAGCTCTGAAGCTATAGTTACCAGAGGTAACGCTTTCATCGTAGTAGCTGGTTATTTGTAGTTTATGAGTGGCTGTCGGTGTTTTAATTAAATAAATGTCGAATTGCGACCATAACAAATGACCACCATTAAGTGCGTATTGGTACCAATTATGGGTAAACGATTTAAAAGCGTTTTCCGAATAACTACTGCTTTTAAAACCTAAAAACTCGGCTGAAGCAGGATCAATAGCGTCATAGCTGTTTTCGAAATCTTGTAATGCTGTGGCATCATCAGCAAGATTAATTTCGAAGCTTGCGCCAGTCTTATCTTCAGCACAAGGTAGGCTAATATCCCAAGCATCGGCTTCGGTTACTTCTTGATTGCTATCAAAATCAACATACACCGCGGTTACGTCGCCTGAACAAGTTAATGCGGCGTCTATAACAAGCGCTTGCTCAGGGGCAAAAGCAACGTCACTGCTACCTTGATAAGCGGTCTGTAAAGTTATTTGGCCTATGCCTCGACCTGCAGTGGTAATGCTTGTTGCTCTAAATTTAGTAAAGGCACCGTCTGAATCAGTAATGAAGTATTTGGTATCTGCGGCACTAACCACATGTGTTGTCGAATTGTAGTCGTAGAAACCTGCAATAATATTTGCGGTAACATCAGCGATGAACAAGGTTTCATCGCTTGGTATATCGCTAGTTTTTACCGCTAAATAATCATCTAATTCAGTGTCAGCATTGGCGGCAATGAAACTTGCTGCGATAGGGTCGCCATTGGCATCAAAAAAGTCGCTATTATTGCCCATGGCATAGGCCGTAATGGCATTTTCGCTGTTTTGATTAAGATAAATATTGGTACGTTTAAAGGCAATATCCCAAACGGTGTTCGCTGCGGCTTCTTCTTCTGTCGCTAATTCAACAACGGCTTTAGCATCTAAATCGTAATATACAAATACCGGCTCGCTAGTACTGCCAGTGCTATGTGGCCCACTAATATCACCTTGCGTTGGTGCCTCTGGTGTTGGCGTTGTCGGTGTCGTTGGCGTCGGTTCAGGTGCGCTATCGTTATTTGAACTATCGCTGCCACCACAGGCGGTTAGTAAAACGCACAGTGCCAAGCTAGTTAATTTGAATTTCTGGTTTAAATCTTTATTAAGTCTCATGTTGTTTTCCTATATTCCCTAAAATTTATAGCTAATGCCAGCACTTATGGTGCGGCTACTAACAGGTCTTGCATCAAATAAATTTTGACTGCTTGCAGTCGGTTTTTTGTGTTTATCAAAGATATTGTCAACACTTATTCGCCACGACAGTTTGTCTGTTATGGCTTGATTAAATACCGTGTTAAAGGTGGTGTATTCATTATTTTCGACGCCTTGGTAACTATCAGGCACAGCTTCTCCTGCTTGATAAACGGCGTAGGCGATAATTTCGATATCATAAGCGTCGATATCATAATTAATGTTGAATTTTATTTGATGACGCGGACGGGAAAGTAGGCGTTGGTTATTTTCATCTTCGCTGGTTAAGTAGCTGTAATTTAATTGTGTTTTCCATTGACTAAAGGTCAGTTGCGTACTGATATCAAAACCATGAATTTTCGCTTCACTAATATTTTGATACTGATAAATAGATAAGCCTGTTTCTTGTGATTGTTCAACATCAATGATCGAGTCAATTAGGTTGTCAGTTTTTGAGTAATGGACACTAATATCACTACGTAAGTCGACTTTGTTATCCGCCAAAGTGGTGTTAAAAGTTAAACTTGAGTTAAATGAATCTGCTGTTTCTGGTTCAAGGTCTTTGTTGCCTAATACCATGTAGCCTAAAGCGCTATGATCGAAAACATAGAAACGCTCTTTTAAGTTTGGCACGCGATAGCTTTGACCTATGCCTGCACGCCATTGCAATTTACCTTCACCTAAAGCAAAGTTTTTCATTGCGCTAAGGCGTAAGGCGTTATGCCAAGCAAAATCTGAGTCGTATTGGCTACGCATACCGGCAAGGAGTTGATAGTCTGATTTTACCCAGTTGCCTTGTACAAATACTTCAACGCTTTCACGGCTTTCATTATCAACTTCAATAACGTTTTCAGCGGGTTTATCTTGTGTCAGTTTGTCAGCATGAACGACTGCACCGGCAACTAACTCAATATTGTTGAATTGAAAAACTTTTTGGCCATTAATTTCAGACAGAATAATATTGGTGTCACGTAAGCTATTTGATTGACCACTGTTTTCTTGGTGATTAATGTAGCGAGCGTTAAGTTGCCAAGGTGATTTTGGATTTTTAGTACTTTTTACGCCCAGATCTATTTGTTGTTGATCTACATCTGTTCTATAAAAAATAACCTCGCTTTGTCCCGGGATTATCGAACTATCACGCAGCTTTTCATCACTTAGCCATTGGTATTTAAGACTGGTGGCTAGATCTTCAAAGGCTTTATTCGTGCTTACTGTAATGAATTTTTTATCAACACTGGCCGCATCTTGGCTGACGGTATTGCTGTCGTAATCATAACCTTGGTCATCGATGACCAACGCGTTAAGTTGTGTACGCCAGCCAGAGAAGCTTTCCACCGCATTTATTTTTAGCGTGTGGTTTAAGTCGCCATCTTCAAGGGTATTACCTTGATATTGACTGACATCATAATCAAGCTTGAGTGCCGGTTCGTCAGATTTATGAGTGATAATATTAATCACGCCACCCATGGCTGAACTGCCATACATAACCGAAGCCGCACCGCGAATAATTTCAATTTGAGCAATATTACTGGCGGGAACTTGGTCTAGATCCGCGGATGAGCCAGTAGGACTTATAATGGGTTGACCGTCAATCAAGACTAAAACATGGTCACCATCAAAACCTTGCATTTGAATGTTATAGCCGTCTTTTACGCTACGTTTTACGACGACACCTGGAATATAATTCAGTGCTTGCGCTAACGTGCCATGACTAATTTTGGCAATGGTTTCACCATTAATAACATCGACTAATACCGGAGAGTCACTTAAAAGCTTTGCGGTACGGGTGCCGGTAACAACAATGTGTTCAGTTTGACTTATGTCTGGTGCTATTTGCGCTATGGTGTGCATGGGCAAAGTTAAAATGAGAGCGGATAGGCTAGCTTTAATATACATGTTTAGTAATACCAATAAGAATCTAAATGCGAATGATTATCGATTGCGATCGTAATGGTAAGGAGAATAAATAGCAAGTATATTTATTCATTTTTAGATAATTATTTTAATGAAGGGGGATTTATATAAATATTTACTTTAAATATTTATATAACAATGGCTTGCTCGTTTTTTTTGTGAAAGCCATTTAGTAAAAGTTGCAGTTTGTTATGTGTATATTATTTTTGTTCAGCGGAAAACTATCGAATGTAAAGAAGTGTAAAGTACCGAACTATGTGCGTTAGCGGTGACTCTATGTGGAGGTAAGCCTGCTAAGTTTCGTTCTGTTAGGCACTTTTTTAATTTAATATTTTTGAACATTTTAGTGGAGTAATTTATGCAACATGAAAATCAACTTAGCACGACAAGTCCATTAGTTAATCAAGTATATTTTGTCGCTTTATTTTTCTTACTCGTCGCCATTTCCCTCGTTGCCTAAACAAACTGCAAGTAGCGGTTTCCGTGTAATTTTCAGCAATAATCGCCGTTGTATTAATTCGTATGATGGCGTCTTAAATCGGATAGTATCCTCGCTGATCCGCTCCTTTGTCACATTTACGTTATAAAGTTTTCATCGTTCGTTCATTTTTCTTTTACCTTACTGTCATTTTTAGTGCTTAGCATGCTCGTGATGTTAGTGCGTGTGCATTAGCAAAACTTACTTCACTAAAAACAACACTAAAGGAAGCATTATGAACTCGACCTGGGTTTCACTTTCAGCTTTGTCATCTTTTTTACTCTCTAGCGTTGCTGTCGCTGGCGTTTTACCTAATGTGCAAAAAGATAGCCAATGGTTTGTTGATGGTCAACAAACAGTCATGGCTAAAACTAAACTAACAACACGTAATAAAGCAAAAAATGTCATTTTATTTGTTGGCGACGGTATGGGGCTTTCGACCTTAACCGCAGCACGTATTTTAGATGGGCAAAATAAAGGCCAGTCGGGTGAGGAGGGCTATTTAAGCTTTGAAGAGTTTCCTTATTCTGCACAAGTAAAAACCTACAACGTTGATGCACAAACGCCTGATTCTGCCGGTACGATGACGGCAATGATGTCAGGTGTTAAAACTGATGTTGGTGTGATTGGCGTTGACGAAGATATTGAGCGTGGTGATTGTTCAACCGTCAGTGGTAATGAATTAGTAACATCTTTAGAAGTTGCTGAGATTAAAGGCTTGTCGACGGGCATCATCTCAACGGCACGTATAACCCATGCAACACCTGCGGCCACTTATGCAAAATCAGCTGATCGTAATTGGGAAGATGTTTCTGATATGCCAGAAGCTGCGGTAACTGCCGGCTGTGTTGATATTGCAACCCAGCTTATTGATTTTGAAAAAAATCTTGAACAACGTTTTCCAGGCGTTGATGTTGACGGTATTGAAGTGGCATTTGGTGGCGGTCGACGTCACTTTTTACCTAAAGATGCCAGCTTTAATAGCGCCGATGCTGTCAGTGCTATTGAAGGCGATCGTACTGATGGCATAGATTTAACGGCTAAATGGCAAGAACAATATCAAAATGGTAAATATATTATCGACCAAGCAGGCTTTGATGCTATTGATGCTAGCAGCACGGAACGGGTGTTGGGCTTATTTAATGAGTCGCATATGCAATATGAAGCTGACCGTAGTAATGATATTGCCGGTGAGCCTTCGTTAACCGAACTTACCAGTAAAGCCATTGATATTCTTGATAATAATGAGAAGGGTTATTTTCTTGTTGTCGAGTCAGGACGTATTGATCATGGTCACCATGCAGGTTCTGCGTATAACGCTTTAACAGATACCATCGAGTTCTCTAACGCCGTACAAGCGGCAATCGACAGCACTAATCCTGAAGAAACCTTAATTTTAGTGACGGCTGATCATAGTCATGTCTTCACTATTGCAGGCTATCCGAAACGTGGTAATCCTATTCTAGGTAAAGTGGTTAATGTTGGGGCAACTGAGCCTGCTTTAGCGGGTGATGGCATGCCATACACCACCGTCGGTTATACCAATGGTAAAGGTTTCAGAAACTTAGTAAATGAAACTAATGCTGATCTTAGCTATAACGATGATGCTTTAGCCGGTCGCCAAAACTTAACCACGGTTGACACGACAACAACGGGTTTTCATCAAGAAACTACCGTACCACTTAGTTCTGAGACCCATGCGGGCGAAGATATTAGTTTACATGCCTCGGGACCTGGTGCGCATTTGGCGCAAGGCGTTATCGAGCAAAGTGTCGTGTTTCATCTCATCAATCAATCTCTTGGCTTAATTGCTAAATAACCTGCTAATCGAAAGGAATTAACATGAAAACAGTAAAACTTTTATCTTTAGCCGTGTTGGCTGCATTAGCCGGTTGTGGTGGTGACGATGGTACAAATGGCGCTAGTGGCACTAATGGTGTTGACGGCAATAGCGGTATCAATAGCTTGATCAGCCAAACATTATTAAATGTTGGTGATGCGCAATGTCTTAATGGCGGCGTACAAATTGATTCAGGCCTAGATGATGATGGCTCTGGCGTTTTAGATGCTGGTGAGATTGATGCGACCGAATTTGTTTGTTCACCAACCTTAACACAAGCACAAGGCTCAGCATTGGCGGCGACAACAAATAACCTCTGGTATGAGCAAGGACAAAGTGTTTTAGCGCAAGCTGAGCTTAATGCTCAATCTTTAGTGAATACTAAAGGTAAGGCGAAAAATGTGATTCTATTTGTTGGTGACGGCATGGGAATTTCTACGGTAACTGCAACGCGGATTTTAGCCGGACAAAAGTTAGGTAAAATGGGCGAAGAACATCAACTGAGCTTCGATAAACTGCCTTATTCTGGTTTTGCTAAAACTTATAATGTTGACGCACAAACACCAGATTCTGCGGGCACGATGACGGCGATGATGTCAGGCGTGAAAACCGACGTTGGTGTGATTGGTGTCAGTGAAGCCATTAGCCGAGGTGATTGTTCTACGGTATCAGGTAACGAGTTAGTTACCGCCTTAGAATTAGCTGAAATAGCGGGTAAATCAACCGGCATTATTTCTACTGCCCGTATTACTCATGCTACGCCGGCGGCAACCTACGCTAAATCAGCCGACCGAAACTGGGAAGATATTTCTGATATGCCATCAGCCGCTGTTACCGCTGGTTGCGTTGATATTGCTTCACAGTTAATTAGTTTTGAAAGTGATATGGAAAGTAAGTTTGCTGGCGCTGATGTTGATGGTATTGAAGTGGTATTAGGTGGCGGAAGACGACACTTTTTACCAAAAGACGCGGCATTTAATAGTGCTGATGCGGTAAGTGCTATTGAAGGTGATAGAACCGATGGCCGAGATTTAACCGCAGAATGGAAAGCACAGTATCCAGCGGGTAGCTATGTGATGGACCAAGCAGGCTTTGACGCTGTTGATGCTAATACAACGCCGCGTTTATTTGGTTTGTTCAATGAATCACATATGCAGTATGAAGCCGACCGAGGTAATGATATTGCCGGTGAGCCTTCCTTAAAGGAGATGACCAGTAAAGCGATCGATGTACTTGATAACAACGAAGACGGTTTCTTCCTGATGGTTGAAGCGGGCAGAATTGATCATGGTCATCATGCCGGTAGTGCTCATGGCGCATTAACTGACGCTATGGCTTTTGCTGATGCGGTACAAGCGGCTGTTGATGCCACTGACCCAGAGGAGACGTTAATTATTGTCACCGCCGATCATAGTCATGTATTTACCATGGCTGGCTACCCTAAACGTGGTAACCCTATTTTAGGTAAAGTGGTTAGTGTCGGTAGTACTGAACCAAGTCTAGCAAGTGATGGTATGCCTTATACCACTTTAGGTTATACCAACGGTAAAGGTTTTAGAGACTTAGGCACGGAAACAAATGCTGATGCTGGTTATAACGGTGATGCCGTCACAGGTCGTGTGGATTTGAGTTCTGTTGATACCACTTCTGCTGGTTTTCATCAAGAAGCCTTAGTACCCATGGGCTCTGAAACGCACGCGGGTGAAGATGTTGGTATTTATGCATCAGGGCCAGGGGCACACTTGATTACCGGTACGAATGAACAAAGTGTCATTTTTCATGCCATGGATTATGCCGCTGATTTAGTCACCAAAGCTGAGCAAGCACTAAACTAATTAGCGCTGACTTAGTTTACTTAGGGAAGTTGTCATCATAAAAATGGCAACTTCCTTTTTCGCTAGTCTGCATTAACTGTATTTATCAATCATGCTTACTAGTAATAACTACACAACTACATGTTCTAATAGGTTTTATTATGAAAATTATTGCCGCCTTATTATTCACCTTATCGTTAAGTGCTAGTGCTAAAGAGTGTGAAGTTTCTGCTGATGTTATCAGTGCTTATTATCAACTTGATACACAAACGACACACCACGAATTGAAACAACCACCCGTTCAGCAATTATTTGAATTGCATCGTAATAATAATCAAATTTTGCAACGCAATGTCAGTAAAGGTATCAATGACATTTGGTCATTACATGCCAATCGTTTATCGCTCAGCAGAGCATTTGACAAGTATCAGCATATTATTGACTATCAACCGAATGAATTGAGATATCAGCCACAGTGGCAAGAAGTTTTTCAATTGGTTGCTATACCCGCACTTAATCAAATGCAGCTGGTTGAGCAAAAGGGATCGGGTTGCTTGCTTGAAGAACACTATTTATTGAAAGGTAATGCATTGAAAGGTCAGCATCATGGTTTTCAACTGGTTTGGTTGCCAAATTTACGTTTAGTAAAATCACTTAAATTACAAAGCGCGCAGTTAACGCGACAATGGCAGCTAACAAAATATCAACATAATGATGAGAAAATGTCAGCGCTATTTAAGCAATATGAAACTTATCAAACAACTGATTATGCAGATGTGGGAGATAACGAAGGCATTCCATTTTTAGCTAAGATGATTAACCAAGGCTTTTCAATACCGTCCTCAGTATCTACAAATCATGCTGTTATGACGAATACAGGACACCAGCATTAACTATCAACGCTAAGCCATCAACACTCCATCAACATTAGGAGTGCTGAAAGCGGTAGCTATTAACTACCGCTATATAAATGCTTTTTAGTAATTTGACTTTCGGCTAAGGCTCTATTGTTAGGTAGCTCTATTGCGCCATCGAATAAATAAATTACTTTTTCGCCGCGCTCGGCTAGATCTAAAGCATGCTGAACATTGATTAAGATATTTGAAGCTATGTCTTGAGGGAACTTGCTGGCGTCGCGTCTGATGTATTCAATGATATCGGTATTTACTGCTTGGTCGTAAAAAACAGCATCAGCAAATTGCATTTCTCGGTGTGCGCTGAGCGTTAAATTATCAGGGTTACCATCACCGGTATGAATAAAAACTATTTCACCTTCAGGAGGTGGTGTTTGTTTTTGTAAGCTAGCGATGAGTTGTTGCTCAGCTTGAGTCGTTTTACCTTCTAGAATAGCTTGCCCAATACTGCCACGTAATGTGCGCTCCCAAAAACTACGTCGGTCACGTATGCTTTTTACCCGAGCTTTAACATGATCTCTAAATTTAAAGGAAAAATCAGCTAACTTGCCATAGCCATAGGGTAAGGTTTTTTCGATTTGCTCGCGTAGCATGCGTAACAATATTGGCGCACTGCCTGAGCTCGACATGGCAATGATCATAGGAGCACGGTCAATAATCGCTGGCGTTATATAATTACAAAGCTCTGGTTGGTCGACAACATTAGTCAGTAACTTTAAGTGTGTACTTTCTGCTGCTACGGCACTATTAACTTCACTACTGTCTGTAGCGGCAATAACAATATTACAACTATCAAGGTGGCCTGGTTGATAGTTATGTTTAAGCCATGTCAATTGATGTACATTTATCAAGCGTTCAACACTACTATTAAGTGTTTCAGACATTATGGTGATGTTAGTTGTCGACTTTAATAATAAGTCTATCTTACGGGCGGCAACTTCACCGCCACCTATTATCATGGCGTTAATATGTTTGGCGTCTAGATAGATAGGAAAATACTTCATTATGTTGGCACTCTAACTTTAAGGTTGCTTATAAACTTAGTAACACTGCCGTGACTAAAGTTTTTTTATTAAAACGATAATAGTGTTTTACTGATCGCTAAGCCATTACTATCACCATAAATATATTGACCTGGAATAAACCTTAGCTCGGCAAAGTTAATTATGTTGTTAATTTCACCTTTACCTAACTTTTCTGTCTTTATTGGGCAGCAACCGAGTGCTTTAACGCCCAGTGGTAAAGTCGCTATGGTGCCAGCGTCGCGAATACAGCCATTAATAACGATAGCCTGCCAACCATTTTTTACCGCTTCTTCAGCTAACATATCACCAAGTAAAGCATTAGTGATGCTCGCTTTACCATCAACAACCATCACTTTATTTGTACCGTCGGTGGCAACGAGCTCTTTAACTTTAGAATTATCGTTATAGCAGCTGACAGTTACTATTTCGCCAAAGAATATTTTCTTACCACCGTAATCGTTAAAAATAGCTGCTGCTAAGCTGAGATCATTAGCATGATCGTCGAATAAATCAGGAAGTAGATCTAACATAGGTATCCTTAATATTTAGGTTATGGTTAATTATTTATCTGATGTTAATGCTATGACAATTACTTTAGCAGAACAGTGACCTTGGATCTGTTACTCGCGAGAATATTCAGTATCAAGCAAAGTTATTTTCCTGCTTATATAAGAAGTGTAAATAAGAGACGCAAATAAAGGCAATAGATAGCATCAGTTTTATAGCTTAGCGTATAGTCTACAGCGCTAGCATACTTCATATACTCCTTGGTATTGTTCAAACGATAACCGTATTTTTTTGTCAGGTTATAGTTTTTTGTCATCTTATAGAGTGATAAACTAGCGAAAATTTTTTAATGAGAATAAAAATGCCTTGGATCCAGCTTCGATTGAGCGCAAATGAAGAGACAGCGGAAAAATATAGTGATTGGCTAAGTGCCTGTGGTGCCCAAGCCGTCACTTTTATTGATGCTAAAGACACGCCTATATATGAACCTCTTCCTGGCGATGAAGTGATTTATTGGAATAATACCGTTGTTATGGGTTTATACGATGCTAGTCATGACATGGACAAAGTGTTGAATTACTTAAAAGGCATTCACCCAGATAAAGCCAACATGGTTTATAAGCTTGAGCAGTTAGAAGATAAAGACTGGGAACGCGAGTGGATGGATAACTTTCACCCGATGAAATTTGGTCAACGCTTATGGATTTGTCCAAGCTGGCGCGATGTTCCTGATCCAACCGCGGTTAATGTCATGCTTGATCCAGGTTTAGCATTTGGTACAGGTACACACCCAACAACAGCTTTATGCTTAACTTGGCTTGATGGTTTAGACCTTGAAGGTAAAACTGTGGTCGATTTTGGTTGTGGCTCTGGTATTTTGTCACTTGCTGCGCTGAAATTAGGCGCGAAGAAAGTTATCGGCATTGATATCGATCCACAAGCACTACAAGCCAGCTTAGAAAATGCTAAACGTAACCAATGTGAAGACCGCTTAGAGTTATTCTTACCAAAAGACCAACCAGAATTTAAAGCTGATGTTGTGGTCGCTAATATTTTAGCGGGTCCATTACGTGAACTTGCGCCGGTAATAATCGAATATGTTACTAGCAATGGTGTCTTGGCATTATCAGGTGTTTTGGAAGAACAAGCTGAGCAATTACAGACTATATATGGTGAGTTTTGTCAGATGGATGCTATTACTGTTCAAGATGAATGGGTACGTTTATCCGGTGTTCGTAAATAGTCGGCTAAAAATGAATTAAAAAATGAGCAGCTTTTGTTATCAAATTGTACGAAATCTGCTCGCATCAACACTTTATAAAATGTCAATATAAAAAACGTGAAAAAAAGCGCTTTTTGTTCAATTTATATCCTTTTCAATCCTAAAAAAAACGCGTAAACTTAGCGCCCTTTTGACTAGTAGCTCAAAAAAACAACAACGTGAAGATAGGTCCATATACTTTAGCAAGTAATACCATACTTGCACCCATGGCGGGTATTACCGATCAACCATTTAGACAATTATGTTGTCAGATGGGGGCAGGATTAGCTGTATCAGAGATGATGTCATCTAACCCAAAGGTTTGGAATACCGGTAAATCTCAGCGTCGTATGTTGCATAGTGATGAAGCAGGTATACGTTCCGTGCAAATTGCCGGTTCTGACCCTGAAGAGTTAGCTTTTGCTGCTAAGTTTAATGCTGATAATGGCGCTCAAATTATTGATATCAATATGGGCTGTCCAGCTAAAAAGGTAAATAAAAAATTAGCAGGTTCAGCGTTACTGAAAGAACCCGCGTTAGTCGAGCTGATTGTTAAAGCTGTGGTTAATGCAGTAGATATTCCTGTAACGTTGAAAATTCGTACTGGCTGGTGTGAAAACACTCGCAACGGTATTGAAATAGCCAATATTGCTGAGTATAACGGAATACAATCACTTGCTGTGCATGGCCGTACACGCAACGACTTTTATAAAGGCGATGCAGAATACGATACCATTAAAGCAATCAAGCAAGCGGTGAATATTCCAGTTATTGCTAATGGTGATGTTACTTGTGCTGAAAAAGCAGAACAAGTGCTGAATTACACCGGGGCTGATGCCATTATGATTGGTCGTGGTGCCCAAGGGAGACCTTGGATTTTTCGAGAAATTAATCATTTTTTGAAAACGGGTAGGCATTTGTCTGCTCCAACAACGGAAGAAGTTCGTTCAATTTTAATTGGGCATGTAATGGAATTACACAAATTTTACGGTGAATTTATGGGTCTTCGTTTTGCCCGTAAACATGTTTCTTGGTACATGCAAACGCATGAACAAGGAAAATCGTTTCGTTCTATTTTTAATGCACTTGAGTCAGTTACTGAACAACTCGACGCATTAACTATGTATTTTGATAATTTAACTTTAGAAAGAGTCTGAACTTTATGTTTGAACAAAATATTTCCTCTCCATTTATTACCGGTGATCTACAAACTCAGACAAAGGCCTCGCCTTTACGCACACAAGCAAAAGTAGCTATTAAAAACTACTTGTCTCAGTTAAACGGTAATGACGTTGATGATATGTACGACCTTGTACTTTCAGAAATTGAAGCGCCAATGCTTGAAGAAGTCATGCAGTATACGCGTGGTAACCAAACCCGCGCCGCTAACTTATTAGGCATCAACCGCGGTACTTTACGTAAAAAGTTAAAAAAATACGGAATGAACTAAGAGATACGACAGGTTAGCCTGTCAATTAAAAGCACCCTCGGGTGTTTTTTTGTTTTTAGGGATATAAAAGTTATCCAATTAGTCAGCTTTTAGTCTCTAAAATAAAATATCATTAATAATGGAAATGATATTGAGCACCGCTCACCGCCAAGGACATGTGTCATAGGCCAGACAACCATTTTAATTTATAGGTAATTAGAAAAACCATGAATACACCACGTCCAATCAAACGTGCACTATTAAGTGTTTCAGATAAAACAGGTATTGTTGAATTTGCTCGCTCGTTATCACAAAAAGGTGTCGACCTTTTATCTACGGGTGGTACTGCTAAATTGTTAGCGGAAAACGGCATAAAAGTAACGGAGGTTTCTGATTACACCGGTCATCCAGAAATTATGGATGGTCGAGTTAAAACATTACATCCTAAAGTTCATGGCGGCATTTTAGCGCGTCGCGGTATTGATGAAACTGTGATGACTGAAAATGATATCAATGCTATTGATTTAGTTGTAGTAAATCTTTATCCGTTTGCTGATGCCGTTGCTGATGAAAATTGTTCATTAGAAAATGCGATTGAAAACATTGATATTGGCGGCCCTACGATGGTGCGCGCAGCAGCTAAAAATCATAAAGACGTTACTATTGTTGTTAATGCACAAGATTACGCACGTGTTTTAGCTGAAATGGATATTAATAATGGTTCATTGGTTTATCAAACGCGTTTTGATCTTGCCATCGCTGCTTATGAACATACCGCTGCTTATGACGGTATGATTGCTAACTATTTTGGTAAAATGTTGCCAGTACATGGCAGTACTGAAACAGCAAGTGTGGAAAAACAAAAATTCCCACGTACTTTTAATAGCCAGTTCATCAAAAAACAAGATTTACGCTACGGTGAGAACTCACATCAAGATGCGGCTTTTTATGTTGAAGCGAAGCCAGAAGAAGCTTCAGTATCTACAGCCAAACAAATTCAGGGTAAGGCGTTATCGTATAACAATATTGCTGATACAGACTCTGCATTAGAGTGTGTTAAAGAATTTGATGAAGCGGCCTGTGTTATCGTAAAGCATGCTAACCCGTGTGGTGTGGCTATTGGTGATAATATTTTAGCGGCTTATAACAGCGCTTATAAAACTGATCCTACATCAGCTTTTGGCGGTATTATTGCTTTTAACCGTGAATTAGATGCTGAAACAGCTGAAGCAATCGTTTCTCGTCAATTTGTTGAAGTGATTATCGCACCGAGTATTTCAGAAGCTGCTGCACAAATTGTTGCTGCTAAACCTAATGTACGTTTATTAGTTTGTGGTCAATGGACTACGCAAACTACTGGCCTCGATTATAAACGTGTTAATGGTGGTTTATTAATCCAAGACCGTGATCAAGGTAAAGTACAGGCTGATGAGTTGAAAGTGGTGACTAAGCGTCAACCAACTGATGCTGAAATGCGTGATCTACAATTTTGCTGGAAAGTGGCAAAATATGTTAAATCGAATGCTATCGTTTATGTTAAAAACAGCATGACGATTGGTGTTGGTGCTGGCCAAATGAGCCGTGTTTACTCTGCGAAGGTTGCCGGTATTAAAGCGGCGGATGAAAATTTAGAAGTTGCTGGCTCAGTAATGGCCTCGGATGCTTTCTTTCCATTTCGTGATGGCTTAGATGCTGCCGCTGCTGCAGGTATCACTGCGGTAATTCAACCTGGTGGCTCTATGCGTGATAATGAAGTTATTGCTGCAGCTGATGAACATAATATCGCTATGGTGTTCACAGGTATGCGTCATTTCCGTCATTAATAGGCACTGATGATAAAATGCTCGAGCGTGGTTATTAGCTTGAGCATTTTTCTAACCAGCGGCATAATTAAAGATATATCAAAAGTTAATTTTCAACATTACTCAATTGAGCTCAAATGACGTTTTTCGTCGATAAGATAACGTTAATGACACTGAACATCTGAAAAAAATCTGCTATAACTACCCCTTATAAAAATTTACTAGTTAATGGAAGATAAACATGCAAATGACATCAAGTACTATAAAAAAGGTTTTTACCGCATCAATCATTTCGGCAACGTTATTATGTGCTGGTTTTGCCAGTGCTCATCAAGACGCTGAGCATGAAAGTCAGCTCGAACAAGCTATTGCTGGAGATCACCGTTCAGCAAAAAATAAAGCCCGTGATGAATTTCGTCACCCTAAAGAAACTTTAGAATTTTTCGGTTTTAATCCCTCTATGACTGTGGTTGAAATTACTCCCGGTGGAGGTTGGTACACTGAAATATTAGCTCCAGCAGTAAAAGGTAAAGGCAAACTTTACGGTGCTCATTATCCTGATACAGGTGAAGACAATTATTATAGTAGCTCACGTAAGCAGTTAGTTAAAAAATTAGCAAGTAATGCAGTTTTTAGTGAAGTAGAACTAACAAACTTTGTACCACGCCAAGAAAGCGAACTTGCTCCAGCGGGTACAGCTGATTTAGTCTTAACTTTTCGTAATTTACATAACTGGCGTGATGCAGGCGTAGAGCAAGCATTCAAAGATGCCTATAAAGCTTTGAAAAAAGGTGGTGTTTTAGGTGTAGTTGAACATCGTTTACCTGCCGGTGTTGATGCTGAAAAAGCAAAAGGCTATGTTTCGCAAAGTAAAACCATTGAGCAAGCAAAAGCTGCTGGTTTTACTTTAGCAGCAAGTAGTGAAATAAATGCGAATGCTAAAGATACCGTTATCTATCCTAAAGGTGTTTGGACATTACCACCTGTTTTACGTTTAGGTGAACAAGATAAAGCTAAGTATATGGCGATTGGCGAAAGTGATCGCATGACTTTAAAATTTGTAAAATAACATGACTAGCCTGCTATAGCCTGATTTTACAGGTTATAGCAGATTAAAAAATATTAGGAATTTAAGTAAATGAATGTTTTGGTAATTGGTGGTGGTGGCCGTGAACATGCTTTGGCATGGAAAGCAGCACAATCAGATGCAGTAACAAAAGTATTTGTAGCGCCGGGTAATGCAGGAACTGCAACAGAAGCTAAACTAGAAAATATTGCGCTTAATGTTAGCGATATACCCGCATTGGTTAGTTTTGCTAAAAGCAATGAGATAGCGTTGACTATTGTCGGTCCAGAGCAGCCATTAGTTGATGGTGTTGTCGATGCTTTTCAAGCAGAAGGGCTGATGATTTTTGGTCCAAGCGCTAAAGCAGCGCAGCTTGAAGGCTCTAAAGCATTTACTAAAGATTTCTTAGCAAGACATAATATTCCAAGTGGTGCATATCAGAACTTTACCGAAATTGAGCCTGCACTTGCTTATGTTCGAGAGCAAGGTGCCCCTATTGTAGTGAAAGCCGACGGCTTAGCTGCAGGTAAAGGTGTTATTGTAGCGATGACAATCGAAGAAGCAGAAGATGCAATCAAAGATATGTTAGCTGGCAATGCTTTTGGTGATGCTGGCCATCGCGTCGTTATTGAAGAATTTCTAGAAGGTGAAGAAGCTAGCTTTATCGTAATGGTAGACGGTAAAAATGTTTTAGCGTTTGCAACTAGCCAAGATCATAAACGTGCATATAATGGCGATCAAGGGCCAAACACCGGTGGCATGGGCGCGTATTCTCCAGCACCAGTCGTAACCCCTGAGATTCATCAACGTGCAATGAATGAAGTTATTATGCCTACCGTCGAAGGTATGGCAAAAGAAGGTGCACCATATACAGGCTTTTTATATGCCGGTTTAATGATCGATAGCGATGGCACACCAAAAGTAATTGAATACAATTGTCGTTTTGGTGATCCAGAAACTCAGCCTATTATGATGCGCTTAAAATCTGACATTGTTGAGTTATGCTTAATGGCATGCCGTGGTGAGTTAGATAAAGCGAGTATCGATTTCGATCCTCGTCCTGCTGTTGGTGTCGTATTGGCCGCTGCGGGTTATCCTGCAAGCTATCCTAAAGGCGATGTTATTTCAGGTCTAGAAACCAACCATTCGGCAGACCGAAAAATATTTCATGCTGGTACGGCTGAAAAAGAAGGGGCAATTGTTACTGCAGGTGGCCGTGTTTTATGCGCCACAGCATTAGGTAATAATGTGACTCAAGCACAACAAGCAGCATACGAACTATTACAGCAAGTTTCGTGGCAGGGTGTTGAGTATCGTACAGACATTGCATATAGAGCTATTGAGCGAGAACAAGCTTAAGTCCGTTTAACTTACATCATGTAATGAAATAAAAATAATGAAATAAAAAGCCCAGACACAATGCTGGGCTTTTTTTTGGATCTTTGTTTGGAGTTAGTTATCCAATTTAGCTAAGGTTTCTTTCTTAGCACCACCAGCTATTGCAGCAGCAATGGCTGAATTTTTATCAAAGCCTGAATCGATAGCTGCATTAACAATGCCCTGATTATGGCTATCTGTACTTTGATGAACTGCGGTAGTTACAACAGTATCTGCTTGACCAGGAAATAACGAAAGTATCTCTTTTACAATATTAGTGGCCTGTTCTGGAATAGCTGTTATAGCAGCAGTGAGAATATTAAGCATCTCACTTGGGTAATTAGACGCTGTATTGTTAACAATATTACTCGTATCGTAAGGTTCTGTTCTTATTGCGACACGAACAATGTTTTCGATTTCGCTTGGGTTGAACCGAACAGCAGTATTAACAATTTCTTGAGCATATGCTGGTTCTGCAGTTATCGCTATTTCAACCAATTCGCTGCTAGGTGCTACATTAGCTTTAATAGCATTTTCTATAACATCGCAAGCTAATACAGGTTGTGCTGATAAGGCACCCAACATAATTTGACGGTAAGCTTCTGGATAACGTTCAAACGCTACGGCCATAACTACATCAACTTTCTCAGGGTATCGTGAAAGTATTGAATGTACACTGCTTTGAACTGTTCTTTGCTTCTTTACTTGTTGGTGTAATATCTTAGCAATTAAACGTTCCTGTCTATATTCGGCAACATCCTTTGCCATAGCTGTACTACTAATGCCAGCAAGCATTAACAAGATGATAAGTTTTTTCATTTGTTATGCTCTTTTATACAAACATCGTGATGGAACCACGTTATTTGAGTTTTTATTATTTTTATGTGAAAAACAATATAGAGTATAAATAGCTTTATATCTCCTGTGTTTTTATACATGAAAATAGAATTTAGGGAAAAATGTTAATCGATATTAGATTAACGACCTACAGATTAGTCTTTAAATTAATCGATTAGTTCAATAAAAAAGCAAACAAACACTTATTCGTAATTAAATGGCTTTTAGGTGTTGACGTATGGCGAGAAATCTCTAAAATGCGCTCCACTTCTTCGGGACAAGTCGAAGAGGTTGTTTTAATGAGTTATCTCTTTCAGTTTAGGCTGGATTGGTTAACTTAACGTTTTAAAGTTAAGTTTGAATCTTC
>JBAROR010000100.1:0-1968 GCA_049642265.1 Cognaticolwellia sp. | reverse complement strand
GGATTTATTAAAGTCATTAAACGAGATAAAACAGGCCCCAATTAAAGCAACAGCTCGATAAACTAATTGATCATTTTGTTTTTTTAGCTTGAGTAATAAAATCATTTAAGTAGTCAATATGCTGTTCGTCGTTGCGAATACCTACAAAGATTTGTTTATCAATCCCTTTCTCTCCAAAACGAAGACTCTTGATAGGCATTGATTTTGAATACTCATCTACTAGCCAGCCCGGCAAGGCACAAACTCCTCGGCCAGCAGCGACCATTTGTAGCATGATTTCTGTTGTTTCAATGTTTTTGTGTTTCTTTACTGAACACTTTGCTGGATTAAGAAATTGACTAAAAATATCGAGCCTCAGTGGCTCAACAGGATAACTAAACAACACTTCTTCGCTTAGCTGCTCGGGTAATACAAAGTCTTGCTTTGCAAGTTTGTGAGACGCGGAAACTACGAGTCTATGTTCGTAGTCAAAAACAGGTATATAATCTATTTTAGGTTTAAAAAGCGGATCTGGTGTAATAAGTACATCTATTTCGTAGCTAAGTAATGCACCTAAAGCGCCAAACTGAAACTCCTGCTTTACGTCAATATCGATGTCTGGCCACTGCTCTAAATATGGCTGAATTACTCTAAGTAGCCATTGATAACAAGGGTGGCACTCCATTCCAATTCGTAGCGACCCCATTTGACCTTTTGCAATCTGATTCAGTAATAATTCAGTGTGTGAAAACTGAGGCAATACTCTATTAGCAAGCGTTTGAATATGTTCTCCAGCAGCTGTCAGGCGCAAGTTTCGACCGTCTTTTTTCCATATCGGCGTAGCAACTTGGCCTTCTAATTTTTTGATACTGTGACTTAATGCAGATTGTGATAAGTGCAACGAATTTGCCGCTTTAGTTAGGGTTCCATGTTCTTTTATTGCGTTTAGTATTTCTAAATGGATCCTTTCCAACACAAGTTAACTCCTATCTTTAATTCAGATTTAATGATGATCGAAATTCATTGATTGATGAAATTATATCATTGTATCAATCAAACAAGTTTATTTACTATTAAGATAGGAATAACTAATTACAACAATACGTTACCTTAGATTTTGCTAGAACTGAGTTTGTAGCGTGGTTGTTTTACTTAACACCTAAAAATGGAGGCTGTAATTACCCTCGTAAACTGACTGAAAGGTCTTTATTGTGATCATAAATAGAAGTAGTAGTTAATGAATATCATTGAATTTATAACAAATAATATATCTACTTTGTTGGCACTCATTGCCACGGGTGTATTTGCAGGCATTTTAGCCGGCTTGCTAGGCGTAGGCGGTGGGATTGTAATCGTACCTGTGTTGTTTTTTTTGTTCCAGAGCTTTGGGGTATCGCCTGAATCTGCGATGCTAGTTGCGACAGCAACCTCTTTGGCCACTATAGTGCCAACGTCTATTAGTTCAATTCGTTCTCACAATCAAAAAGGTAATGTGGATTTTAACCTTCTTAAACGTTGGGCTGCATTTATTCTGATAGGTGTATTACTGGGTAGTTGGTTAGTCACTCGCGTTGAAGGTAGTATGCTTACTATGTTGTTTGGGGCGATAGCGGTTTTATCAGCACTAAATATGCTGTTCAGAACGGGGAAGTCAGCGCTGTATCAAAAACTGCCTGATACAGGACAAAGCGTTATGGGCGCATCCATTGGTTTTTTTAGTTCTATGGTGGGCATCGGCGGCGGCACTATTTCGGTTCCCCTACTCACTCTATATAACTATCCCGCCCACAAGGCCATTGGCACAGCTGCGGCAATAGGGTTAATTATTTCGTTACCAGGTGCGCTAACAATGTTGATATTGGGGAGTACGCCAACAGATGCTCCAGCGGGTACATTTGGCTTGGTCAATCTATTTGGCTTCGCTTGTATTGTACCGCTAACGGTATTATTCGCACCTGTAGGGGCATCATTAGGAGCAAAACTAGATGC
>JBAROR010000015.1:0-36500 GCA_049642265.1 Cognaticolwellia sp. | reverse complement strand
TACGCTTTAATACACTAGGTTGAAATGTTCTTTTCATTACGCTAATCCGTCTGTTGTTGTTGCCCTGGCAAAACAGCCTTCATGAGCACACTGGGTCTAAAAATGAGGCGAAATTCTATATAGAGAAGCAAACTTTGTCAATGCTTATTCTTCACCTATTTTTAAAAGATCGTTTATGGATCGTCCTGATCTAATAAATATCCACAGTTTCATAACAATTCTGTTTTTATTTGATGATAAAAGTAGAATTTATTCTTCATAATTAAATCGTATATTGAAAGTTTTTTAGCATTATTTTATTGTTAAAAATAGTTGAAATGCCTGCTTTTATTGAGTTTAAGAAAAATAACTACAAATAAAAGGCTTTTATTTAAAAGTCAATATTGATGTTGTGGATAACTATAGTGATAATAGACTAATTATAAAAATTAATTTTTTACTATATTTGTTTTTATAGCGCTATTTATTCGTTGCTATAAATAACTCTACGCATAGTATTTATCAGGAGTTGGTTGTTGGATCATTCACTTTGGCAAAAATGTTTGTCTGTTCTACAAGAAGAATTACCCGCACAACAATTTAGTATGTGGATACGACCACTTCAGTGCGTAATCACAGATAATATTATGACGTTATATGCGCCAAATAGATTTGTTTTGGATTGGGTTAGAGACAAATATGTCAATCGTATTAACGAGCTTGTTGGTATGCAAGACAGTGCTAACCCACCATTATTACGTTTTGACGTAGGTAGTATTCCTGCACAAAAAGCAAACATCCAAAATAGTATTAGTCAATTACAGCCTAATATAAGACCAGCAAATAAAGATACTGTAGCGCCAGAAAGTAATTTACCAAAAACAACAAATGTAAGAGTTAAATATACTTTTGATAATTTCGTTGAAGGTAAATCAAACCAATTGGCCCGTGCAGCAGCATCACAAGTCGCTGATAACCCTGGTGCAGCTTATAACCCGTTATTTATTTACGGTGGAACCGGCTTAGGTAAAACACATTTATTGCATGCTGTAGGTAACGGTATTTTACTGAATAAACCGAATGCAAAAATAGCTTATATGCACTCTGAGCGTTTTGTACAAGATATGGTGCGTGCTTTACAAAATAATGCCATGGAAAAATTCAAGCAATACTATCGCTCAGTTGATGCACTTCTGATTGATGATATTCAATTTTTTGCAGGTAAAGATCGAACACAAGAAGAATTTTTCCATACTTTCAATGCGTTACTTGAAGGTAATCAACAAATCATTTTAACAAGTGATCGTTACCCTAAAGAGGTAGATGTTGAAGATCGTTTAAAATCACGTTTTGGCTGGGGCTTAACTATTGCCATTGAACCGCCAGAATTAGAAACTCGTGTTGCTATTTTGAAACGAAAAGCACAAGAAAGTCACATTAATTTAGCTGATGAAGTCGCCTTTTTTATCGCTAAACGTTTGCGCTCAAATGTCCGAGAATTGGAAGGCGCTTTGAATAGGGTCATTGCAAATGCCAATTTTACAGGCCGTGCGATTACCATTGATTTTGTTCGAGAGGCTTTACGTGATTTATTAGCGTTGCAAGATAAATTGGTCACTATTGATAACATCCAACGTACCGTGGCAGAATATTATAAAATTAAAGTAGCTGATTTACTTTCTAAACGACGAAATCGCTCAGTTGCTAGACCTCGTCAAATTGCAATGGCATTATCTAAAGAGTTAACTAATCATAGTTTACCTGAGATTGGTGATGCATTCGGTGGTCGAGACCATACGACAGTTTTACATGCTTGTCGTAAGGTAAAAGCTTTACGTGAAGAATCTCACGATATTAAAGAAGATTATTCAAATTTAACCAGAACATTGTCATCATAATAATAAGTAAGTTAAAAGCGAGTCAGAAATGAAATTTTCATTGAATAGAGAATTATTATTGAAACCTTTGTTATTGGTTTCTGGTGCTGTAGAACGAAAGAGTACTTTACCTATTTTAAGTAATATACTTTTTGATGTTAGTGGGCAGTCACTTACATTAACAGCTACTGATTTAGAGTTAGAGATGGTGGCTTATGCAGCTGTAGATAATCATGCAGAAGACGGCAAGGTTACAATTCCTGCTCGTAAACTACTTGATATTTGTAAAAGTTTGCCAGACGATTCTATGCTTACCTTTGAATCAGACAACGATGTTATTAAAATTAGTACAGGTCGTAGTAAATATTCGCTTTCAACTTTACCTGCCAGTGATTTTCCAAATATTGAAGAATGGAAGGGCGATGTTGAATTCAAACTATTAAAGTCTGAATTACTCCGTTTAATTGAAAGTACACATTTTTCTATGGCTAACCAAGATGTTCGTTATTATTTAAACGGAATGTCAATTGAAACAGAAGGCCATGAAATTCGCTCAGTGGCGACAGACGGTCATCGATTAGCTATTTGTAAAATTTCTAACCAAGAACTTGAATTACCAGCTCGTCAGGTAATAGTGCCACGTAAAGGTATTTTAGAAATAATTAGACTATTGGATCCTGTAGACGAACCAGTGCAAGTATTTCTAGGCTCTAATCATGTTCGTATTATTGATAATGAGTTTTCATTTACTAGTAAGCTTGTTGATGGTCGCTTCCCTGACTATCGTCGAGTGTTACCGCGCAATGGCGATAAAATTCTAAATGCTAATAAAGACGAATTACGACAAGTTTTGTCGCGCGCATCTATTTTATCGAATGAAAAATTTAAAGGGGTTCGTCTCAACTTTGGTCAAACAGAGTTAAAGATCACAGCTAATAACCCTGAGCAAGAACAAGCTGAAGAAGTTATCGAAATTGACTTTCCCTATGAAGAAGTTGAAATTGGTTTTAATGTTAGCTATGTCTTAGATGTTCTAAATGCGATTAAAGAGACGGATGTTAAATTTACCCTAGCTGATGCTAACAGTAGTGTTGTTATTGAAGGCGGAGAGTCAGGAGAAGCCTTGTACGTTGTTATGCCAATGCGTCTTTAATGAGTATTGGTAAACTTATTGTTCAAGACTTACGAAACTTAGAAAACGTATCGGTAGAGTTACACGAAGATTTAAATTTTATCATTGGGGATAATGGCAGTGGTAAAAGTAGTTTATTAGAAGCAATATTTTATTTAGGACATGGTAAGTCATTCCGTAGTTCTAAAGTTGAAAATTTACTACAGCATAATAAGAGTAGCTTTACGGTTAGCGCTAAAAGTAATAAAGATTGCCAAATGGGCGTTCGTAAACTTTTTAATGGACATAGCGCTGCAAATACTGAAATTAGAATCAATGGCGAAAAACAGAATAAATTTTCTGTATTAGCTAAAAATATAGCAGTACAGGTTATAACACCCGAAAGTTTCAAAATATTTTTTGGTGGCCCAAAACAAAGAAGACGATTTATTGATTTGGGTTTGTTTCACGTGAAACATTCATTTTCAGATCACTGGAAAGAGTTTTCTCGAATACTGAAACAACGTAATGCTTGCTTGCGTAGTAAAACAACTGGTAGCACGTTAAATTATTGGACAGAAGTTTTTGCTGATAGCTCACAAGTAATAGCAGATCTTAGGGCAGCATATGTTGAAGAGTTGACTAAAGAGTTAAGTTTTTGGCTTGAAATAATGTTACCTTCAGTATCCAATGATATTGTTATTCAGTATTTGCAGGGTTGGAATAGTAAAAAAAATCTAATTGATGTTTTACAACAATATCATGAAAAAGAATTATCAAATGGGTATAGTTTATTTGGTGCTCAAAAATTTGATGTTAGATTTTTATTGAACGGTGCTTCAATAGATAATCAATTATCAAGAGGCCAACAAAAGTTGTTTTTACTAGCGTTAACTTTTGCACAAGCAAAATTAATCGAAAGAGTTAACTTAGTAAAACCAATTTTATTAATTGATGATGTAGGTGCAGAACTAGATATTCATTCTAGAGCGTTATTGAATAATGCTATAGCAGCTATTGAATGTCAGGTTATTGTAACCGCAATTGATAAGACAGCAGTGGAGCAACTTGTTCCACAGAAAGAAAACTATAAAATGTTTCACGTGAAACATGGCAAACTATCAGTAATGAGTGAGTAGGCTAGAAGCTATGACAATAGAAAATGAATATGACTCGGCAAGTATAAAAGTACTTAAAGGCTTAGATGCAGTTCGCAAAAGACCAGGGATGTATATAGGTGATACCGATGATGGCACTGGCCTTCATCACATGGTATTTGAGGTATTGGAT
The DNA here is from genome assembly GCA_049642265.1 of Cognaticolwellia sp. Taxonomy (GTDB): domain Bacteria; phylum Pseudomonadota; class Gammaproteobacteria; order Enterobacterales; family Alteromonadaceae; genus Cognaticolwellia. Next base: position 32,243 of record JBAROR010000015.1, on the reverse strand, counting down.
AACTCAATTGATGAAGCTCTTGCAGGTCACTGTAGTGATATTATTGTTAAAATTCACATAGATGGTTCTGTATCTGTTAGAGATGACGGTCGTGGAATTCCAACAGAAATTCACCCTGAAGAAGGTATTTCTGCAGCTGAAGTTATCATGACAGTACTTCATGCTGGTGGTAAATTTGGTGGTGAAGACTCTGGCTATAAAGTTTCAGGTGGTTTACACGGTGTTGGTATATCTGTAGTAAATGCATTGAGTTACAAGTTGAAACTTAATATTCGCAGAGACGGTAAGTTATTCGAACAGTTTTATCATCATGGTGTTCCAGCAGAGCCTTTAAAGGTGGTTGGCGAAAGTGATAAAACGGGCACAGAAGTTAGATTTTGGCCAAGCGAAGATACCTTTACAGATGTTTTATTTCACTACGACTTACTCGTAAAAAGAATTCGTGAACTATCATTCTTAAACTCTGGTGTTTCTATCAGACTTATTGATGAACGTGAAGCAGGTAAAGAAGATCACTTTCACTTTGATGGTGGTATACAAGCCTTTGTTGACTATTTAAATACAAATAAAACTCCCGTTAATGAAGAAATATTCTATTTCGATCTTGAACGTGAAGATGGCATTATTGTTGAAGTAGCAATGCAATGGAATGATGGCTTCCAAGAAAGCATCCATTGTTTTACTAACAATATTCCACAACGTGATGGTGGTACTCATTTAAGTGGTTTTAGAACAGCTTTAACTCGTACGCTTAATAGCTACATGGTTAAAGAAGGTTTAAATAAGACTAAAAAAGGTGGCAGTACTGAAACTAGTGCGTCAGGTGATGATGCTCGTGAAGGTTTAACTGCTGTAATTTCGGTTAAAGTACCTGACCCTAAATTCTCTTCTCAAACAAAAGATAAGTTAGTCTCATCAGAAGTTAAAACGGCTGTAGAGCAAGCAATGGGCGAAAAATTAGGTGAGTACCTATTAGAGAAACCATCTGTTGCCCGTACTATCATTATGAAAATTGTTGATGCTGCACGTGCGCGTGAAGCTGCTCGTAAAGCTAGAGAAATGACCCGCCGTAAAGGTGTACTTGATATTGCAGGTTTACCGGGTAAATTAGCCGATTGTCAGGAAAAAGATCCTGCACTATCTGAACTCTATATTGTGGAAGGGGACTCTGCTGGTGGTTCTGCCAAGCAGGGAAGAAATCGTAAAAACCAAGCCATCTTGCCACTGAAAGGTAAAATTCTTAACGTAGAAAAAGCACGTTTCGATAAGATGATATCTTCGCAAGAAGTTGGCACATTAATCACAGCCTTAGGTTGTGGTATTGGCCGTGACGAATATAATCCTGAGAAATTACGTTACCACAGTATCATCATCATGACCGATGCCGATGTCGATGGTTCTCACATTCGTACATTACTATTAACATTTTTCTATCGTCAAATGCCTGAAATAATGGAAAGAGGATATATATATATTGCTCAACCACCACTTTATAAAGTGAAAAAAGGTAAACAAGAGCGTTATATTAAAGATGATGAAGGCCTAACTGAGTACTTAACTACACTTGCATTAGAAAATGCAGAAGTGCATGTAAATGAATCAGCACCAGCAATATCAGGGCTAGCTTTAGAAAACTTAGTTAAACAGTTCCGCAAAACGCATGAAACGATTAAACGTGTATCTCGTTTAATTCCAGCAGACATCTTAGAAAAAATGATTTACGGCGATATCATTTCTACTGAAGATTTTAAAAATAAAGACAAAGTTGAGTCTTGGACAGCTAATCTTCTTAAGCAACTATCAGATCAAGATGGTAACGGTTCTATTTATACCGTTGAAGTTAAGCAAGACCAAGAGCGCAATGTTTATTACCCAAGCTTTAATGTCCGTAAACATGGTATTGATACGGTTTATGACTGTGATTATGAATTTTTTGATTCGAAAGAATTTGAAAACATTCAAAATCTAAATAAAGCAGTAAATGGTTTAATGGAAGAAGGTGCTTACGTTAAACGTGGCGAAAAAATCAAACCAATTACAGAGTTTGAAGAAGCTTTAAATTGGTTGATGGCTGAATCAAAACGTGGTCAATATATTCAACGTTATAAAGGACTAGGCGAAATGAATCCTAGCCAATTATGGGAAACCACCATGGACCCAGAAACACGTAGAATGCTACAAGTCACTATTGAAGATGCTATTGCTGCCGATCAATTATTTACGACCTTAATGGGTGATCATGTTGAACCACGCAGACACTTCATTGAAGAGAATGCACTTAAAGTAGCTAACTTAGATGTCTAGCCTTTAAATTGTAAAAATAAAAATGCCCGATCATCAGATCGGGCATTTTTTGTTTCTAACCTTGTATTTTTGAGTGATAAACTTTAAACATCTAAGCAAGGGCACTAGGCTAATAAAGCGACAAACGGTATAATTAGCCTTATTTATTACACTATAACCATAGATTCGGATTGTTATGAGTACTTTTAATGTAAAGACCTTTCAAGGGCTAATATTGCAGTTGCAAGATTATTGGTCACGCCAGGGCTGTGTCATCGTTCAGCCTTTAGATTTAGAAGTTGGGGCAGGTACATTTCACCCGATGACATTTTTACGCTCTATTGGTCCAGAGCCAATGAGTAGTGCTTATGTTCAACCATGTCGTCGTCCAACAGATGGTCGTTACGGCGAAAACCCTAACCGCTTACAACACTACTATCAGTTTCAAGTCATGCTAAAACCATCACCTGATAATATACAAGAGCTCTACCTTAATTCATTAAAAGAAATGGGCATTGATACGCTTGTACATGATATCCGTTTTGTTGAAGATAACTGGGAATCACCAACGCTAGGTGCGTGGGGTTTAGGCTGGGAGATCTGGTTAAATGGTATGGAAGTATCACAGTTTACTTACTTTCAGCAAGTCGGTGGATTAGAGTGTGCACCTGTTACCGGTGAAATTACTTATGGCTTAGAGCGTTTAGCCATGTATATCCAAAATGTTGATAGTATTTATGACCTAGTGTGGACCGATGGTCCAATGGGTAAAGTATTGTATGGTGATGTTTTTCATCAAAATGAAGTTGAACAATCAACTTATAATTTTGAGTATGCTGATGTTGATGCCTTGTTTAAAAGCTTTGACCAATGCGAAAAAGATAGTGAAAAGCTTATTGAAGCAGGTTTAGCATTACCAGCATATGAACAGGTAATGAAAGCGTCTCATGCTTTTAACTTACTTGATGCTCGTCATGCAATATCAGTAACTGAGCGTCAACGTTATATTCTACGTGTTAGAACATTATCAAAAGCCTGTGCCGAAGCATACTATGCCAAACGAGAAGAGCTCGGCTTTCCTCTTTGTAAAAATAACTTAGCCAATGACACTTCAGCTGAGGGGCAATCATAATGACGACAGAAACACTCCTAATAGAACTCGGTACTGAAGAGTTACCACCGAAGTCTTTACAAACTTTAGCAACAACGTTCTACCAACAAATTAAATTGCAGTTAGATGATGCAAAACTCACTTACTCAGATATTCAGTGGTTTGCAACGCCAAGAAGACTGGCTGTAAAAGTTGAAAACTTAATTTCAACACAAGCTGATAAAGCAATTGAGAAACGTGGACCAGCTACCAATGTAGCATTTGATGCTGACGGTAATGCAAGTAAAGCAGCAGAAGGATGGGCACGCTCAAATGGTATCACTGTTGCTGAAGCAGAACGCTTAGTAACAGATAAAGGTGAATGGTTACTTTATAAAACTGTTGAGCAAGGTAAGCATATTGAACAGCTAATACCTGCCATGGTTAATAATGCCTTAGCAAAATTACCGATCCCAAAACCTATGCGTTGGGGCTCAGGTAGAACACAATTTATTCGTCCTGTGCATACGTTAACGTTAATGTATGGCTCTAGTGTTATTGCTGGTGAGTCGTTAAATATTAAGTCTAATAACTTAGTGACAGGTCATCGCTTTCATCATGAAGGTTTAGTGGCTTTAGCACATGCTAATGACTATGAAAGTGTTCTTAAATCAGCTTATGTTATGGTTGATCATCAAGCTCGTAAAGCAACTATTTTGCAGCAAATTAACGTTGCAGCAAAAGAGATTGGTGGTATTGCCTTACCAGATGAAGAATTACTAGAAGAAGTGACTTCACTTGTTGAATGGCCTGTAGTGCTTGTTGGTAGCTTTGATGAAGCATTTTTGAATGTTCCTGCTGAGCCATTAATTTATTCGATGAAAGATCATCAAAAATACTTCCCTGTTACTGATACTGAAGGTAACTTGTTGAATAAATTCATATTTGTTTCAAATATTGAAAGTAAAGATCCAAGCCAAGTTATCAAAGGTAATGAAAAAGTTATTCGTCCACGTTTGGCTGACGCTGAGTTTTTCTTTAAAACAGATAAAAAACAAACACTTGAATCAAGATTGCAAAGTTTGGAGTCAGTTTTGTTTCAAAAACAACTTGGTACAGTTAAAGCAAAATCTGAACGTATAGCGAGTTTAAGTGAATTTGTTGCTGAACAAATTGGCGATGATAAAGCGATGGCTTATCGTGCGGGTCTATTAAGTAAAACAGATTTAATGTCAGATATGGTGCTTGAATTTCCACAGGTGCAAGGCACTATGGGGAAATATTATGCCCAACATGATGGCGAGCCTGCTGCAGTAGCACAAGCATTAGAAGATCAATATCGTCCTCGTTTCGCTGGTGACGCTTTACCTGAGCAAACGATAGGTTGCGCTGTAGCTATTGCTGATAAAGTCGATACTTTAGTAGGTATCTTCGGTATTAACCAAGCACCTAAAGGTGACAAAGACCCATTTGCACTTCGTCGTGCGGCTATTGGTTTAATTCGTATTATCATTGAGAAAAACCTTAACTTAGATATTGCAGATTTAATTGCTAAAAGTGTTGAGCTTTATCAAAATAAACTATCGAACCAAGATGTTATTAAACAAGTGCTTGAGTTTGTTTTTGGGCGCTATCGTGCTTACTATCAAGATCAAAATATTGCCATAGATGTTATACAAGCGGTTTTAGCTAATGCACCATCAGCTCCTTTAGATTTTGATAAACGCATTAATGCAGTGACGCATTTTAAAACGTTAGCAGAAGCTACAACGTTAGCCGCAGCAAATAAACGTGTTGGTAATATCCTAGTTAAATTTAAAGGTGAATTGTTCGAAGCTTTTGATCTTAATTTAGCAACAGAAACTGCTGAGGCTGAACTCGCTTCAGCTTTTTCAGTGGTTAAAACCAAAATAGCTCCGTTAATGTTGGCTAAAGATTATCAAAATGCTCTAACCGAACTAGCGGCGTTGAAGCAACCGATAGATAACTTTTTTGATAATGTCATGGTAATGGCAGATGATGAACAAGTTAAAACCAATCGATTAACGTTACTAAATGAAATTCGTAACAGCTTCTTTGCTATAGCCGATATTTCGTTATTGCAATAGTATCAATATTGTTTTTATAGATAATAAAGGAATGCTATAGCATTCCTTTTTTTTTGATAAAAATGGCGCTTAATAAAAGAAGTTAATTAGATAAATAGAGATTCACTTATATTGACCAACATAGCGCTAAAAAGTTACGATGAAATTAATGTAACCAGTAAATTTAAGATATTGAAAAAATTAGACATCCAGATAATATTTTCAATAATATAGATGGTTCATATGAGTTTAATTATTTTGATTAATTGTAAATAATATTGAGTGCTTGAATTAAGTGTCAAGAACACAATAAAAGGAATAACCTAGCATGCTGAATTCAAGTGATGTACTGATTAGGAATAATGTAAAAATATTAGGAAAAGGAGATCGAACGTTATTTATCGCACATGGCTTTGGTTGCGATCAAAACATGTGGCGTTTTATCACTCCTGAATTAGCAAAGCACTTTACTCTTATCCTATTTGATTATGTTGGTTCAGGTGCTTCAGACATATCTCAATATGATCAAACACGTTACGGTAAACTGGAAGGGTATGCTGAAGATATTATTGAAATATGTGAAGCCTTACAATTAACGGATGCTATTTTTATAGGGCATTCGGTTAGCAGTATTATCGGTGCTATTGCTGCTATCGAAAAACCAACATTATTTTCTAAGTTAATAATGATCTGTCCATCACCATGTTTTTTAAATGTTCCACCTGATTACTTTGGCGGCTTTGAAAAAGAAGATTTACATGAACTGCTTAACTTAATGGATAAAAATTATATTGGCTGGGCTAACTATTTAGCACCGTTAGTGATGGGAACTACAAACTCTGATGAACTGATCGGTGAATTATCAGGAAGTTTTTGTTCTACAGACCCCGTTATTGCAAAAAACTTTGCTGCAGCAACATTTTTATCAGATTATAGGTACCTTTTAAAAGATATTAATCATCCGACGCTGATTTTACAAAGTGATAATGATGCTTTAGCTGCAACGACAGTAGGTGAGTTTATAGCAGGTGAAATAGTTGATAGTGAGCTTAACGTTATAGTAGCTGACGGTCATTGTTTACATATGACTCATCCTGACGCTGTTGTGAGTTCGATAATAGAGTATACAAAATAACTAATATGAAAAGTAATCAACTCGATAGCCATAAGGAATCTAAGCAATTCCTAGATAGCTTTCCATCAGGTGCTTTAGTCACTGATGCCTCACGTATTATTACTTATGTGAATTCGTACTTTACCAGCGAATTATTATGGAAGCCGGATGAATTGATTGGTAAAAATGCCGACGGCATATTTACACAATCGTCTCGAATATTTTTTCAAAGTTATTTAGTTCCAATGCTTTTGCATGAAAAAATATGTCAAGAAATGCAACTGATAATATTTAATGCTAAAGGTAAGCGTATTCCGGTAACCGTTAATGCTAGTGCCGGTGATGATGGTTGTATTTACTGGAGTTTTTTCAATTCATCTAAACGAGATAAACTTTACGACGAATTAATAAAAACCAGAGAAACACTCCAGGAGCAAGCGAAAAAGCTCAAATCGCTTGCCTCAACTGATGACTTAACACAATTGCTAAATAGAAGAGAGATGAAGTATAGAAGTTCTCTAGTACTTGAAAAATCTTTTAGATCTCAACAATCTGTAGGGTTGTTAATGCTAGATATTGATTACTTTAAAAGAATAAATGATCGGTTCGGTCATTTAGAAGGAGATCGAGTATTAAAAGAGCTTGGCCAGTTGTTAAAGGTGTTTGGTCGACAAACAGATCTTATTTCTCGATTTGGCGGAGAAGAATTTTTGATTATGTTACAAGACACTAATAGAAGCGATATGTTAGTGCTCTGCGATAGATTACATAAGTTAATTGCTAAAATTAATGTTGGTGATAAAGGGTTAACTGTCAGTATTGGTGCAAGCATTTCTGCGGAGAAAATTTCATTTATAGATTTATTTTTTCAAGCAGATACTGCGGTATACAAAGCGAAAGAGTTGGGCCGAAATAGAACAGAAGTTTATAACGTTAATTAATATTTGTTATTTAATGGAATAACAAATAGTCATGTGGTTATTTTTCATTAACAGAAGAAATAACCACATGACCATTTATAGTGAATCCGATGTCTGTCTAGATTTAGGTATATTTGATTTTTCTATGACATCATTCAACGACACTCATTGGTCAAAAAGCATAAAAAAAAACGATTTACGAAGTGATTATAAACCTTTTTTAATGACATATTTAAAGGGCATAGTCTCTGTTTGTTGATAGATAAGTTGATGTTCCATAAAGCGACAAAAACTTGGAATATCTCTTGCCGTTGACGGGTCGTCAGCATTCACTAATAACGTTTCACCCGTTATCATTTTACGAATTTTTAGACGAAGCATCATTACAGGCTCTGGACAGCGAAGTCCAATAGCATCTAATTGGTGGTCTGTATCAGGTAAAGAATTCGTGGTCATTAGTCACTTCGCTAAAGAATCATTAATTGGCGCCAATTTTAAAGCCTATTTGTAATGACGCAACCATAATCTATTGAGAATTTAGCCTTATTAATTAACTATTATGTTTTCAGTAACCGCTATCGGTGCAAATACTTACAATTAAGCCAATAATTATGCGGAATAGACTTGCTTTGTCACGGTAGGAGTGAATAATTGATATCATGCTTATTTCTCAAAGGTCATCAAATGCCATTAGGTAGTTTCCGATTTATCAAAACCATTTTATTCAGCGTGATATTGGCAAGTGCACCGACGTTCGCTAGTAGCGATAACCTGCAGCGAAAAACATTTTTACAAGCAGAAAAACAAGTATGGAACAATAACTCTACGACTTATCAAAATTTGTATAAGCAGTTGCACTATTACCCTTTACAGCCTTATTTAGATCAAAAACGTTTAATGCATAAAATGACGTTATCATCCGCCCCTGAAATAACTAATTTCTTAAAAGAGTATCGTAGTAGTCCACTAGATTGGCCATTAAGAAAAAAATGGTTAAGCTATTTGGCTAAACGTAATAAACCCGTACTTTTTCAAAATTTCTTTAAAGCGACCAATGACGCTGAGTTAACCTGTCAATACTATCGCTTTCAATTACAAAGCGGTGTTGCACCATCCAAAATCCTGCCAAAAGTAACGTTGCTTTGGGTCGTGGGTAAGTCACAACCTAAAGTTTGTGATCCTTTGTTTAAGCAATGGCAACAAGCAGGGTATAGGACAAACGATATCATCTGGCAGCGTATCTTATTAGCAGCAGATGGCGGTAAGCATACTTTAATTCCTTATTTGACCTTATTATTACCGAAAAATGAGCAATATTTAGCAGAGCTTTGGCATAAAGTAAGACGTGATCCTTCATATGTTAAGCGTTTATCAAAATTTAAAAACAAAACAAAGAGAGAAACTGCGATAGTAACTTATGGATTAAAACGCTTGATATGGCGTGCGCCAGAGCAGGCACTTGATACCTATAAATTAGCGCAGGCGTTGTTACCTTTTTCTGTTCAACAACAACAACAAATAACTTTAAAGTTTGCTTTAGCATTAGCCAGTAAAAATCATGTCGATGCTGGTGATTGGTTAGCAAAAGTAGACGATAAATTGTTTAGTGGTAATTTAACACAATGGTATATAACCGATGCATTGCGAGATCAAAATTGGAAAAATATAGAAAAAAAGCTACTTAAATTACCTAAAACAGCTCAACAGAGCCTACAATGGCGATACTGGTATAGTCGTAGTTTATTAGCAACTGATCAGCTTGAAGAGGGTAATAAACTATTAACTGAACTTGCCCAAAGTCGACATTATTACGGTTTTTTAGCCGCTAGCTATTTAAAAAAACCCGCTAATTTTCAAAATATACCCCTTGTTGTTAGTGCTGAAGAGAAAGCCTTAATAATTAAAAACCCAGCAGCAAAAAGGGCTTTTGAGTTGTTTGCTATCGGTCGTTTTCATCACGCTCGCCTCGAATGGAATTATTGGTTATCAAAACTCAATGATCGCGATAAATTAGTTGCTTCTAAAGTTGCTAATGAAATGCATTGGTATGACAGGGCTATATTTACTTTAGCTAAAGTTGGCTACCTCAATGATGTTAATTTACGTTTTCCACTTGGCTTCTCAAATGACATTAAACAGTATGCTGGTGATCAAAAAATTAACCCCGCATGGGCGTTTGCTATTACTCGCCGTGAAAGCTCATTCATGCCTGATGCTAATTCACCTGCTGGGGCAAAAGGTTTAATGCAAATCATGCCAGGCACAGCAAAACAGTTAGCACGAAAAACAATTTCTAATCGCTATTTATTTCAAGCTAAAAATAATATTAAGTTAGGCACTAAATATTTGCGTAATTTACTTGATCGACATGATGGTAATCAGGTACTTGCAACTGCGGCTTATAACGCAGGACCTTATCGAGTGAAAAGTTGGTTAAAGGACGCAGAGTCATTGCCGGCAGATGTTTGGATTGAAACCATTCCGTTTAAAGAGACACGAGAATATGTAAAAAGTGTGTTAGCTTATCAGCAAATCTACCAACATAAAGTGGGTCAAGACGCTTCTTTATTTGATCAAATTATAGCGATGAACATAAATTAATATCACCGCACTAGGCATTATCATACGGTGCTAAACGCGATATAATAATATACCAAGTAAATTTAGAGAGTTACCAGATGAATACACTAGCTAGTCAATACCCAGCTCATGTAGCTGAGTTACAAAAACGAACTAAAGCTGTTTTAACAAGAGAGAATCTTGAAGGTTTAGTCATTCACTCTGGTCAAGAAATTAAAGCATTCTTAGACGACAACAGTTATCCCTTTCGTGTGAACCCACACTTTAAAGCATGGTTGCCATTAGTTGATGTAGCTAATTGCTGGTTACTGGTCAATGGCACAGATAAACCAACGTTGATTTATTACCAACCTGTTGATTTTTGGCATAAAGTTATTGGCTTGGCTGATGATTATTGGAATGAGTTTTTCGATATCAAGATTCTAGCTAAAGCCAGTGAAGTTGATAAATTACTGCCTTATGATAAAAAAGCTTTTGCTTATATTGGTGCACATATTGAAGTAGCTAAAGCCTTAGGGTTTGAACATATTAATCCTGAACCAATGATTAATTATTTGCACTTTCATCGTGCTTATAAAACATCGTATGAGCAAGAATGTATGCGTCGCTCTAATGCGATAGCGGTTAAGGGGCATAAAGCAGCAAAAGCAGCATTTTTTGATGGTGCCTCAGAATATGATATTCAACATGCCTATTTAAAAGCGACTGATCATGTTGAAAGTGAAACACCATATGGCAATATTGTTGCGTTAAATAAGAATACCTCAATATTACATTACACCGCTTTAGACCGTGGTGTTCCGCAGGCACACCGTTCTTTTCTACTTGATGCAGGTGCTAATTTTCACGGTTATGCCTCAGACATTACTCGCACCTATTCTTTTAAAAGAGATCGCTTTGCAGAGTTAATTGCCCGTATGGACGTGTTAATGCTTAATGCAGTTGATGGTTTGAAACCAGGACTTAGTTATGTTGATTTGCACATCGCAACGTATCGTGAAATAGGTAAGGTTTTACGAGAGTTTAATTTTATTAATGTTGATGTTGATACTGCCGTAGAAAGTGGCATTATTTCGACGTTCTTCCCACACGGCTTAGGTCATCATTTAGGTTTACAGGTACATGATGTTGGCGGATTTATGGCGGATGAACGTGGTACTCATGTTAATACACCTGAGCAACACGGTTTTTTACGTACCTCACGTGTAATAGAAACGAATCAAGTTTTTACCATTGAACCTGGTTTATATTTTATTGACTCATTATTGGCTGATCTAAAACAGTCGGCTCATGGCAAAATGGTGAACTGGCAAGAAGTTGATGCTATGCGTCCATTTGGTGGCATAAGAATCGAAGATAATATAATCGTGCATCAATCTCATAATGAAAACATGACTAGGGATTTTGACTTAAGTTAACTATGTCTGCACCTTATCAGATAGCGGCCGAAGAGATTATTGATGAAACGATAGTCACGCGTAGCCGCTTTATTTGCTACCTAAAACCTTGCGCTAGTACTGCTGATGCTAAAACTTTTATTAAAAGTTTACAGGTAATGCACCCACAAGCTAATCACCACTGCTATGCTTTTATTGCTGGCAGGCCTGAAAATAGTCAATTATATGGTTTTTCTGATGATGGTGAACCGTCAGGTACCGCCGGTAAACCTATGTTGGCGATGTTAATGGGGAGCGAGATCGGAGAGCTTTGTGCTGTTGTTGTTAGATACTTTGGCGGCACAAAACTAGGTCCCGGCGGTTTACAGCGAGCTTATGGTGGTAGTGTTAGGCAAGCTTTGGCGCTTTTACCGACAAAACTGAAAATTCCGATGGTACGCAAAACACTAGCGTGTCAATATACACAAATAAATGATGTTTTGTATTTTCTTGACCAATTTGGTGGAGAAATTATCCAGCAAGACTACAATGAAAATATTGTCCTTACACTCGCATTACCTGATGAAAAACTTGATGTTTTCCAACAGCAATTGCAAACAATGTCGGCTGGACATTTAACTCTTCAACCCCTAACTAAAAAGCAATAATAAACTACCGTGCAATTTAAAAATATCATCCGAATATTAGGACTATTAGTCGCTTTACTGAGTGTTACTATGCTGCCGCCTGCTTTAATTTCTCTTATTTATAGAGATGGTGGTGGTGTTTCTTTCTTAATGTCGTTTATTTTTTGCTTAGTTGCAGGCTTGTTAGCTTGGTATCCCTATCGAATGGAGAAGAGCGATTTAAGGGCTCGAGAGGGCTTTTTAATTGTTGTACTTTTTTGGACAGTGCTCGCGAGTTTCTCAGCAATACCTCTATTGCTGCTAGAAGAACCAAACCTTTCTCTTGCAGACGCATTTTTTGAATCATTTTCAGGATTAACGACAACGGGTGCCACGATTTTAACTAAAATTGATGGTTTACCACATGCCGTGCTTTGGTATCGCCAACAGCTACAGTGGTTAGGTGGTATGGGGATTATTGTTTTAGCGGTAGCTATTTTACCTATGCTAGGCATAGGTGGTATGCAGTTGTATCGCGCAGAAACGCCTGGTCCGGTAAAAGACTCAAAAATGACACCGCGTATTGCTGATACAGCTAAGCATTTATGGCTAATTTACGTCACCTTAACCCTTGCTTGTGCACTGAGTTATTGGCTGGCGGGAATGAACTTATTTGACGCCTTATGTCATTCTTTCTCCACTGTTGCTATCGGTGGATTTTCGACACATGATTTAAGCATGGGTTATTTTGATAGCCCGCTAATCAACTTTATTTGTGTATTTTTCTTGCTGGTTTCAGGGGTTAATTTTACCCTGCATTTCGCGGTAGTAAATAGTCGTTCATTACGTAGTTACTTTTATGACTCTGAATTTAAAGTATTTCTAGGTATTCAATTTGTCTTAATTCTAGTCTGCTTTCTAGTGCTATTGAGTTTTAATGTCTATCAGTCAGGTTTTGAAAACTTTGAACAAGCAATGTTTCATGCCGTTTCAATTAGCACTACAGCTGGATTTTCTGCTGCATCGGCAGATGAAGTCGCTTTTTCTAATTGGCCGACATTACTGCCAATTTTATTGATTTTTTCAAGCTTTATTGGTGGTTGTGCTAGCAGTACTGGCGGAGGCATGAAGGTTATTCGTGTACTACTACTTTACTTGCAAGGTATACGGGAATTAAATAAATTAGTTCATCCCAAAGCTGTTTTTACTATTAAGCTTGGCAAAAAAGCCTTACCTAATCGCGTTGTAGAAGCCGTATGGGGATTCTTTTCTGCTTATGCTGCGGTATTTGTTATTTGTATGTTATTGCTCTTAGCTGCTGGAATGGAAGATATTTCTGCCTTTACAGCTGTTGCTGCATGTTTGAATAACCTTGGCCCAGGCTTAGGACAGGTTGCGGCAAACTTTGCGGACATAAACGACTTTAGTAAGTGGGTGTTAGTGGTGGCTATGTTATTTGGACGCTTAGAGGTATTTACTTTGCTGGTATTGTTCACACCAGCATTTTGGCGAACTTAAGTTACTATTTTAATCGCGGTTATTACTCCCTGTTGGCAAGAAAACCGCGGATTATAAAATAACTGATTAGAAAAACGCTATTGCGTCCAGTTGGAATAGCGTTTCCACATCACTGATATAGCGTTTATTCACTAAAAATAACACCACATGATCTTCAGCTTGAATTTTCGTATTTGAATGAGCAATGATCACTTCATCATCACGAACGACAGCACCGATGGTAGTCCCTGGCGGTAGCTTAATTTGTTGAATGGTTTTCCCTATCACTTTCGATGAATTTTCATCACCTTTTGCAACTATTTCAATCGCTTCAGCTGCACCACCACGCAAACTATAAACGTTGTTTATATTGCCTCGGCGAACATGAGTTAATAAGGCTGAAATAGTGGCATGTTGCGGCGATACGGCAATATCAATATCACTACCATGTACCAAATCTATGTAAGCACTACGTTGGATTAAAACCATCGCTTTACGCACACCTAAACGCTTTGCTAGCAATGATGACATGATGTTAGCTTCATCATCGTTGGTAACAGCAATAAAAACGTCAAATTGATCGATGTGTTCTTCCATGAGCAATTCTTGATCTGAAGAGTCCCCAGCAAAAACTAGAGTATCGCTTAATTCAGAAGCTAGAAATGCGGCACGTTTAGCCGAGTGCTCTATTAATTTTACCTGATGGTTTTTTTCTAATAAACGAGCTAAACCTGCACCGATATTACCACCGCCAGCGATCATTATTTTTTTATAAGGGGCTTCTAGTTTTTGCAATTCGTTCATTACGGCACGAATGTGGATAGAGGCTGCAATAAAGAACACTTCATCATCAGCTTCTATAACCGTCGTACCGAGTGGGCGAATAGGTTTACCATTACGATAAATTGCCGCAACACGGGTTTCAATATTCGGAATATGCTCTCGCAAAGTTGAGAGGGCATGACCCACCAATAAACCGCCATAATATGCTTTAACCGCAACTAAACTGACTTTGCCTTCGGCAAATTCTAGTACTTGTAATGCACCTGGATAATCAATTAAACGAGCGATATCTCGAGTAACAAGTTGCTCAGGTGCTATTACATGATCAACGGGAATATTTTTATTTTGAAATAGTTCTTTTTGATATTTAAGTATTTTACTCGAACGAATTCGGGCAATTTTATTTGCGGTATTAAATAATGAATAACAAATTTGGCAAGCAATCATATTGGTGGCATCGTCGTTGGTGACGGCAACAATTAATTCAGCATCTTCAGCGCCAGCTTGTTTTAACACATCAGGGTGTGAACCATGCCCTGTAACAACACGTAAATCCATCTTGTCTTGCAATTCACGTAAGGTTTCGCTGTTCGTGTCGATAAGGGTTATATCGTTTTTTTCGCCAACAAGATTTTCAGCTAAAGTTCCACCAACTTGCCCAGCACCAATAATTATTATTTTCATTTAGGATTGCTTTTATTGTTGTTTTTACTATGATTTTTTAATTATTTTCGCGTAGTAAAAACCGTCCATAGAATTATCGTTGGGTAGGATCTGCCAACCAATATCATTTGTGTTGTCGGTTATTGCGATATGTTCAGCATCTGAATTATCATTAAGAAAACGTTGTACTTGTTCGCTATTTTCTTCAGGTAATACGCTACATGTCGCATACAGCAAAGTACCACCGGGTTTCAACAAAGACCATATGTTTTTCATAATATCTTGTTGTAATTCAGTTAATACCGCAATGTCTTCGCTTTTACGTAGCCATTTAATATCAGGGTGACGACGTATTACGCCAGTAGCTGAACAAGGAGCATCAAGTAAAATACGGTCGTAAAGTTGTCCGTCCCACCATGTTTCAGGTGTTAATGCGTCGCCAGCAATAACCTTAGCTTGTAAGTTTAGACGCTGTAAATTCTCTTGTACGCGTTCTAATCTCGCTGTTTCAATATCAATGGCTGTCATGGCATTTATCTTCGGGCTGTGTTCTAGAATATGACAGGTTTTTCCGCCGGGTGCAGCACAGCAATCAAGGACATTATCACCTGGTTGACAATCAAGCAGGTATGCCGCTTGTTGAGCTGCACCATCTTGTACTGATGCCCAACCAAGTGCAAAACCAGGTAGCTTGTTTACATCTACGGCTTCCGTTAAACGAATAGCTGATGATTTTTCATCGATTAATGAATGTTCAATCTTTGCTTCGGCTAATAGTGATAAGTATTCGTCAAGGCTATGATGTAGCGCATTAACTCTTATCCACATTGGTGGCCTGTGCATATTAGCATCCAGAATATCTTGCCAACTTTCAGGATAAGCACCCTGTAGCTTTTTAATAAACCAAGATGGATGATTAAATGCAACAGCAGCGGGTAATTTGCTGATATCGGCTTGTGTTTCATCTTTAATTAATTGGCTTTGCTGACGTTGAAAGTTTCTTAGTACCCCGTTGATTACACCTTTTAAATGGTCACACTTTAAAGGTTTACATGCTGAAACAGTCTCATTAAATGCAGCATGATCAGGTATACGAGTATATTTTATTTGATAAATACCGACCAGTAATAAGAAATGACCTACACGTTGTTTACCGGTAAAAGGTTTTTTAATAAAGTCACGAACGTCATATTCTAGCTCAGGTAAATGCCTAAGCACGCCATAACAAAGTTCTTGTAGGAGACCTTTATCTTTTATATCAATTTTTGCTATTTGTTGTGGTAATTCGTCTGACAAACTACGACCTTTATCAACAACGGCAAAAGTACAACGAGCAGCCAGTGCTCTGAGATTAGCGGCCATAATTAAGTTAACTCTTGTTGAGGCTGAATAAGCCCATTTATCGATTGACCGTTAGCAAACCAATCAGCCTTGCCGTTAAGTATGTCTGCCACAGCTAGTGCTTTTTTACCGGGTAGTTGTAGTACTTCAAGTCGTAAAGCATTTTCTGTTGTCGCAACGACAATACCAGCTTTATCACTATTAATAATAGTGCCAGGTGCTTTGTTATGTTCAAGCTCAATAACGCTAGCTTGCCAAACACGGATGCGGTGCTGATTATCACTTTCATTAAAAGTAAATTGCGTTACAGGCCAAGGAATATAAGCTCTGATTCTACGATCAAGGATATTAGCCGATAACTGCCAATTCAATTCTGCATCTGCCTTATCAAGCTTGGCAGCATGAGTTGCTTGTGCATTGTCTTGAGGCTGACGTTTATAATTGCCCGTCGCCATCAACGCTAAAGTATCTAATAACGCTTGTGGACCAAGCTCAGCTAATTTTTCGTATAAAGTCGCGCTGGTGTCGGTTGCCGTAATGTCGCAAACGGCAGTTAAAATCATATCACCTGTATCAAGCCCTTTATCCATTTGCATAATGGTAACGCCAGTTTGCAAATCGCCAGCTTCTAAAGCGCGTTGGATCGGTGCAGCACCTCGCCATTTCGGTAAAATGGAACCATGCACGTTGATACAGCCTAGTTTTGGTGTTTCTAAAATTACCGTTGGCAATAATAAACCATATGCCACCACAACCATCACATCCGCTTGATAATCTGCCAATGTTGTCTGTGCGGCTTGATTTTTAAAGTTCTCTGGTTGCTCTACTGGAATGTCGTGTGCTAATGCCAATAATTTTGTTGCACAAGCTGTGAGCTTTTTACCACGGCCTGCGGGTTTATCGGGCGGACAATAAACAGCAACAATATTATGATGTGATTGCAGTAGTGCTGCTAAATGTTTAGCAGCAAAGTCGGGTGTACCGGCAAAAATGATATTTAAAGGTTTAACTACAGCGTTGAGCAAGGGCGGTTCCTGAATTCAATGATTGATATAAATACAATATTATCTAAGCGTTTGCTTTATCTAAACGCGCTTCTTTTTCTAATTTAGTTTTGATGCGCTTACGCTTAAGTGGAGATAGGTAATCTACAAATAAAATGCCATTCAGATGATCAAGTTCATGCTGAATACAAATAGCTAATAGCTCATCACCATCTAAGGTAAATTCTTTGCCATTTTCATCAAGGGCGGTTACGGTGACGTCGACACTACGATCAACTTTTGCATAACAGCCAGGTACAGATAAACAGCCTTCTTCATTAATCAGTGTATCGTCACTTTTACGGGTGATTTCTGGATTAATCAATACGTAAGGCTGTTCTTTATTTTCTGAAACATCAATAACCACAATCCGTTGGTGAATATCCACTTGAGTTGCTGCCAAGCCAACACCATTTTCAGCATACATGGTTTCAAACATGTTACTGATAATAGTGCGAATTTCATCATTAACTTCAGTTACAGGTTGTGCTTTTGTTCTTAATCTCTCATCAGGAAATCGTAATACAGGTAAAATAGTCATAATTTATCAAAAGAGTTAGCGAAAATTCGCATAGAGTGTTATGTTTCAATTTTAGCCATTTATTATAATTAATCATAGTGGTTTAGGATAAAAGCGATAAGAATAGGCAAATTTACATGCTAATAAGAATAATTTCGTTAATACTTTGCATCGTCATGTCAGTATCTGTACTGGCTGATGAGCTAACTCTAAAGTCAAATGCTCCAAAATCTTACATTGTTAAGAAAGGAGATACGTTATGGGATATATCAGGTATATTTCTCAATCAACCTTGGTTATGGCCTAAATTATGGCGTCTAAACCCTGAAATCAATAATCCACATTTAATTTATCCTGGTGATGAGTTGCGTTTGGTGTTTGATGCTCAAGGTCGACCTATGTTGGTTAAAGGTAAGCCTGAGTTGAAATGGTCACCTAAAATACGTAAACAACTAAAAGATCAAAATCCAGTTAATACATTACCTTTGCATGCTATCGAGCCTTATATACGCTATGACAGTGTAAAGACTTTGGCTGAGCTAGATGAATTGCCTTATATTATTGGCAGTAATGAAGGCTATAAATCAAGTATTGATGGTTTTAAAGTTTATACCAATAGCGATCTCATTATTGGGAAAAGTTATGGTATTTACAATAAAGGTGATGCCATCATTGATCCAATAACAGAAGAAACGTTAGGTTATAATGTGAAACTTGTTGGTTCAGGTAAAGCTACCCATACTGGTGATATAAGCAAGAAACAGCCAAGCACTATTTATATTGCTGACGCCAAACGTGAAATTCACTCAGGTGCTTATGTTATTCCGGTAAATGAAGATCAGCAGTATCCTTCTATTTTCGCCATGCAAGCCGTAGCTAATGATGTAAAAGGTCTTATTGTAAGCTCTGTTACGCAACTACGTGAATTTGCTAAATTGGATGTAGTGATGATTAATCAAGGCAAAAACCAAGCTGTAAAGGTTGGAGATGTGCTAACAGTTAGTCGTAAAAGTCCAGGTGTAATCGAAACAGATAATGGCCCTCAATATATTGCAGATACTTCTCGTTGGAACCGTTTAGGTAATGACAATAAATCTGATTATGATATGCCGACAGAGAGCATTGGTGAACTGATGGTCTTTAGAGTTTATGATAAGGTCAGTATGGCGCTTATTCTTAGCTCTGAAAAACCATTACGTGTACTTGATGGAGTAGCTACACCGTAACTTTAGAGTTCGCCACTCTTAGGGAGAAGAAAGTGGCAAATACTAAATACAGCAATGTTCCTCTGGAGTTATCTCCTACACATTATTGGCTAGCGGTGAAAGCTATTCCGCGGCTAGCCAATAATAAAAAAATAGCACTAGTCGACAAGTTCGGCTTAAGTGCTTTATTTTCACCTGCAACCAATTTAACTTCTTCAGGCCTAACAACTCCTCAGCGCGCTGCAATAACGTCTCCTGATTGGCATGAGCTGACAAAAATAATATCTGACTCTCATCATTGTCACAGTCAAGTTGTTGTTTTTGATGATCCAAACTATCCCTCATTATTGAAAGAAATTTATGATCCACCACTGGTGATCTTTGTCCGGGGCAATCTAAAAATATTGCAATTACCTAAGATAGCAATGGTTGGCAGCCGTAATGCAAGTATTGCGGGTAGAGAAATTGCGCATAAATTTTCGGAAGAGCTAGCGAGTAAGTTTGTTGTTACTAGTGGTTTAGCAATAGGCATTGATGCGCAAGCACATCTTGGGGCGTTATATGCTGGCGGTTACACTATTGCTGTTGTCGCAACAGGACTTGATTTAACTTATCCAGCCAGGCATAAAAAATTACAAAAAGATATTATTGAAAATAACGGTCTAATTATTAGTGAGTTTGCTCCAGGAGTTGCACCGAGAGCGGGGCACTTTCCCAAGCGAAATCGCTTGATCAGTGGATTAAGCTTGGGCGTTGTTGTCGTTGAAGCATCTTTGAAAAGTGGCTCTTTAATAACAGCACGTTGTGCATTAGAGCAAGACCGAGAAGTATTTGCAGTTCCGAGCTCGATACATAATGTTCAAGCTAAAGGTTGTCACTGGTTAATTAAACAGGGCGCTAAGCTTGTTGAAGAAACTGCCGATATAGTAGAAGAGTTTGAAGAAGTTTCGACTGTCGATCTACACTTAAGCAAAAATAAAGTGGATGATAACGTAACAGAAAAAAGTGATAAACAGGACTTGTGTAACGATCCAATGTTAGCTAGTGTGGGATATGAAATCACTCCCGTAGATTTGGTGGTTTCTCGGAGTAATCTACCTGTAGATGTAGTGCTAACACGATTGACAGTACTTGAGCTTAGTGGTCTGGTATCTGCGGTACCAGGGGGTTACCTTAAATTGAATAGGGGCTAGTTATGTTTGATATTCTGATGTATCTTTTTGAAAACTATATTCATAGTGAGGCCGAAGTCATGGTCGATCATGACTTATTGACGGATGAATTAACCCGTGCCGGTTTTCACCAAGATGAAATTTATAAAGCGCTTGCTTGGCTAGAAAAACTTGCTGCCTTGCAAGATACCGAAACTTATCCTTATTTAACGCGTGTGGGCAATCAATCGGTTCGTATTTATACCGCCCAAGAAAGCCAAATCCTTGATGTAGAATGTCGCGGTTTCCTAATGTTTTTAGAACAGATTAATTTATTAGACTTTGCCACGCGTGAAATGGTTATTGACCGTGTGATGGAGTTAGATACTAAATTTTTCTCTATTGATGATTTAAAGTGGGTTGTACTCATGGTGCTGTTTAATGTGCCGGGTAAAGAAAATGCCTACTCGCAAATGGAAGATTTGATTTTTGACGAGCAAGAAGGTCCTCTGCATTAGCTTTATTTTTGCTATAAAATTCGCACGAAAAATACCCTACGTTAATATCGCAAAAATATGGCATAATATGCACCTAATATTTTAGGTGCATTACTATGTCAAATCCGGAAAAACCGCTGTTTTCACGTCATGAGCATGCTTTAGAGAAAAGTGCAGAAGTCTGTCCTGATTGTGGCTCTAAACTCACTATCAAACACGGTAAATCAGGTTCTTTTTTTGGTTGCGTTACCTACCCAAATTGTCAATATACACGAGCTGTAGTTGAGCATGAGCGAGTTGATGATAAAGTATTGGAAGGCAGTGAATGTCCTGAATGTGGTCATCAACTAGCTGTTAAACAAGGCCGCTATGGTATGTTTATCGGTTGTACAAACTATCCAGAGTGTCATCATATTGTTCATCAAGATGATAATGAACTTGAGCAACAAAGTGTTAAGTGTCCGCAATGTAAAGAAGGTCACTTACAGTCTAAAACTAGTCGTTTTGGCAAAACCTTTTATTCTTGCGATCATTACCCAAAATGTAAGTTTGTTGTAAATCACCAACCCGTTGTTGGCGAATGTGAAAAATGCGCTTTTACTTTATTACTTAAAAGGCAAATGTCTGCAGGGGAAAAATTACAATGCGCGTCTAAACCGTGTGGTCATTTTCAGAAACAGTAATTTTTCTGCACAAAAAAGCCAGCAATAGCTGGCTTTTTGATTAGAGTAATAAAGCTTAATTCAATTGCGTTTGATAACTTTTTACATAGGGTTTTAGTTCATCAAAACCTTCTTCGGGCAATATTTCTGCTAGCCATTTTAAGCGTGTAGCTAATTGTGCTTCAGAATTCCCAGAAACATTAATGTGACCCATTTTACGACCAGCACGCTTACTCTTTCCGTACCAATGTAATTGGGTGCTAGCTACGCTCAATACTTCATTAGGTACGTTATCTTCCCCTAATATATTGATCATAGCAGTAGGGCGGATAAGCTCCGTACTACCAAGAGGTAAATCACAAACCGCTCGTAAATGATTTTCGAATTGGCAAGTATCAGCACCTTGTTGTGTCCAATGTCCTGAGTTATGTACGCGAGGTGCGATTTCATTAACCAATAGCTGCTCGCCAATTTGGAAAAACTCAATAGCTAAAACGCCAATGTAATTCAGCTCTTGTGCAATACTATCAAAGACTTTTTGTGCTTGAGCTTGCAAGTTTTCATCAATGTGGTTGGCAATAGAAACACTTAATACACCTTTACTGTGATGATTCTGAGTCAACGGATATACTTTAGTATTCCCTTTGCTATCACGAACACCGACTAAAGATACTTCACGATCAAACGGTACCATTTGCTCGGCAACAACAGCGTGTTTTACGCCTTGTTCTCCACCATCAAAAAAAGCTTTAATATCAAGCCATGTTTCATCTGCTTGAGTTTTATCTTTTAATCGCCACTGACCTTTACCGTCATAACCGGCAAGGGCGCTTTTTAGAATAAGTGGAAAAGAAAGTGTCTTTAACGCTTGGTCGAAGTCTGCTTTTGTTTCGATAATTTGATGTTGAGCATTTGCTACCTTGCACTTTATCAGTAGGTCTTTCTCTAATCTTCTATCTCCGCCCACTTTAATCGCTTGGCTATTTGGACGTAACTTGCCAGATGCCTCGCAAAGGGCCAAGGTTTGATGATCAATATGTTCAAATTCAGCGGTGATAAAGTCTGAATATGCAATGCCTTGTGATAGGTCACCAAAAATAATGTCAGTGGCAAGTGGGTCGACCACGTTACCAGAGCCAACATCAAAAGCGCGTATATTGATATTTAAGGGCTTAACCGCTAGTGCCATCATGCGAGCTAGTTGTCCTGCACCTAATACTAAAACATTCATTTACCTAGCCTTATGCTGCAGGATTTGGATTATCAAGAATCGTTTGTGTTTGCTCAGCTCTAAATTTTTCAACCGCTGCTTGCACAATAGGATCAGAAATACCGATAATTTGCGCAGCTAATAGGCCGGCGTTTGCTGCGCCAGCTTCACCAATGGCTAATGTACCAACAGCAATGCCTTTTGGCATTTGCACAATGGATAGCAATGAATCTTGACCACTCAATGCTTTTGACTGCACAGGCACACCTAAAACCGGTAGGCTTGTATAAGCCGCTGTCATACCCGGTAAATGTGCAGCGCCACCAGCGCCACCAATAATAACTTTAATACCGCGATCTTTAGCACTTTCGGCATATTCGGCAAGTAAATGAGGAGTTCTATGTGCTGAAACTACTTTTGTTTCATAAGGAACGTTAAATAAATCTAACATTTGGGCAGCGTGCTGCATTGTCGGCCAGTCCGACTTTGACCCCATGATAATTCCAACTTTCATATACTTAATGCCTTTTGATTAAATGATTTGAAACCCAACGTTTTGCGTAAGAACGATTTAACGATTAGGTGAAATTTAAGCCGAGATTATAGCGTGTTTGAAAATATTCTGAAATGACAAATCTTTCGTGGAATTGATAAATAGACCTACGGTGAAGAATACCGGCATCTCTTCAATGAATCTTTAATTACTAATCTTTAGTCGACTTGCTGAAATCTATTGCTAGAAGAACAAATCGCTATAGACCAAAGGATGATTTTTTAATTTATTTATCCGCGTATGATTATTTTTATATTAAAGAGCAAAATATAATTAAGTTGCCTGTTTTATTAAGTTTGATGGTAAGTCCAAAGCTGAACTATTAAATTGAGAATAACATCGGCGAAAAAATAAGTGAGGAAGGTCATGAATAATATTTATAGCCAAGGTTGCTTGGATAAAGTTGCAGCTAACAGCCAGCCATTAACACCGATAAACTTTTTAAATCGTACCGCCGATGTTCATCCAAATAAAATAGCGATTATTCATGGCCAGCAGAGATTTACCTATCAGCAATATCGTGCAAATGTCCGTCGCTTAGCGTCAGCTTTAATTAAACACGGTGTTAAACCAGGTCAAACGGTGAGTATCATGGCCGCGAATATTCCGGCATTTCTTGATGCTCACTATGGTGTACCGTTGACGGGAGCTGTACTTAACTCTATCAATATTCGTCTTGATGCCGAGAATATTGCTTTTATCATGGATCATGGTGAGTGTGACGTGTTGTTAACCGATACAGCATTCTCAGGTGTTGCTAAAGAAGCGTTAGCGATATCAAAACGTCAGCCCTTAGTTATCGACATTGATGATATTGAAGGACCTGGTGGGGAACGCTTAGGCGTTATTGAGTACCAAGAACTATTAGCGCAAGGTGATGAAAACTTTACCGATTCATTAGTTGAAGATGAATGGCAGGCGCTGGCATTAAATTATACCTCGGGTACAACAGGTAATCCTAAAGGTGTGGTGTATTCGCATCGTGGCGCTTATTTAAATGCCATCGGACATAATTTTATTTGGCCAACAGACAGTAATACTAATTACCTTTGGACTTTACCTTTGTTCCATTGTAATGGTTGGTGTTTTCCTTGGACTATTGTAGCAGTTGGCGGCACGCAAGTTTGTCTAAGACAAGTTGAAGTTGGTGCGATTGTCAATGCGATGATCGAGCATAAAATTAGTCATTTTTGCGGAGCACCCATTGTACTTAATATGATTTTAAATGCCGATGAAAGCTTACTCGCACAATTACCAAAAAATATCAAAGCAATGACTGCTGGCGCTCCACCACCAGCGGCAGTGATTAAAGGTATTGAAAGTCTAGGCATTGAAATTACACAAAGCTATGGTTTAACTGAGGTCTATGGACCTTGTGTGGTTAGTGAATGGAAAGATGAATGGAATGACAAGAGTGATGATGAACGAGCAGCACTCAAAGCTCGTCAGGGGGTACGTTATCCAACGCAGGAAGATGTTGATGTACTAAATCCTGATACCATGGAACCTGTTCGTTGCGATGGCGAAACTATTGGTGAAATTATGTTTCGTGGCAATACCACCATGAAAGGCTATTTGAAAAATGAAAAAGCCACAGAAGAAGCTTTTGCTCATGGTTGGTTTCACTCGGGCGATTTAGCGGTTAAGCATCCTGATGGTTATATTGAAATTCGCGATCGCTCAAAAGATATTATTATTTCTGGGGGGGAAAATATATCGTCAGTAGAGATAGAAGGTGTTTTATATCAACATCCTGCTATTTTAGAAGCCGCCGTGGTGGCGAAAAAAGATGAAAAATGGGGCGAAACACCTTGTGCCTTTATTGGTCTAAAACGCGGACAAAGCCTAACTGAGCAAGAGATTATTCAATATTGTCGAGAGCACATGGCTGGCTTCAAAGTTCCAAAAACCATTGTCTTTAGCGAGCTACCTAAAACATCAACCGGTAAAGTGCAGAAGTTTGCTTTAAGGCAAAAGCTCAAAGATTTATTTGAGTCCTAAGTCAAACGACAACATCAAAAAAGGCTAACATTTGTTAGCCTTTTTAATGAGCGAATGAGAATAAAGAACTACTTTAGGTGTTCATCTAAGAAGTGTAAGACCTTTTTCATATAAGCTTTTTGGTTTTCTGGGTTATAAAAACCATGTCCTTCGTTATCGACCACATACCATTCATAAGGCTTATTGGCTTTTTTTAACGCAGCTTGCAAGCGTAATACATGTTCGAATGGCGCACGGTCATCATCCTCACCATGTGCTAACAATAGTGGGATTTTGATTTTTTCTACATAGTTAACCGGAGACATGCTTTTTAACTGTTCACTATCAGTACCTAGTACCATTCTCAAATAGCTTAATCCCGCTCTTCTATCCTTAATATCACCTTCTTCAAACATCAGCTCTAAATCATAAATACCGGCATTAGCGATCGCGCATTTATAGGTATCAGGATAAATCGCTGCACTTTGTATCGCAGAGTAAGCTCCAAAACTGCCGCCCATAATACAAGCATCGCCTGCACGCGCTTTTCCTTGCTTTATTAATGACTGATAAGTGTCGTAAATATCTTGCTGAATTAACGTGCCCCAAACTTGATGCCCTGCGGTTTCAAAGTTATCACCATAACCACCAGAGCCACGGTAATTTACTTGTAATACAGAATAACCATTTAATGCTAGATACTGTATCGTTTTTGAAAACTGCCAAAAATCACGAACGCCATGAGGGCCACCATGCACCATAACCACTAAAGGTGCTGGTTTTTCTTTGGTTGCTGATTTAGCTGCCGTAAAGTAACCATTGATTACCGTTCCATCGGTAGCAGTGGCTTTTATTGGTTCCATTTGTTGTAAATCTTTAGTTTGAATATTAGGGAAGTACTTAAACAGCAAGCTAATTTTATTTTGCTTTTTATCAAATAAGTAAAGGCTGCCAGGATCTATATCAGAAGCAACGTAAACTACATAGAAATTGCCATCTTCAGTTCGACTAGTTATTTTTACTTCGCTATAGGGGAATGATTGCAGCAACATTTTAAATGTGGCGGCTTCTTGGTTTTCTTTATCGAGCATGATGTAGGCAGGGTAGTTTTCATCTACGCGAATGGCGTATGCAGAGCGTCCATCAGTAGACATCTCTATATCAGTGATATCAACCACTTTATCGGTAAAGATATTCGAATATGAGTAGTCATCTAAATTCAACTTGAAAATACCACGGAGATCTTGTTTATGGCTATCGATAGTGTAGAGATATTTTCCTGATTGGCTAAGTGATAATGGATTTACACTAGTACTGACAACACCTTCGGGTAAAACTTCCCAACTGCTGTCTTTTTTTACATAAACTTTGGTGTCATTATTTTTATCTGTGCCAGATGCAATCAAGGGCATATCATTGCTGTCTATCAAAAAACTTGCGTTTGCTATAGGGGCTTTACCATAATCTTTTTTGATAATGCCAGAATAGACATTGAGTTTTATCACTGAAGCTAAGGCCTCTCTATCTTTAGTCATAGGTGTAGAGCTAACTAAAATATGCTCATCATCACCAGGGAGGGTATCGATAATATATCCCCAAGCGTAAGAGGTTTTTTTCTTTCTAAGTCGACTACCTGAACGTCCATCACCAGCATGCATGCCAAAAATCATCTCGCCTTTGGTACCATCAAGATTAGCAGCAAATAATTCACCGTATGATACCGGACGTTCTCTAGTTGATAATTGCTTAGCTAACTGTATGACGACACGTTCATTGTTTACCCAAATATAATCGCCTGGTTGATAGTTATCTTGAAAATCCACCTTACCTACGAGTTGCATGGTATCGCGCTGGAAAAACACCAAAATAACGCTACCGTCATGGCGTATAGAAACAGCTAAATGTTCGCCATCTGGTGATATTTTGGCATTTTGATATAGGGAGTTATCAAAAAGAGTGTCCCAATTATTGGCTTTTACTAGCGAGCTATTGAAAAGCAAGGTAAGAAACAATAAAAAACTGAGCAGTGTTTTCATGAAATTTTAATCCATTAATATATTAGAAACAGTGGAATCACTTGGTATACCTAAGTAAGGTAAAGCAAGGATATAATAATTATTCTTTTTATCTTAGGGTGTTAGCAACACATACCTACTAAGAATTTTTTAATACTGTAAAGTTATTTTCCTAAGTACACAAGCCAGATGACTTTCTAGCATGCTCACATTTGATTGAAATTAAAATGCAGAGCTAGTAAAAAAACGTATAATCACTCCCTAATTATTTTCATTCATTGGCATTAACTGCACGTTATGACGACAGCGTTAGAAATATTTCAACAGGGCGGTATTTTAGCTTACCCAACAGAAGCCGTATTTGGCTTAGGTTGTGATCCTGATAACGACGAGGCGATTAATAAACTATTGTCGATTAAATCACGACCAGCAGATAAGGGCTTAATACTGCTTGCAGGTAACTACTCGCAACTATTACCTTATATAGATGACAGCAAAATACCGCAAGATAAACGCTTCACTGTGCTGTCACGTTGGCCTGATGGTATTACGCAGCTGGTGGCAAAAAACGTTAACACGTCGGCTTTACTCTCGGGGCGCTTTGACACTATCGCAGTGCGGGTTACCAGTCAGCCAGATGTTGTTGCCTTGTGTAATGCGAGTAATAAGCCCATTGTTTCGACTAGTGCGAATTTAAGTGGTGAAACTCCCGCTAAAACTTGGCAAGAGATCCCGGATAATTTAATTGAGAAAATTGACTTCATTATTAAAGGTCAAACCTTAGGCTTTGATCAGCCTTCCACCATTATTGATGCACTATCTGGAGATATCATTCGCTCATGAGCACTATAAATATTAATGTCGTTATTGAATTTTTAAAATCATTACAAAATAAAATTTGCGCTGAGCTCGAAGCTGCTGATGGCAGTGGTAAGTTTATTGAAGATAACTGGCAACGTGCCGAAGGTGGGGGGGGCAGAACCCGCGTACTGACCAACGGCAGCGTTATAGAGCAAGGTGGTGTTAATTTCTCTGTGGTGTCGGGTGATAAATTACCCCCTTCGGCAACAGCACATCGTCCAGAGCTTGCTGGCCGAAAATGGCAAGCATGCGGTGTCTCTTTAGTTATTCATCCTAAAAACCCATTTATTCCAACGTCACATGCCAATGTACGCTTTTTTATTGCTGAAAAAGAAGGTGAAGCACCCGTGTGGTGGTTTGGTGGTGGTTTTGATCTCACACCCTTTTATCCTTTCAAAGAAGATGTTGTTCATTGGCACCAAACTGCAAAAGATATTTGTCAGCCATTTGGTGATGACGTTTATCCGGAGTATAAAAAGTGGTGCGATGAATACTTTTACTTAAAACACCGAAATGAAACGCGTGGTGTCGGTGGTCTATTCTTTGATGATCTTAATAAATGGGACTTCGAGCAGTGCTTTGATTATATCAAGGCGGTGGGTACTGGCTTTATTGATGCTTATGTTCCTTTAATGGAAAAGCGTAAAAATACCCCATTCGATGACAACAACCGTCAATTCCAATTATATCGTCGAGGACGTTACGTTGAATTTAATTTAGTATTTGACCGAGGGACATTATTTGGCTTGCAATCAGGTGGTAGAACCGAGTCCATATTGATGTCGATGCCACCTTTAGCGCGTTGGGAATATAACTTCCAAGCTGAAGCAGGCAGTGCAGAAGCAGAACTAGAAAGCTATTTAGTCCCACAAAACTGGCTTTAATAAGTGCCATCTACACAAGTAGTATGCTGAATTGAAGCATGCTACTTGTGCGTTACATCACAAAACCACGAACTTCAAATTATACCAACTCATATAAACCACAAATATTTTGTGGTTTATAACAAAACTTGTGCTAGATCAATTACTCTATTATTGAGCAAGCGTAAAATTACCTCATTGAAGACATCTAATATTTCTTATATTTTACAAAAGGTAATGCTCTCATGAAAACATCTATAATTAATGGCTTAATTCTTTCCGCTTTAACATTATCTCCACTTGCCCTAGCAAACCAAGCGGGTGATTTTATTGTTCGTGGTGGTGCAACTATGGTTAACCCAGACAGTGAAAAATCAAACATAATGCTAAGTGGTGCTGATTCAAGTATGACACTTACGGTTGATGATAATACTCAACTAGGTTTGAACTTCGTTTATTTCTACGATAGTAATTGGGCAATTGAACTGCTAGCAGCAACACCTTTTACTCATGATATTACCATCCAAGATAAAAACTCGGTACTTGGTGTCGATGGAGCAAACTTAGGTGAAGTGTCACAGTTACCGCCAACACTTAGTGCATTATACTATTTTGATACAAACTCAGCCCTTAAGCCTTATGTTGGTATTGGTATAAACTACACTGTTTTCTTCGATGAAGATTTTGCCACTGCACCAAAATCACTAGGTTTAAGTAATTTGGATCTAGATGGTTCATTTGGTTTATCTGCTCAAATTGGCGCTGATTACCATTTAGATGAGCAATGGTCGTTAAACGCTTCTATTCGCTATATCGATATTAATACAGAGGCAACATTTGATGTTGCGGGAAATAGTATAGGTAAAGCCAATATAGATATTGACCCTATGGTTTATTCATTAATGTTAGGCTATAAATTTTAATAGCCTTATTCGTTAGCTAGCATTGATATAACAAAGCAGCCCAAGTGTGGCTGCTTTTTTGTGTTCATCTTTTCATAACTGCGTTAGTCTACAACTAAATACTTAAGTTAGTAATCTCATGGAACAATATCGCGTTTTTGGTAATCCTATTGCCCAGTCAAAATCTCCCTTTATTCATCAACAGTTTGCAGTGCAAACAAACCAGGTGATGAATTATCAAAGTGAGCTAGTTGCACTTGATCAATTTTCACTTGCAGTTAAAAACTTAATTGCAGGGCACGGTAAAGGCGCTAACGTTACCGCCCCATTTAAAGAACAAGCATTTACCTTGTGTGATGAGCTGAGTGAAAGAGCAAAATTAGCTGGCGCTGTGAATACTTTAATTTTTTCTAAAGGCGTCATTTATGGGGATACTACAGACGGTGTCGGGTTAGTAAGTGATTTACTCAGGCACCAAGTTCAACTGCGAGACAGCAAAGTTTTATTACTTGGTGCAGGTGGAGCAGCAAAAGGGGTAGTACAATCAATATTGGAGCAGTCGCCTAGATCATTGACTATTGCTAATAGAACATTAAGTAAAGCACAAGCTATTGCGAATCAATATTCCAATGACGCTATTCAGGCTGTTACTTTTGCCGATACTGAATATTCACCATTTGATATTATAATAAATGCGACATCGGCAGGTTTATCAGGCGATAGCTTGCCGATTTCAGATCAAACTATAAAAGATTCAAACGCTTGTTATGACATGGTATATGGCAAAGAACCAACTGCTTTTCTAAAGCAAGCAAAACAGCTTGGTGTTGTACATATTATCGATGGTCTTGGTATGTTAGTCGGACAGGCCGCTGCAAGTTTTAAGCTCTGGACAGGCATTACTCCTGATATCGAACCGGTACTTGCGTCCTTAAGAGCGCAATTAAAGTAATTATTTTATAGAAAGAGGTACAACAAAATGAATCAAGCTATTTTATTTAATGATGACTTACACTTTAATAAGCAGCATGAAGCTTGGTGTTTTACTGGTCAATTGTCTGGGCAGCAGATAACTATATACTTTCATTCGATGCAATTAAGAAAGTTAACAGAAATCGATAACTGTACCAAATACGATTTGGAAGATGTTACCGAACTCTGGCTCGAGAAAAACGAGCCAGAAGGTAACGAAATACATATAGAAATGAGATAGTAAAAAATACTAACTATATAGCAGCCAAGTACTCAGCTTTTAATTCAACATAGTTTATTGCAGATTGTTTAAGGAAACTTGCTTCACTTTCTTTTAACTCTCTGACTTGCTTTACCGGATTCCCAACATATAGGTAGCCACTTTTTAGTGTTTTATTTGGCGGCACTAAACTACCTGCACCGATAAATACATCATTTTCAACAATAGCGCCGTCCATAATAATGGCGCCCATACCCACTAATATACGATCACCCAAAATACAGCCGTGTAGCATACACTTGTGGCCGACCGTAACATCATCGCCTATAACTAAGGGATTACCATTAGGATTTCCCTGACTTTTTCGAGTGACATGTAAAACGGTACCGTCTTGTATATTGGTTCTAGCACCAATGGTGATTTTATTGACATCACCCCTAGCGGCCACTAAAGGCCATACACTACTGTCATCACCTAAAGTAATGTCACCAACAAGCACGGCAGACTCATCAACATAAACAGCATCGCCTAATAGAGGCGTTATGCCATGGTAGCTTCGAAAAATATTATTATGCATAAATAAAGGACTTTTGATTATTAATGTAGATATCTTAGCAAAAATCAGCCAGTAAATAGTATTGATAAGATAATACTTTAAGTGAAACTATATTAAGTAAGAGAAATGCATTCACTTGTAGTCAATATAACTGTGTAAATATTCAACGTATTGAACGTTAAAAGCCCAACAAAAGCAGGGGTTGTACAAATAAAAAGCAAACAAACACTTTTTCGTAATTAAATTGCAATTAGGTGTTGACGTGCGGCCAGAAATCTCTAAAATGCGCTCCACTTCTTCGGGACAAGTCGAAGAGGTTGTTTTAATGAGTTATCTCTTTCAGTTTAGGCTGGATTGGTTAACTTAACGTTTTAAAGTTAAGTTTGAATCTTCTGAAAAGAAAGTTTAAAAAAAACGAAATAAAACGTTGACATTAAAACCTGAGAGCGTATTATACGCCTCCTGCTTCGGGGCTACAGCAACGAAGTCAAGCGAAATTCAAGTAAATAACGAATGCGATTATTTGCTACTTATCTTAACGATAAGTTTCTTTAACAATTAGTTATCATGCAATTTGTGTGGACACTCACATTAACGTTGATTTTACATAGTTATCCTCGGATAACAAAAAAAACAGCTTAATATGATGTCACACAAAAATAAGTATCATTTA
>JBAROR010000075.1:0-19102 GCA_049642265.1 Cognaticolwellia sp. | reverse complement strand
CTAGTGCTCAACCAGAGTTGTCAGCAAATCCGGTAACGATGCCAGAAGCTAACGCTCAAGTACAAAAAGTGGCAGCAACAGAGCTTGATGATTATTTAGATATACCAGCATTTTTACGTAAACAAGCTGATTAATACGTGTCAGAAAATTTAAGTAAGATAGGCAAAAAATGTCGATATTTTGATTTTGTTAGGCTTTTTTGATATATTACGTCTCCGCTTAATTGCAGCGGCTGATAATCAGCACAAAATATAGGCTTAAGAAGGCTATTTATGATTAAACAACGTACATTAAAAGAAAGTGTCTCTGCTATTGGTGTAGGGTTACATAAAGGTGAAAAGGTGCAGATCACTCTCCGTCCTGCGCCTGCTAACACCGGTATTATTTTTCGCCGAGTTGATTTAGATCCCGTTGTCGATATTCCCGCGACACCGGAAGCTGTTGGTGAAACCACCTTATGTACGTGTTTAGTGAATGAGCAAGGTGTTCAGATTTCCACCGTCGAACATTTGCTTTCTGCTGTGGCAGGTTTAGGTATCGATAACCTTATTGTTGAGGTTGACTCTCCTGAGATTCCAATCATGGATGGCAGTGCTTTACCGTTTGTTTATTTAATTCAATCGGTAGGTATTGAAACATCAAATGTTGCTAAACGTTTTCTACGTATTACGAAAACTATTCGTGTAGAAGAAGGCGATAAATGGGCCGAGTTAAGACCTTATGAAGGTTTTCGTGTTAACTTCGCTATTGAATTTGAGCATCCGGTGATAGCCAATACTTGTCAAGCGATGAGTATGGACCTTTCCAGTTGTTCATTTATCAAAGAAATTAGCCGAGCACGTACTTTTGGCTTTATGAAAGATATTGAATTTTTACGTTCTCATAATTTAGCATTAGGTGGTAGCTTAGAAAATGCCATCGTATTAGATGAATATCGTATGCTTAATAAAGACGAATTGCGTTATGACGATGAATTTGTAAAGCATAAAATTCTCGATGCAATTGGCGATTTATATATGGGCGGTGTAAGTATTTTAGGTGAGCTAAACGCATTTAAATCAGGACATGGCCTCAATAATATGTTGCTACGTGAAGTATTTAAACAAGTAGAATGCTGGGAGTGGGTGACTTATGAAGATACGGTTGAGTCACCTATCCAATACCAAGAGATACCTGCTACATCTTTCTAATAGCATTTAGATTAAGTGACAAGTAAATTAAAACCAGTCTATGACTGGTTTTTTTGTTAGTGAACAATAGTTAAATGATATTCTAATGCTGCCAAACACTATCTAGATTGAAATTGAATCCATCATTCTGAAAACTTAACTTGTGGGTATAAACTATTTTTGTGCGTGAGCAGCTAGCTTTTCTAGTTTTTTTCGCAGGCTATCGGGAGCATTCTGCGCAACAGCTAATAACTGGGCGGCTGTTCGTGCTGAAATCGTTGTATTAATCGCGTTTGGTATAATCGTTTTTTCTGGAATTTTAGTGCGAAATGGCGTTATTTTAATTTCTATCTGATTAAATTTATTCTCAGTTACTGCGCTTAATTCTCGACAAATATTCATTCTTTCAAATTGTAAACGCTGACTCCAAACTGCAGAATTAACTTCGATAACAATGGCATTAGCTTTGAAATTAGCAATTTTCCATACATCTTGTGGAAGATCAGGGCATATTTGTCGTACAATGTCCGACAACACGGTTAAAAAGTTGGTTTTTTTAGCTATTTGTGCCAAAGTGCCTGACGTTGAATTAAACAGGGCTGACATGTCTGTGGGGAATTTAGATTTTCGTGCCATGAGTCAGTTCTTGAACAAACGATGAATGAATTATGAGTTTAACACTACTATACCGCGGAAAGAACGTTAGATTTACCATGAAGCTAAATAAGCTACATTGGCTATCAGCTCTGACCGTTTTTGCTTTAATTTCTGGTTCTATTATCTATTTGATCGCTTCTGCTGATGATGTACCACAAAGCCCTAAATATCAACTATCAAGCCTGCCTAATATTGACAACGCTAACAATCAGCAAGTTATGGCGATAACCATGAAATTGGCTGAGCTACAAAGCCAAGTCTTGAGGTTAAATGCCTTAGGTGATCGCTTAGCAGAAGAAGCTAGCATTCCAGATAATGAATTTAATTTTCAGCAGTTACCTCATAGCGGTGGACCAATGATTCAAAGCGATAATGTTAGGCCCAAAAGCTTAACAGAGCTATTTTTGAATATGAACACATTAGCTGAGTCGCTTGAACATGAAGAAAAACAATTAAAAATGCTTGAATCTATCACTTTAGGTCACCATATAGAGAATACACGCTACTTGTCTGGTCGACCAATAACTAAAGGATGGTTGTCGTCGTATTTCGGACTACGTAAAGACCCTTTTAGTGGTAAAGCAGCAATGCATAAAGGTGTTGATTTTGCTGGCAAAGAAGATGCTGACATTATTGCCACCGCATCGGGAGTAGTTAGTTGGGCCGGTGAGCGCAATGGTTATGGACAATTAATTGAAATTAATCACGGCGATAGTCTAAAAACTCGCTACGGGCATAATAAGGCAATAAAAGTATCAGTCGGTGACGTTGTTACAAAAGGCCAAGTTATTGCGAAAATGGGTAGTACAGGGCGTTCTACTGGACCGCATGTACATTATGAAATTTTACGCAATAATCGCCAAATAGATCCAAAAAAATACGTTTATCGAAAAGCAAAATAATAGCTTTTACTCTAATTTCAGTTGTTTAAAATTTCACTGCGATTACAATACTAAGCAAGTTTATGTGATCGGTCTTGCCGGTCATTTTATTTTCAGCGGAAGATTTTCTTCTCAATATGGTTTAACACGATGTTTGTAAAGTTAATGACGAAACTGTTTGGTAGTCGAAATGATCGATTACTTAAACAAATGGGCAAAGAAGTAACAAAAATTAATGCTCTAGAAGCTGTTTTTGAAGCACTCAGTGATGAAGAACTAAAAGCAAAAACAACTGAGTTTAAAGAACGGGTTGAGCAAGGCGAAACGCTTGATGCCATTTTACCTGAAGCATTTGCGGTAGTTCGTGAAGCGAGTAAAAGGGTTTTCTCAATGCGTCATTTCGACGTACAAATGATCGGTGGTATGGTGTTGAATTCGGGAAATATTGCCGAAATGCGCACCGGTGAAGGTAAAACATTAACCGCGACACTACCAGCATATTTGAATGCACTGACTAATAAGGGTGTTCATGTTATTACGGTCAATGATTATCTTGCGACACGTGATGCAGACTGGAGTCGACCGTTATTTGAATTTTTAGGGATGACAGTCGGTTGTAATATCGCAGGCTTATCGTCACATGAGAAACAAGCTGCTTATAATTCAGATATAACCTACGGTACCAATAACGAATTTGGTTTTGATTATCTCCGCGACAATATGGCTTTTTCACCAGAAGAACGTGCGCAAAAGCCATTAAATTTTGCGGTTATTGATGAAGTGGATTCAATATTAATTGATGAAGCACGTACACCATTAATTATTTCTGGCCAAGCTGAAGATAGTTCTGAGCTTTATCGAAATATCAACCTTGTAGTACCTACACTAGTACAGCAAGATGAAGAAGATAAAGAAGGTGAAGCAAGTACCGGTGACTTCACGATTGACGAAAAAGCTAAACAGATTTATTTAACTGAACTTGGACAAGTTCATATTGAAGAAATCATGATCGAAAGAGGCTTAATGCAGCAAGGAGATTCACTATTCTCTGCGGCAAACATTACTTTATTACATCATGTTATGGCGGCATTACGTGCCCATAAATTATTTCAAAAAGATGTAGATTACATAGTAAAAGATAACGAGATTGTAATTGTTGACGAACATACCGGCCGTACAATGGAAGGGCGTCGCTGGTCTGAAGGTTTACACCAAGCTGTTGAAGCTAAAGAAGGTGTCGACATTCAAAATGAAAATCAAACGTTGGCATCGATTACTTTCCAAAACTTTTTCCGTATCTATAATAAACTGTCTGGAATGACGGGTACTGCTGATACAGAAGCGTTTGAATTTAGCCATATATACGGTTTAGAAACGGTAATTATCCCGACAAACCAACCTATGGTGCGCAAAGATTTACCTGATTTAATCTATTTAACGGCTGAAGAGAAATTTGAAGCAATATTAGAAGATATTAAAGATTGTGTAGAGCGTGGTCAGCCGGTATTAGTTGGCACAATAAGCATTGAAACGTCTGAGTTCTTATCTTCATTTTTAAAGAAAGCAAAAATTAAGCATAAAGTTCTTAATGCTAAGTTTCACCAACAGGAAGCTGAAATCGTCGCTGACGCCGGAAAAATTTCTGCGGTTACTATAGCAACGAATATGGCTGGTCGTGGTACCGATATCGTTCTTGGCGGTAACGTAAGCATGATGCTAGCAAAGCTTGATAATCCTAGCGAAGCACAAATTGAAAAAGTAAAAGCAGAATGGAAAGAAGAACACGATAAAGTTTTAGCGGCTGGCGGTTTGCATATTGTTGCCACAGAACGTCATGAATCTCGTCGTATTGATAACCAATTACGTGGTCGTTCTGGTCGTCAAGGTGATGCGGGTTCTACACGCTTTTATCTTTCTATGGAAGATGCACTCATGCGAATCTTTGCTTCTGAACGTATCAGTAATATGATGCGTAAATTAGGCATGGAACGTGGTGAAGCTATTGAACATCCTTGGGTAACGAAAAGTATCGAAAACGCACAACGTAAAGTTGAAGGCCGTAACTTTGATATTCGTAAACAATTACTGGAATTTGATGATGTATCAAATGATCAACGTAAAGTTATTTACGAACAACGTAATGAATTGATGGATGAAGCTGATATTGCTGAAGTCATCAAAGCAATTCGTGCTGACGTAGTTAATGGTTTGATCACCCAACATATTCCGCTGCAATCATTAGAAGAAATGTGGGATGTTGCAGGTTTAGAAGAACGTCTTAAAGGTGAACTTACCATTGAACTACCTTTAACCCAATGGTTAGAAGAAGACAAGAACTTACATGAAGAGACTTTACGCCAGAAAATCGTTACTGAAGTTGAAGCAAGTTATGCAGCGAAAGAAGAAATGGTTGGTGCGGAAGTTTTACGTCAATTTGAAAAAGCGGTTATGTTACAAAGCTTAGATTCACATTGGAAAGAACATTTAGCGGCGATGGACCATTTACGTCAAGGCATTCATTTACGTGGATATGCACAAAAAAATCCTAAACAAGAATTTAAACGTGAATCGTTTGAGTTGTTTGCTGAATTACTTGATAACTTAAAATACGACGTTGTTGGTATTCTGAGTAAAGTGCAAATTAAAGCGGAATCTGATGTTGAAGCGGTTGAAGAGCAACATCGAAAAGCTGATGAAGCGCCAAAAGAGTTTAAACATGAATCTGCTTCAGAGCCAGAGCAAAGCTCGATGCCACGAGTTGGTCGTAATGAAGCTTGTCCATGTGGCTCAGGTAAAAAATATAAGCAATGTCACGGTAAGTTAACTTAGACATTTAATTAAGAATGAATTTATAAATGCCAGTCAATTGACTGGCATTTTTTTTAAGAATTAATAGTGAAATATTTAGCATGTGAAATATTAATAACATACAGCAAGGGCATTTGGTGTATGTCGTTAAGTAAATTACATCGGTTTTTAGCTACTTAGTCGTTATAAAGGATAAATTATGAGCAAGACAGTCCATGTTGCCGTTGGTGTTATTAAACAAGAAAATAAATTCTTTCTAACCAAGCGATTAGTAGACAGCCACCAAGGTGGTAAATGGGAATTTCCAGGCGGTAAAGTTGAAGAAAATGAAACTGTTCATCAGGCGCTTTATAGAGAACTAAAAGAAGAGGTGGCGATAGATATACTAACGTGTACTGTTTTAATGGAAATAGAGCATGATTACGGCGATAAAAAGGTATTGTTAGAAGTATTTGTTGTTGATAACTTTGATGGTGAAGCTAAAGCATTAGAAGGACAACAGTCAGGATGGTTTACTTTGGCGGAATTTACTACGTTAAATTTTCCGGCAGCCAACCAGGCTATTATTGATAAACTGCAACAAATTTACGATAAGTAAATCTGCTGCGGTATTTAATTGTCTTTTACTCAGGCTCTACGAAGAATTTATTATGTTGCATAAACTCGGCTTCTAACGCGTCGAGCATTTCTTCATTTAAATCTACAGCACCTTGCACTGGCTGGCTAATTTTATGGTTTTCGTCAGCCCAGTCACCCACATCAAGTAATTGGCAGCGCTTACTGCAAAAGGGGCGATGTTGACTTTCATCTTGCCAAATAACGGCTTTTTTGCAAGTGGGACAAGCTACTTTTAATGTCATAAGAATGATAATCCGTTCGGTATTTTTAGCAGAAAAATTATGGCGCTATTATAAGAGAATTTTACTTAAGCAGCTAGGATAAAGCGTCAAGCTTTTGATCAGCTTTGAATAGAAGCCCTGTATCAGGAATTAAATGTAATCATTCAATGAGAAAATAAGCGGTCAGTATTTTATTAGCATCGTGCTAACAAGAAGTTAACCCCTTCTTTTGCGTATTTCCGACCGGCTTCATTACATGGCATCATAAAGCGAATAGAATAGCGAAAACGGTTTCCACTGATAGTCGGGTAAAAGGGGAAGTTACTTTCGACTTTAATTCGCAGTAATACTAATCCTTCACCATTGTCTTGATAAAAGCCACTGTCTGTTGTTATTGCTTTATATTCGGCACGTTGTCGAACAAACTTAAGTATCAATGATAATGCGGCACTAATTTGTTCTAATAGCGCTAACCATTGTCGACATTGTGCCTCAACTTGCACACTTGACTGATTTAACCAAAACTGTAATTGAGGCAGATCAAAACTTGAACTACCACCTTGAATAGCAAAGCGCTGCTTTAATCCAACTAAGAATTTATCGGCTTTGAGCTGCAGCCACTGTGGGCTAATGGTTTTTAATTGGCTTGAAAGTGCAACGGTCTTACTTAAGTTATCTTCTAGAGCAGAGCTATTAATATCGGGGTTTTGTGACCAAACGACTAAGTTTTGTTCTAATTTTTCCAAATCCTTAATTAAATCACCACGAATATCATTACGTTCTAAGGTGTCTAAAATAGCAAATAAAGCATTAAAAAATACACTGTGACTAGTAACAATATTGTACTGCAAACAATCTACTGCTTGAGCAAATAATTGTTCGAGTTTTAAATAGTTACGTATACGCTCATTGAGCGGATGTTCATACAGTATAGCGGTCATTGCTGGCAAACTTTATGGAGAAAATTAACTTAGAATATCTTTATATTACGCATAGCTAGGTAAAATGGCGAATTATTTATCAAAAACATCCGTTTAGGTGCTGTAAGAGCTATTGTACAGCTAACGATCATGAGCACTTTACCATTGTTCTATATTTCTGATCTAAGCTAAATACCTGTTGTCGGATTTCTTCAAGGCTACTGTTGTGATTGTTAATAATATCATCGGCAAAGCTTAATCGTTGATTACTCGGCATTTGGCTGGCTATAATGCGTTTAACTTCTTCTGCAGAGCTTGGATCGCGTGCCACGGTTCGAGCAATTTGACTTAACTCATCAACATCAATAACTAATACACGATTAACTAGTTTATGTAAGTTATTTTCTAGCAGTAGAGGTGCTACCAGTATGCAATAATCACTTTTTACCTGGGCAATTTGTGTCAATATTTCCTGGCGAATTAAGGGATGTAATAAGTTATTCAACCAGGTTTTATCTTGCGGTGTACTAAAAATACGCTGACGAAGTTTGGCTCTATTAAGTTGACCATGCTGATCAATATAATCAGACCCAAAGTGCTCTTCAATTGCTTGCAATGCTTTGCTCTTCGGCTCAACGACAAGGCGAGCTGCAATATCTGCGTCGACAATATCAATGCCTAATTCGGAGAATATATCGGTAACAGTGGTTTTTCCACTACCGATACCACCCGTTAAACCGACAATAAATTCAGCCATAATTATATTTGCCTAAGTTAAGTTTGCCTAGATTAAGTTTTTAGCGATAAATCTTTACTGCTATAAGTATTTAGCTGTCAGCTATCAGTTGTTAAATGCGCAGATTGAGTATGTTTTAACTGACAGCTCTTTACTGAAAGCTTACCGCTTTATTTAAGTTAAGGTACTTAAATACCAAGACCAAATACCATTGCCCCAAAGTAGACATATCCAACCGGCTACAGCTAAATAAGGACCAAAAGGAATCGCTTGCTCTCGCTGATGACTCTTAAATACCATTAAGCTAATACCAATAATAGCACCAACAGCTGATGCCATTAAAATGAGTAACGGAAGTAATTGCCAACCTAGCCATGCGCCAAATAATGCGATTAGTTTGAAATCACCATGGCCCATACCTTCTTTACCTGTTACAAATTTGAATAGCCAAAAAATGCTAAACAAGCTCATATAGCCAGCAACAGCACCAATTACCGCGTCATTTAACGGCACAATAGCACCATCAATATTGACTAATAAACCTAACCACAAAAGTGGGAGTGTTATTTGATCGGGCAATAACATGTGGTCTAGATCGATTAAGGTTAAACAGATTAATCCCCAGGTTAGTACTAACAACATTAAAGTCGTTAAACTAACACCGTAATGTGTTGCTATAACCACACTTAATAGTGCAGTTGCTAACTCAACTATAGGATAACGTAGCGATATTTTTTCCTGACATTGACTGCACTTACCACGTAAAAATAACCAACTAATTACTGGAATGTTTTCATAAAAACGAATTTTATGTTGGCATGACGGGCAGGTTGAACTAGGAGTTGAAAGTGTAATAATAGCTTCATCGTTAGACTCCATCGGGTTAGCGAGTTCTTCAGCCAAAAATTCACGACATTCACTTTTCCAACCTTGTTCTAACATTTTAGGCAGGCGATAAATAACCACATTTAAAAAACTACCAATCATTAATGAGAAAACAAAAGTCAGAGAATAAAAAAGTGCCGGAGAATTGGTTATTAGGGAAATAAAATCAGTCAAAAGAATAGCCTTAAATTTTAATTGTTATTTTCTTTTAGAATCGTTGGGGTAATATACCTAATCATTAATATTTATTAGCCTAACGGTAAAACAATATAAAAATTGATTGTTTTAAGCTAATAAAAAACGATGACCAGCATCGTTTTTTAAAATATATTCTGACTTATTAGGGGGATTACACTACCATACCAATTTGGAATATCGGCAAATACATCGCAACGATTAAACCACCGATAACAACACCAAGCACGGCCATAATCATTGGCTCTAATAAGGTGGTTAAGTTATCTACAGCATTATCAACTTCTTGTTCATAAACAGTGGCGACTTTTGCCAACATATCATCAACGGCACCTGACTCTTCACCAATGGCCACCATTTGAATTACCATATCGGGGAATATCGCACAATTACGCATAGCTAAATTCATTTGCATACCTGAGGTTACTTCTGCGCGAATTTCTAAAATAGCGTCACGAAATACAGCATTACCCGATGCTCCTGCAGCAGAAAGCAAAGCGTCGGGCAATGGTACACCAGCAGCAAAGGTTGTTGATAACGTTCTGGCATAGCGTGCAACAGCTGCTTTTTTTAGTACATCACCAACGACAGGGAGCTTTAATACTTTTCTATCAACACTGTCGCGAAATTTTTGACTTTTTAAATGCGCTTTCTTATACATATAACCCGTGAGGAATATACCAGCAACCCCAAAATACCAATAATTTTGCATAAATTCTGATATAGCCAGTACGAATAAGGTAAAGCTAGGTAGTTCTGCGCCAAAACTATCAAAAATATCTTTAAATACTGGCACCACAAATATTAATAAGACAGCAGTAACGATAAAGGCTATAACAAGTACTGATATAGGATATGTCATGGCTTTTTTAATCTTTGCTTTCAATGCTTCCGCTTTTTCTTTATAAGTAGCAATACGGCTATAAATAGTTTCTAAAGAGCCCGATTGTTCTCCTGAGTGCACTAAATCACAATATAAACTATCAAAGTATTGTGGGTGTTCACGCAAGCACTCTGAGAGAGGGATACCTGATTGTAACTTATTGCCAATAGTGCCTAACAATTTCTGCATATTGCCATTATTGTGACCTGTGCCAATCATCTCAATGGTTTGCACAAGGGGCACGCCTGCAGCGAGCATAGTGGCAATTTGGCGGGTAACAACAGCGATATCCACAGGCAATATTTTTTTATCGCCAGCCAAGCCAAATAAAGGTTTGCTTTTCTTACTGATTTTACCAGGCGTGATACCTTGCTTACGCAGTTGTGCTTTAATCTCAAGCATACTAGCAGCATTGAGTTCACCTGAAACTTTTTTACCTTTCCGGTTTAACCCTTGCCATTTATAGACATCAAGCGCTTTTACTTTTTTATTTTTTGTT
Organism: Cognaticolwellia sp.; assembly: GCA_049642265.1. Classification (GTDB taxonomy): domain Bacteria; phylum Pseudomonadota; class Gammaproteobacteria; order Enterobacterales; family Alteromonadaceae; genus Cognaticolwellia. The sequence goes on along the minus strand of JBAROR010000075.1, from coordinate 8,630 downwards.
TTTATTGCGGAAGAAACAGCCATTAGCTTAACCTAATTTTAGTTATTGTTATTGTTATTGATTTTGTTACTATTAACGATAGCAACATAGGTACATTATTTATTATTGCTTTCAGCTTATCTTTATTTATTACACTTGGCAATTTTTCACAAAGCGTCTGCTTGATTGCTATCTTTTATAATCGTGTAAATAATATTTTAATAGTGAATATTAAGCGTTTGTTACCCGGTTGATCTCTTCTAAACTCGTCACGCCTAAAGCCGCTTTTTCTAACCCCGACTGGCGTAAGTTATTGTAGCCTTCACGTTGACATTGAGCGGCAATATCTAAAGAATTTGAGCCAGTCATAATTAGATTAGCGGTAACTTCACTTATTTTTATCACTTCGTAAACACCCACTCGGCCTTTATAGCCGCCGGTACAGTGCTCACAACCTACTGGCTTAAATAAAGTGATTTCACTTATTTGCTCTGGTAAAAAGCCTTGTGCTAAAAGCTCACTTTCAGGAACCTGTTCCTCTTCTTTGCAATGCAAGCATAATCGACGCGCTAAACGCTGAGCGATAATAATCGTCACTGAACTGGCAACATTGTAAGAAGGTACACCCATATTTAATAAACGAGTTAAAGTTTCTGCTGCGGAGTTAGTATGTAATGTAGAGAGTACTAAATGTCCGGTTTGTGCCGCTTTAATGGCAATTTCGGCGGTTTCTAGATCTCGAATTTCACCGACCATGACAATATCAGGATCTTGACGTAAGAATGAACGCAATGCGCCAGGAAAGGTTAAACCTGCACGGGTATTAATTTGTACTTGGTTAATACCTTCAAGGTTAATTTCCACTGGATCTTCGGCTGTGGAGATATTTCGCTCTTCGGTATTGAGAATATTTAATCCGGTATAAAGAGAAACGGTTTTACCAGAGCCTGTAGGTCCGGTAACTAATATCATACCTTGGGGTTGTGCTAGTGCGTCCATATAGATTTTCTTTTGATCCGGAGCATAGCCTAGCATGTCGATGCCTAGCATCGCGCTGGACGAATCAAGAATACGCATAACAATTTTTTCGCCCCACATAGTAGGCAATGTACTGACACGAAAATCGATAGACTTCTTTTTCGATAAAGCTAATTTAATTCGGCCATCTTGTGGCACACGACGTTCGGCAATATCTAACTTCGACATTACTTTTAAGCGTGCTGCCATACGTGAAGCGAGTGAGATAGGAGGTCGAGCAACTTCAGTTAAAATGCCATCAACACGAAAACGAATACGGAAAGACTTTTCATAAGGTTCAAAATGTAAATCTGATGCGCCTTTTTTAATGGCATCGAGCAGTATTTTATTGATATAGACGACAATGGGTGCATCTTCTTTTTCGCCGTTAGCCGCTTTTTCTTCTTCCTTACTTTCCTCATGGACATCGATACCGGCTAATTCTTCGGTATCCATCTCAGAAATATCGAGGGCATCGTTGTCTTGCTCTAATATTTTTTCAATACTTGTGGAGAGTGCTTGCTCATTTGCCAGTACTAACTCGGTCGAAAAACCGGTATTAAACTGGATTTCTTCTAGGGCATCCAGGTTAGTGGGATCTGACATAGCAACAAATAGCACTTTGCCGCGTAAAAATAGCGGTAGGGCATTGTGCTTTCGAATTAGTTTTTCGTTACGAACGCCTTCAGGAACTAGTGCGGTATCAAAATTATTTAAGTCTATCAATGGATAGCCAAAACTGCGAGCAAGCGTATTAGCAATGGCTTCGGCATTAATTTTTTTATCTTCAACTAAATATCGAATAAACGTTTTTTTTTGTTGAATAAAATCAGCACTAATTTTCGCTACCGTGTTACTAGGAACAATGTGGTGCTTAGTTAAAGCTGAAAGTAAGCTGGATTGTTGATGAAGTCCCTTCATAGTTCCCTTAACATAACAGATTAATAATCGTTAAATAGAGTGTAACTATTTTAAGGATGAAAAACAAAAACAATTATTAATTTTTAGGTAATAAAAAAGCTCCCGAAGGAGCTTTTTTATTAGAGAAACACAACAAATATAGTGTTGTATATTCTAATTATTAATCTCTACAATAACCCGCTGCAACACATGAACCAGTGATGTCCCATGTAACCGCACCGTTAGCTAATGAAGGTGTTAAAATATAATCTTCACCTTTTAGACCATTAACCGCACCAGCTGCAGTACCTGTAGCCGTAGCAGTGATAACCGCAGTATCCGCAGTTACTGTTACAGTTGCAACACTTTCACCACCAGCAGCACCAGCTAGTAAAGCTGCTATTTGTTTATTATCAGCTGCATCACATTCGTCAAGTGAATTATCAGTTTGAGCACAAACTTCAATAGCGGTTTTTAAGCCGCCTGCTGCAGATATTACCTCACTGAATTGAGCCTTTGCGGTATATGTTTGATAAGCAGGCAAAGCTACTGCGGCTAAAATACCGATAATCGCAACAACGATCATTAATTCAATTAGTGTAAAACCTTGAGATTTTTTCATGTTTAAGCTTTGTAATGTTTTTTTCATTTTTGTTATTTCCATTCATTATATTACGGGGGCTGTCTATATATTGCGTTAAAAGTGATTAAATGTAAAACAATGTAACAGTTTTTTTCAATTTTATTTTGATTTTTAGAGCTTTTGGGCTACTTGGCTCTAATTATTTAAAGAAAATTGATAGTTAGTCTATTAATCAAGCAAAACGCATAGAAAGATCAATAGCTTGTAAATTTTTTGTTAATGCGCCAACAGAGATAAAATCGACGCCAGATTTTGCATAATCTTTTAACGTGGTCAGTGTCATGTTACCTGATACTTCTAATTTTGTTTTTCCGGCGGTTATTTCTGCTCTCAATTTTACGGCTTGTTCAATCATTTCAGGAGTGAAATTGTCTAACATAATGATGTCTGCGCTAGCTTGTAATGCCTGAGTTAATTCGGCAATGCTCTCGACTTCGATTTCAACGGTTTTATCACTATGATTAATGCGTGCAGTATTAATTGCCTTTTTAATGCCGCCACAAGCAGCAATATGGTTTTCTTTGATTAAAAATGCGTCGAACAAGCCAATTCTATGGTTTACACCTCCACCGCATGTTACGGCGTATTTTTGTGCGCTACGTAAGCCAGGTAAGGTTTTGCGGGTATCAAGAAGCTTGGTCGTTGTACCAGCAAGATGTTTAACATATGAACTGGTCACTGTTGCTGTGCCCGAAAGGCTTTGTAAAAAATTTAGGGCCGTGCGTTCGCCAGTTAATAGTATGCGGGCATTACCTGACAATTCGAATAGTGTGGTGTTGGCTTTAACATTTTGTCCATCATTAACAAACCAGGTGATGTCTGTTTTAGTATTGTAAATACTGTCTAGTTGAGCAAATACTTCGTTGACCCAGGCAACTCCGCAAATAATACATTCGTCACGACTAATAATATTTGCTACCGCTTGGCTCTCTGCAGGAATTAGTTCGGCGGTGATATCACTACTATTAGCAAGTTCATTAAAGGTTTTAACACCTAAGTCTTCGCAAAGTGCCCAAGTGACGGTTTTGGTTATGTCGTTTATTAATGATACAGGTAACATCTATGGTTGCTCTCGTAAAATAAGTTGTTTTCCGGTTTGGCTAAATTCTACTCTTTTTAAGGCGCTCATGCCCAATAGTATTTCGTCTGCGGCCATACTCGGATTGATATGTGCGGCGACATTATACAGATAGATATTACCAATGCGTAGCTCATTTAACTGTGTTTGGTACACGGTAATACTACCATTTGCTGTTTGTACTCGTTGTTCTCTACCAGCTTGTAGTGATAGTTTTTCTGCAATATGGCTTGGAATTGAAACTTGCGTTGCGCCAGTATCTAATAAAAAAGTGACTTGATTACCATTTATTTCGCCATTAGTGACGTAGTGACCTTGTCTATTTTGTTGTAAGGTCACTTGGGCCTTACCATTACTCTGAAGCACCCGCTGAGGATCTTGGTTCGGGTTGTATTGTTCATCTAACAAGTCCTGAAAAACAAACACTAATAAGGCAATAGCCATTAGCCACGCTAGCCATATAAAGCTTTTACCAAAATTAATGGTGCTGTCATTTTTCGTCATATATAGCTGTTCCTGTTTATCTATAGCGGGTTGTAGCATTTATTTACACACGGAGGTTTTTATTTTGTACGGGTAGTGCTCATATTGTTGTGTATATATAAGCACAACTAATATAAGCACAACTAAAAGCACTACCGTTAATTTCTTGTTCTATGGAGTACTTTACTATGTAATAGAGCCACGATAAACAACGTGTGAATTATTGTATGTCAGCTGTACAAAGTGAACAAAAAAATACCGCAAATTTACTGATTGAAAATGGCTGGTTGACGAATGCAGAGCATCAAAGATCTCATCATTTCGAACCTAGGGATGAAAATGATGTCGTTAGTTTGCTCGTCGTGCATAATATATCGTTACCTCCAGGACAATTTGGTGGCAGCCATATTACTGATTTTTTTCTCGGTAAATTAGACCCAACATTAGACCCTTATTTTGAGTCTATTTATAAAGTACGGGTTTCTGCACATTGTCTTATTCAGCGCACTGGTCACATTGTGCAATATGTTTCGTTTAACGACAAAGCATGGCATGCGGGTATATCGTCTTATCAAGGTAGAGATAAGTGTAATGACTTTTCTATTGGTATTGAACTGGAAGGAACGGATGACATTCCCTATACTAAAGAGCAATATCAGCAGCTTAGCTGTTTGAGCTTATCATTAATTAGCAGCTACCCAATGTTGAAAGATCATATTGTAGGACATTGCGATATTGCGCCTGAACGTAAAACAGATCCCGGGGATGCCTTTGATTGGCAGTGTTTTCGCACTTTGTTGAGCAAAAGCTAAAAAGCTATTGTTAAATAGAGTGTTAAGCATTTAGCTAAAAAGTTTGTTAGTAAAGTACTCCTCTAATAGGTTACGTATTATTGACAGATTTAAACGTTGTACTTTTTTATTTTTATTAAATATATGGATAATTAAACATGAGCTTGATCAGTTTATTAATTGCATTAGTTGTTGAGCGTTATTTATCGTCTAGTGCTTGGCAGTTCGATACGTTATACCAGCGTTATATCGCGGTGGTTAAGCGTACAAAGTTACTGGCAGATTATAAACACTCAACAGTTTTAAGTTATGCGGTTATTTTTATTCCCGTGTTGTGCTGTTATTTTTTACTGGCACAAATTGATAATGCTTTGCTGCATCTAATAGTTTCAACGTTAATCTTAATCGTCTGTTTTGGCTGTATGAAAACTCGTGATGCTTATAAAAGCTATTTATTATCAGCATTTAAAGGTGAACTCACCAGTTGTGAATTGCGTCGTTTACAACTTCTACAAGATAAAAATATTGAAAATATGGGCTTCGGCCAAACATTAGTCTGGTTAAATTATCGATACTTTATAGCTGTTATGCTGTTCTTTGTACTGTTTGGTGCCGCAGGAGCTTTATTTTATCGATTATTAACGACAGTAAATGAATGTGCCAACGAGCAAGACGCTATAAAGGCTGATGCGCAGAATGAAAATAGTGAAGTGGTTATTGATAATAATCATGACACTTGCAAAGCAAATCAGCAGCTACTTTTTTGGGTTGATTGGCTTCCTGTTCGACTTGTTGCTTTTGGCTATATGTTTGTTGGTCACTTTTCTAAAGCATTACCGGTTTGGTTAGAAAACCTCTTTGAGTTTGAAAAAGCCCCTAGTAAGGTCTTAATAGCAGTTGCGCAAATGTCGGAAGATTACATGCTTGATGCCGATGACTGTACGGCCGAGCCTTGTTTATTAGTTAAACTCGCAAAGCGTACATTATTACTTTTCTTAGCGCTTATTGCGGTACTGATATTGACCGGAATATTAACCTGATAGCGACGCAGCACCAACCACTCTTATTTTAGTTCTCAATTGAGAACTTCAGCGATCAGTTATTTTGTGTAACTGATCGCCTTTCTACTACTCATTCACTTTTCATCGTTCTAATAGTAGAGCAACAGCAAGGTTAAACTTGTTTTAATCTATAGCGCTGTTTATTTTAACTGACAGTTTTACCATTACCGTTTACTGGTAGGTTTGCCCTTAAGGTTTACAAGCCTGCAGGCATTTGATACATTATGACGCATAAAATCAATTGGTCTGACCAATTTACCAGGTTGGTTTTTGTACTGCTTTGGTTGGTTAAATGCCAAAACATCTGAATAATAAAGGGTTTTAAATGTCACTTCCGAGTATTAAAAAACCAGTAAAGCAAGCAAAGTTGTCAGATATTATTCTGGCTCAGCTTGAGGCGATGATACTAGAAGGGAGTTTAAAGCCCGGGCAAAAGTTACCCGCTGAGCGAGAATTGGCAAAACAGTTTGATGTTTCACGTCCTTCATTACGTGAAGCAATACAAAAATTAGAGGCTAAGAATCTAGTAACGCGCCGCCAAGGCGGTGGCACTTATGTGAGTGAGCAAATTCTAGCTGGCTTGTCAGATCCATTATTTGCTCTAATGGCTGATAATAAAGAGTCACAGTTTGATTTATTAGAATTTCGCCACGGATTAGAAGGCATGTCAGCTTATTATGCCGCTATGCGAGGCACACAAGCTGATTTTGATGAAATTCAGCGAAAGCATGACAATATTGGCACAGCACAATTAGAAGATAATTATCGCAGTGAAGCGCAAGCGGTGTATGAGTTTTATTTAGCTATATGCGCAGCAAGCGACAATGCGGTTATTTTGCACTTGGCCCATAGTATGGCGCCATTAATGATTGACAATATTGAGAAAAATTTAACAATCTTGGCTAAAAGACCTGATGTTTTTAGTCAAATATCTGATTATCGCACGCGTTTAATGAGTGCAATTATCAGCGGTAAGCCCCAGATAGCTTGGGGAGCTAGTCATCGGCATTTAGCCTTTATCGAAGAAGTGCTATTAAAAATGTCGCAAGAGCATAGTCGTATGGAACGTTCTATACGCAGAATGAAACGACCTTAGTCGTGATAAAACAATTAGTACAAGTAAATGATATCTGCCTAAAAGCAGCTATCTTTAAATAACCTTAACATATAACAACTGGAGACTAAGTAATTATGTCTGAGCTCCCAAATCTAGATATTGATTCAATGGAAACCCAAGAATGGTTGGAATCAATGGAGTCTGTGTTAGAAAATGAAGGGCCAGAACGCGCTCATTTTCTACTTGAAAAGTTAATCGACAGAGCACGTCGTAGCGGAACACATTTACCGTTTGATGCTAAAACAGCTTATGTAAACACTATCCCACCAGGGTTAGAGCCACATATGCCTGCTGATCAAACAATAGAATCCCGTATTCGTGCCGCTATTCGTTGGAATGCTTTGGTATTAGTATTACGTGCCTCGAAAAAAGATTTAGAGTTGGGTGGCCACATTGGTAGCTTTGCTTCTTCTTCAACGTTATATGATGTTGGTTTTAACCATTTCTTCAAAGCATCATCAGAAAAAGATGGTGGTGACTTCATTTTCGCTCAAGGTCATATCTCTCCAGGTATTTATGCTCGTGCATTTATGGAAGGTCGATTAACCGAAGAACAAATGGATAATTTCCGCCAAGAGTGTGATGGCAAAGGTCTGTCTTCATACCCTCATCCACATTTAATGCCGGACTTTTGGCAGTTCCCAACAGTTTCGATGGGCTTAGGTCCACTGCAAGCTATTTATACTGCACGCTTTCTTAAGTATTTAACTGATCGCGGTATAAAAGATTGTTCAGGCCAACGTGTTTATTGTTTCCTAGGCGATGGCGAAACTGATGAGCCAGAATCATTAGGTGCTATCGGTTTAGCAACACGTGAAGGTTTAGATAACTTAACGTTTGTGATCAACTGTAACTTACAGCGTTTAGATGGTCCTGTTCGTGGTAATGGTAAAATTATTCAAGAACTTGAAGGTACTTTCCGTGGCGCAGGCTGGGAAGTGGTTAAAGTTATTTGGGGTTCATACTGGGATTCACTTATTGCCCGTGATACTTCAGGTAAATTACTACAGTTGATGAACGAAACAGTTGATGGTGAATACCAAAACTGTAAAGCGAAAGGCGGTAAGTACACGCGCGAAAACTTCTTCAACAAATACCCTGAAACTGCGGCACTCGTTGCTAATATGTCAGACGAAGATATCTGGCGTTTAAATCGTGGCGGTCATGATCCAGTTAAAGTTTATGCAGCTTATGAAAAAGCGATGAACACTAAAGGTCGTCCAACGGTAATTTTAGCTAAAACGGTTAAAGGTTTTGGTTTAGGTGCTTCAGGCGAAGCATTGAATATTGCTCATAACGTTAAGAAAATGGACGTTGATGCGATTAAGCATTATCGTGACCGTTTCAATATTCCGGTTAGCGATGACCAAATTGCTGATCTACCTTTTTACAAATTCCCTGAAGATAGTGAAGAATTCAAGTACATGAAAGCGCGTCGTGAAGCATTAGGTGGTTCATTACCTGCACGTCGTCAGCAAGCTGAAGAAACACTTGATATTCCAGCATTAAAAATCTTTGAACCTATTTTAAAAGGTTCTGGAGATCGCGAAGTTTCATCAAC
>JBAROR010000098.1:0-40056 GCA_049642265.1 Cognaticolwellia sp. | reverse complement strand
TATAAATGCAGATATTAATTCCTGATATATAAATATGGACTTGCCTTTATTCGTACTTTTTTATTAATATCATTAGACAACCTAAGTCTAAAAACCTTAGGTAAATGTCAACAATGCGTCCTTAGTTGTCATTGTCTTCCTACTATTTGTGACGCTTTTTATAATTTCCCCTACGTATATCTACGCAAGAACTTTAATTATTCTACCAATCTAATTACAGCCTAAGAAATACGATTCAAGAATTTTCATCAGTTGTGAAGATCCACTGATTTAACAGAATGGCTAATTTTATTACTTTTAATCTCTATTTTTGTCGCTGATCTCAGTCGCAAAATTCGTGTAATTAAGTTAAAGTAGCGCAAATTTTGTCAAGGTTCTCACTATGTCTGATTTCTTAATTGCTCCATCAATTTTATCTGCAGACTTTGCTCGTTTGGGCGAAGATGTTGCAAACGTACTTAGCGCTGGCGCTGATGTTGTTCATTTTGATGTAATGGATAACCATTTTGTACCAAATCTTACCTTTGGCTCAATGATTTGTAAGTCATTACGCGATTACGGCATTACGGCACCTATTGATGTGCATTTAATGGTGAAACCTGTTGATAGCCTTATTCCTGATTTTGCTAAAGCGGGCGCAGATATTATTACGTTTCATCCTGAAGCGAGTGATCATATCGATAGAACCTTACAGTTAATTAAAGACCATGGCTGTAAGGCCGGTTTAGTACTTAACCCAGCAACGCCTCTACATGTGCTTGATTTTGTTATGGACAAGCTTGACGTTATTTTATTAATGTCAGTTAATCCTGGTTTTGGCGGTCAATCTTTTATTCCTACTACGTTAGATAAGTTACGTTTAGTACGTGAAAAAATTGATGCAAGTGGCTACGACATTCGCTTACAAGTAGATGGCGGCGTTAAAGCTGATAATATTGCTGACATTGCCAAAGCGGGCGCAGATATGTTTGTTGCTGGCTCTGCTATTTTCTCTAAGCCAGATTACAAAGTGGCTATTGATGAAATGCGTGCAGAATTAGCAACCGTAAAATAATAAACAGCTATTAAAGCTGTTAAGTAATAGATTAAATAATCGAAGGATAAAAAATGAGTAAACCTATTGTATTAAGTGGCTGCCAGCCGTCAGGCGAGTTAACTATTGGTAATTACCTTGGCGCGTTAAAGCAATGGGTAAGCATGCAAGACAGTCACGAATGTTATTACATGTTGGTTGATCAACATGCTATTACGGTTCGTCCTAATCCTGAAGCGTTACGTAAAGCAACTCTTGATGGTTTAGCCTTGTATTTAGCCTGTGGTGTTGACCCAGAAAAAAGTACTATTTTTATCCAGTCGCATGTACCAGAACACGCACAATTGAGCTGGGTATTAAATTGCTACACTCAAATGGGTGAGCTAAACCGCATGACACAATATAAAGATAAGTCGGCAAAGTCTGAAGCGAATATGAACTCAGGCTTATTTACTTATCCGGTATTAATGGCGGCAGACATTTTATTATACGGCGCAAATAAAGTACCTGTTGGCGATGATCAAAAACAACATTTAGAATTAGCTCGTGATATTGCAACGCGTTTTAATAATTTACACGGCGAAACGTTCAAAGTACCAGAACCTTTTATTCCAGAGTTTGGTGCCCGTGTAATGAGCTTATTAGAGCCAACGAAAAAAATGTCTAAGTCTGATACTAACCCAGGTAACTTTATTGGTTTATTAGAAGATACGAAGAAAATCACCAAGAAAATTAAACGCGCAGTAACTGACTCTGACGAAGCGGCCAATATCTATTTTGATATTGCTGAAAAGCCAGGCGTGTCTAACTTATTGTCATTATTATCGTGTACTACCGGTAAAACGATTGAAGAGCTTGTACCTGAATACGAAGATAAAATGTATGGTCACTTGAAAGGCGATGTTGCTGAAGCGGTAGTTGCTTTGCTTGCACCAATTCAAGAGCGTTATCATCAATTTCGTAACGACCAAGCTTACTTAGATGAAGTGATGCGCAAAGGTGCTGAAAAAGCTTCTGCTCGTGCGGCTAAGCTACTAGCTGAAGTTTACCAAGCAGTAGGTTTTATTGCTAAGCCTTAAGCTATGTATTGTTAATACTTACGAGTTAGTAAACTAGCGGTTGTAAGTTTTAAGCAAGCCATAAAAAAGCCGTCGTATTTGCGACGGCTTTTTAGTTTTTAAGATACCAATTCTATTCAATTCAGTTTTAGATGTGTTTCATTATCTAAAACTGAATGAACACTATTCTTTACTGTCTTCAGTAGCCTCTTTCGTTACGCTCTCAAATAACTTAGCACTGTCATTAACAAAGCTTTCAACATCGCTGCTTGGAGTAAATAAGAATGTTGGCGACATTATTGTGGTGTCAAACTGTGGTCGCGGATTAAATTCCGGCTGTTTACTCATTTCTAAGACAAAACTGCCGCCAAACAATAATATGACCAAGCATGATGCAACAATATTTCTACGGCGCAATGTCATATGAAAACCGACATAACAGTTGAGCCAAAATAAGCAGAATGCTAAAACCAATGGAACAATATTGATAGTCCATAGCAAAGAGAAACTACTAGAAGTATTAAAGTACACAATTTTTTCGAAAATATCGCCAAGCCACATCAGGTTAAAAAAGACAAAACTAATGCCTATTTGAGTCCAAAAGCGAGCATCGTGTTTGGTTAAATGCGACACCAATGCAATACCGGCAGGCCATAAAGCAAAACCTATCATTAAGTAAATGGTTGGTACGAGCAATTGCGTTAAACTGACCTCTGTGGCGTTGTTTAAGTTAACCATCCAACCAGCGACTAATGCGAATAAAACCATGCTTAAGGCTAATACTAACGGATGACGTGCTATGTTAATCAGATTATCGAATGGGCTAACGGCAATACTTTCAGCCACTGGATGATTTGGAAAAACAAAGCGAACTTGGCTTTTACCTATGGTGATAATATCGCCAGAACGCACTTTATGTTGAATGACATTGTCTTTACTATTTTCTAAGTAGCTACCATTAATCGACCCTTGATCATCTACTAGCCAATCTTCACCATTAAAATGCAGTTGTAGGTGATCGGCACAAACATGCGGATCGCTAATGATAATGTCGTTTTCGTAGCCTCGGCCAATACTAATGTTGTTGGAGGTAAATTTTTGGCGACTTAATAATTTATGGCCATGACTGATTTCTTCAATAATTATTTCCATGAAACCGACTCCATAAATTTAGTTAAAAATGCTAAAGAGGTTTCTTGTGCAACACCTGAAATTGTAAAGTGGCTGAGTAGCGCGTACTGCTCATGATCTACCGATATAGCAATGTAGAGAACATCGTACAGTTTAGGGAAGTCTTTATAAGCGCGAGTACAAAATACCGCTTTATTTTTAATGTTACTGCTTTTAGGCATAACAATATCATGCTGACATTGATATTCAGTGACATCATCTTTACCTGCTTGATTACCCGGAGCTACTTGGTTTAATTGACGTTCAAAAATATTGTAGAACTTAGTGCTACCAAATTTATCTGATTCCATATAACGGTATTCCATTTCTAATGAGCCGGTAAAAAAGTCAGAAGAAATGTAGGTATTTTCGTCTAAATCACAGTTAGCAACCGCAGCCATAATTTGTGCATCGGCTTTATCTGAATTTGATTCACCCCAACAACGTACGAATGGTACGTCGATAGTCGGTATTAAACCTCGCCCAAGTTGTTTTAGCTGCCAATCGCTGTTAAGTATGGTGGTAATTAATTTTTCTTGGTTTTGCATCAACTGCTCAGCCATTTGCTGATCAATGCTCTCAGGCGGATTATTTTTATAAGCTAAGTAAAGCGCTTTTAACTTGTCATGCGGTACTAAAAAACCAATTTGATTACCTGAGGTTGCCACATTAATACCAACCACTTCGGTATTTTTGTTCACTACTGGACCGCCACTCATACCTGAGTTTACTGAACCCGTAAAATGAATACGGTCGTTAAACGACTCGTTTTTCAAACCATTATAAGTGCCAGGTACAACAATCATGCCTAAGTCATGCGGGTTCCCGAGTGAATATAGTTCCTCACCTTTGGTTGGCGTTTGCTGAGCAATTTCAAAAAATGGCATGTCAGTACTGACATCACGCTGAACTATCGCTAAGTCATTAATAACATCAACACTTTTTAAGGTCAGTGCCGCTTTGTTACCTTTATTGTCTAAGTATTCGATGTTGTACTTATTAGGATGACGTGCGAAACCAGAAACTACATGATAATTGGTGGCAATAAGTCCATCGCTACTAATTTGAAAGCCTGAGCCAATGGATGACTTTTCGCCACTGGCTTTGTCGATTAAGCGAATTTGGTAAAGTGAAGGGGCCAGTTGTTTAAAAATTTCTTCGGCCTGCTCAACTGCAACACTGTATGTACTAATGCACATCAGTAGCAGAGCAAAAATAGCTTTCATTGAATATCCTTTTAGATTATTACGTTAGGGACTATTGAATAGGTGAGATTACTTTACTGATCTTTGGTTCATTTTAACCCTGAATGATCAACGTCCGCTACCATTGTGCCACTGTAATCAAGTTTGTCATCCTTTATCCGCCAATATGATTATTTTGTCATTAAAACGACTATAGATGTAATGCCAGTGTTAGTCGTTAAATAATTATTCATTCATTCTGCTGAGAAAATAAAGCAGATTGCTGTGTTAGATCAAAGTAGTGCCAAAACTATGGTTAATTCTATTGTCGAGTCGCTTTCAGTTTAGTATTATCAAATGATAATTATTATCGTTTGAAGTGGCTTGTTATGACATTATCCGAATTAACCGTAAATCAGCAGGCTAGTATCAGTTATTTACCAGAAAACTTTGATTTGAGCGCACAATTAATTGAACAAGGTTTTGCTTTGAAGAGTGAAATATCGTTAGCCCACAGAGCACCTTTCAATGGTCCACTTGCCTTCCATCTACATGGCACCAAAATTTGTATCCCAGTTGCTATTGCTAAACAAATTAAAATTGAACTGGTAACAAAATGATTGAACAAAACATTGCGTTGGTTGGTTTTGCAAACTCAGGCAAAAGTACGCTATTTAATGTCTTATCAGGCGCGAAACAAAAAACGGGTAATTGGACCGGCGTTACCGTTGCCGCCAAGCAACAACAATGTTTATTGAATAATAAGCAGACATTACTTTCAGATCTTCCTGGTATTAGCTCACTCGCACAGCGAAATCAACAGGGTAAAGATCTATCGATTAGCCAAGACTTTATTAATCAAAAAGCTATTGATTGCATTGTTAACGTTATAGATGCTACACAACTTAAGCGCCAACTGTATTTAACGACGCAATTGCTTGAACTGGGTTTACCGGTGATTGTAATGCTGAATAAAGTGGATCGTAAAGAAGCGGCTAATATCGACCTGAAAAAACTGTCTGAGCTATTGGGTTGCCCGGTTGTCGCGGAAAATAGCATTGGAAAAAACGCGGGTCGAGCAATAATAGCGGCGCTACAAAATATTCCTAGCCCAAGAGCGAAGGGAGGTTTATTAGTTTTACCTAAAGAACTAGCCGACTACGAAGGTATGCCGCTTGAATTAGAACGTAAAGCTTGTAGTAAAGCACAAGGCTGCCAGTCAACGGATAAAAATGCCATGGCCGTTATGCAGGCCAGATACGATTTTATTCATCAGTTGTTAGCACAAGTGGTTACTGCACCAATTGATAACACTCGCTTGAGTGATAAATTAGATCACTGGATGCTACATCCTGTGTTAGGCGTACCGATATTCTTAGCCATGATGTATTTGTTATTCATGTTTGCAATTAATGTGGGCAGTGCTTTTATTGATTTTTTTGATATTTTAGCCGGCGCAATATTTGTTGACTATCCGTTACATTTTCTCAGTAATTTTAATTTACCTGAATGGCTAATTACTATCTTAAGTGGTGTTGGATTAGGTATTCAAACAGTCGCTACCTTTATCCCCGTTATTGCTTGTTTATTTATTGGTTTATCGGTACTAGAAAGTAGCGGTTATTTAGCCCGAGCAGCTTTTGTTGTTGATACCGCCATGCAGAAAATTGGCTTGCCCGGTAAAGCCTTTGTGCCACTTATTGTTGGTTTTGGCTGTACCGTGCCGGCTGTCATGTCAGCACGTATTCTAGATAATGAACGCGAAAGAATTACAACCGTGATGATGTCACCGTTTATGTCTTGCGGTGCTCGCTTACCTGTTTACGCTTTGTTTGCTGCGGCGTTTTTTCCTGAATCAGGGCAAAACTTAGTTTTCTTGTTGTATCTAATTGGCATTGCCGCGGCATTGTTTACTGGACTGTTATTAAAGAAAACCATTTTAATGGGTAAAAACTCTATTAATATTATGGAATTACCGTTATACGAATGGCCAAAGTTATCTTATTTATATAAACGTGTTTGGCAACGTACACGCTCATTTGTTGTTGGCGCAGGTAAAACCATTGTTGTTGTGGTGTGTATTTTAAACTTTTTTAACTCGCTGGGTAGCGATGGTGAATTTGGCCACCATGACAGTGCAGATTCTCTGTTAAGTATGAGTGCGCAAGTGGTTACGCCTTTACTCGCACCGATGGGCGTAAAGGAAGATAACTGGCAGGCAAGTGTTGGTATTATTACCGGGCTATTCGCAAAAGAAGCGTTAGTTGCTACTTTCAATAGTTTATATTCGCCGGCGTCCGAAGAAGTAACAGAGCCAGATTCTTTGTCAGATTTATGGCAACAAGCAGTGACCAGTATTGGTGATAATTTAAGTGGAATAGAAGCTGATGATCCATTAGGTACAGACATTGGTGATGTATCGAGCATTGAAATTGCCGCACAAGAACAAGGGGTTTCAGAAAGCACCATCACGATCATGCAAGCCGCTTTTGCTGGAAAAATAGGTGCATTTTGTTACTTGTTGTTTATTTTACTTTATACGCCTTGCGCAGCTGCAATGGGTGCTATTAAGAATGAAGTGGGTACACGCTGGGCAATTTTTGCAGCGTTATGGAGCTTCACGTTAGCTTATTTATCGGCAGTTGCTTGTTACCAAATCGCTGTGTTTACGTCGCAACCGATCAACTCTGCTTCCTGTATTATTATCGTTATGGTTGTGTTTTTTGGCATATATCAGGGATTAAAACGTGCAGGAGGGAAAATACTTACCATACCTACTGTGGTGTCATATCGTTAATCATCCCTCGCGCTAGTTTATATGCTCTAGCGCATTTTAACTTGTTGAAAATCATAAAACAGCATAGGCTTAAACTTAAACCTGATAGCCAAAAGAAGTGATAAATCTATGGATAATAAGCAAGCTCAATCTTATTTACTGAATAAAGCAGAAGCAATTGAATACTTTCCTTTTGGACCTGATGTCAGCGTATTTAAAGTAAAAAATAAAATGTTTGCTACGTTATCATTAGGTAAAGGTAATGAAAAAGGTACCGATGGTAAAATGGCAGGGCATTATTGTGTCAATTTAAAATGTGATCGTGATGAAGTCGTTATGCTCAGAGAAATATTTCCTTCGGTTATTCCTGGTTATCATATGAATAAAGCACAATGGAATACGGTGATTTTGGATGGTTCAATTCCGCAAGGTGAGATTGAACGCATGATGGATAACTCTTATAAGCTAGTGGTTAGTAAAATGACTAAGAAAGATCAAGCTTCACTTTTACTACATTTGTAGAAGCATAAAATTATGCCTGCCTGGATAAAATATCACTGTATTTAGGCGCTGGTCTTGTTTTAATGTTTCTCGAGCCATTGCAAGGCATGACGCCATAGAACTTGTGATTTACGGCTAAAAAACTTCATGTGGCCTATTTCATCTAAAGCATAATCGTTGGGTGATAAGATTAACCTTTCAGCGTTTGATTTTGTGAATACCATTAGCATATCTTCGACATTAGCATTAATTGCGATCTCATCATCTACGGCATTAACCCACATTGACGGGATTGATAACTCATCGTATAAATGGCGATGAATCGTTTTGCCAAAAGCAGTTTTAACATAACCTTCGCCATTGCACCATTCACGCCATTGTTGAGCTACCCCTTTAGGTAAAGGCTCTCCCATACCAATCCATTGAGATTTCGTATGACCAAAAAGTGTATTACTAAGAGGTATGAAAAAATTCATAAAAAACTGTGCTTTAAACAAGTACGACAACGTCATATTTTTTAACTTTCCAGAGGAACTAGCAAAATTAAATATTGAGGTTAAGTCCATCGCATTATGCATTAAGCCAACCAGTTGCCCACCAGCACTATGGCCGATTAAATGATAATGAGTATCTGGAAAGGTTGCTTTTAGTTGATCCAGCACGGCAGGCATATCTTTTTCCCCCCAGCATTGCAGTGATGCATCGCTATTTTTTATATCACTAAGCAAAGACTCGCCAATACCTCTATTGTCAAAGGTGATAACACCATAACCAGCTTCGGCAAGAAAAGTCGCGAAGTTCGCATAAAACTGTCTTTTTATACCAGTAGCAGGGCCAATTAATACCGCACCTTTTAAGGATTTTTTGGGCGAGTAAATAGTTGCTGCAAGTGTAAACTTGTCGGCACAAATTATTTTTGATTCAGTGATATAAACGTTAGTCATAAAATGTAGTGCTCTGGCATGCTAATTAGCATTTTAATGGTATGACCAGTTTTAAAGCTTTATACGATCAAAATCAATAGCGCCAAGAGAAACAACGATAATCGTTTGTTTGATCTGAATTTACATTTGTCACGTATTACTTGCTGTTAGTAGCATAGCGTTCTTAGTAGTATGTCATGCTATGTTTAGTTTTTTTTAGTTAATCTGTTTAGTTACTTTTTGAGTTTTAGGAGCCGTAAATAATTGTTAGCCCATAAATTGTTAGGCGTTATATTCGACCTTGATGATACTTTAGTGTCGTCGTCTTTAAATTTCGACAAAATAAGAAAATCACTAGGTTGTGCACCAGAGATCGACTTATTAGATTTTGTTGAGGCCTTGCCAACAGATCAAAGAATTGATGCTAATGAGCAATTGCTGACCTATGAAATCAATGATGCGATGAATGCTAAAAAGATGCCGGGTACAGAGCAACTATTGGCACTACTGTCTGAATTATGCATACCTTGCGCTATTGTTACGCGTAATTGTCGTCAAGCGGCTGCAATCAAAGTTAATAGCAACAATATTGATATTTCAATTGTATTAACCCGTGAAGATCACAAAGCAAAACCAGCTCCAGATGCGTTGTTACATATTGCTAAATTATGGCAAATCGCCCCAGAAAACTTACTTTATGTGGGTGATTATTTATATGACCTGCAAGCAGCGAAAAATGCCAAAACAATGTCGAGCTTAGTCACCAATGGCAAAATAACTCATTATGCCCATTTAGCGGATATTGTTGTTGATGACCTGATTGAGCTAAGCGATAAAATTCAAGCTGAATTTATGAGTGATTCGGCTCATGGTGTTAGTTAGCTATTACTGAGACATAACCTAGCCATTTCTGGATAAATACTGAAGGATAAATAGGGGAACACAATGCGAATTATTACAATCTTGCTTTTGTTATCTATCAGTGCAAATAGTGCTGCTGAAGGTTATGAACCACAGCAAAATAATCTACAAAACCAACAACAACTTTTCGCTGCGAATAGCGAGGTAGCCCTTATGATTGATTTTTCTCAGCAACAAAGCCCTGATAGTTGGCGTATTACTAATGATGGTGTAATGGGAGGGAAATCCAGCGGCGAGTTTGTCTTTCAGTCTAATAATGCATTATTTAAAGGGGATATTTCACTCGATAATAATGGTGGCTTTAGTTCGGTATTTCATTCGATAGAACCGTTGGCTAAGGCTTTAGATAGAGTCATTATTGATATAGCCGGCGATGGATTAACTTATCAACTAAGGATGGTGATAAACCATGAAGGTTATCGCTTGTCCTATAAACATGATTTTAATACCGTAGCAAAGCAACGACAAACCTTAAGCTTTACGTTGGCTGATTTTCAAGCGTCATTTCGGGGTCGTATTCTTGATAACGCCCCGACATTGTTAGCGCAGGATATTCGAGAAATTGGTTTTTTAGTGACGAATAAGGTTGCAGGACCATTTGAATTAGCTATTTTCAGTGTGAAGTTCGATAGCAAATAACACTTTACTAATTACACCTTACTAAATACTACTACTTGATGAGTTGTAGCTATGTTATCAAAGCACAGTCAATATTTAGCAAGTTATTGCCTACCAATTGATAGATTCACCTTGCCAATCGAGGTAGCTTGCTGTTTGATCTAATGGCGTATTTTCAACAATGTTTAATAGTTGTTTAGCAACAAACTCAGTGCTAAAAAGTTTATTAACTGGAACATTTTTTTGAAAAGGTTTTGATAGTGGCGTATCGGTTGTACCCGGATGAAAAGCTATTAACTTAATGTTTTTAGCGCGTCGAGCTAGCTCAATTGCCGCAGTTTTTACCATCATATTTAATGCCGCTTTAGATGCGCGGTAACTATACCAACCACCTAAACGATTATCACTGATACTGCCAACTCGGGCACTAAATAGCACGAATTTACAGGGTGACTTCCCCGTCAATAATGGCGTTAATTTTTGTATCCACAACATTGGCGTTAATGTGTTCGATGTAATGACTTGCAAAAATGCTTGTGCATCGAAGTCTTCTAAGCGCTTTTCGGGCTGAATGTTGTCGTTATGTAATACGCCATTGCAGACGAATACACGACTGATCGGTGCGCTATCAAGTACTGATAGTTCTGCGACGGCTTTGTCGATTGACTCAGCTTGATAGTCTGCAACGGTGATTTTTTTTATCTTAGTTGTATCAAGGTCAAAATCGGCATTATCAAAATTGCTGAAGTCTCGGCTAATCAATATCAGCGCGGTATTTTTTTCGGCCTGTGCCTGTAGCGCAATAGCTTTACCTATGTCGCTATTTGCGCCAATGATCAGTGTTTGTTCGATTATCATAACAAGTTCCTGAAGTGCAGTGAGTGGCTTTTATCTTGAATGTTTTAGCAAGCAGTGCCGAAATTTGGTGGCGATATTTAGCTAACAATAAATACACACAATGGCTTATTTCTTTAAATATCGGCCAATTTAATGGTGCAACCCAAAAGCCTTTGCCAACTAAAGTCCACGCACGATGGGTGACCTCGAGGCCAAGCAAAAGTTTTCCGTTATAATGACCATGTAAAATTTTCATGGCCCGAGTAAAGCTAACGTCGGGGTAGCGCAAAGCGAAATCATGCTGGTGTATATCAACTAAATTAATAAGCTGGTTTTTATCATGCTTTTTTAGCTTCGCCATTTCTGTTGCGCACATCGGGCAATGTCCGTCATAAAAAATTTTTAGCATGGAGTATCTCCAAAATACTTTAATGATAGAGGCTTAACGTTTATCTACCTGAGCCAGCGTATTGCAACTGATTTGTTAGGTGAATAACTGTTCCGCCTCACCGTCAAGTGAGAGTTTAGTCAGCAGTTGCTCTGGTTTCGCATAACTTAATCGCGATAGCCTTTTACTGGTGTGGTAGCTGTCTAATCCCGAAACCATCACGGTATTTAACGATTCAATGTCAATATAGCCGTCGTCTTTAATTGCTGCTTGTGGGCAAATAATATTAGTGATTTCACCAATCACTAATAAAGTATCGTTCAGTTTAATGGGGATTATTTCTTTTAACGTTAGCGCGTATTTCAGCTGGCTTTCTTTCACGAATGGCGCATTAACACCATCGATCATGTCAGGGGTTAAACCTGTTTGTTTAAATTCACAGACATCAACACTATAGCTCGCAGAGGTTTGGTGAGCCGCACGCCAAAAACTCTCATTTACTTGGTTAATCGTAAAATGTTTAGTTTGCTGAATATTTTCTAGAGTGTGGCGTTCAACACTGTTTGGACGCGTAATAAAGCCGACTAAAGCAGGTGAAGCACCAAGATGAAAAACTGAACTGAAAATAGCTAAGTTATTCACACCTTGATGGCTGCGTGTACCAATTAGGTTGGCGCTTTTGAACCCTGATAGGCTATTGATCACATGGGCACGGTAACGCGGTGCCATATTACTCAGTTCATTACGATTGATATTTTGCATTTACGTGTGGCCGTATAAATTTCCTTAGTGATTAATTATTACGTAATTAATCACTTTGTCGATCACTTATGGATTAATTTAACATTATCTAAATTAAGTTTATGTCACTGCTGAGCGCACATGTAATCAGCTGTAATATCAAACGGTAGTCTTGGTGCTTATTATGTTGATCGCCATCTAAGGAAATCTAGTATTAGCATGGCAGTGCAAATAACCGTTAAAAGAGAGTAATAAAGTAGTCATATAGGTACTTTACAATAAAGGTAGCGAACAAAATAAATAACTGTTTATTCTTGATGAATAGAAGTGGGTAATTCCTATAGTTCACTGCTTAATTTTTAGTCTTGGACTATACTGTTTTTTTGACTTTATTTTACTGCTTAATAGTCTTTTCAGGATATTGTCGTTGCTTTTGAGAAGATATAACAAGTGCATAAATGCACACTTAGCAAAGAGTTAAAGTCATAATTAAAAAACATATTAAAAACTTAACTGCTAATATTAGGAATAAGGCACTTCAACTTGCCAAAATAAGCTTTAATAATAGTTTTTTACTATTACATAAGCCAAAAGTTAAAAAATAATATGCACAAACAAAAGTGCACGAGATAACGTAATAGGTTGAAAGCTTTGTATAAAAAATACTCACTTCTGTCTCTGTTAATAGTTTTTATTACTATCGGAGTTGGGATTTTCTTATTTGACTTACAACACTTTTGGAGTCAAAAAAGATATCCAGTAACTATTGCTGTGTCTAAAACTCCTTTGTCTAGCCCATTTTATGTTGCTAAATATATCAATGCTTTTGATGATACTTGTGCCGAAGTTGAATATGACGAGGTTATGGGAGGTCAAGTCGCTTTTGAGAAAGTGATGAATGGAGAGGTAGACTTTGGCACCAGTTCTGATTCGGTTATCGCTTTTCAAAGCTTAACATCACATAGATTTGTCACTCACGCTATGTTTGTGCAATCGGATAATGATGTAAAACTAGTCACTCGTTCTAGCGATAATATTAAATCAACAACGGATCTGAAAGGTAAAAAAATTGGCGTTATTAAAGCTACATCCAGTGAATATTTGTTAAGCACTTTACTTGCTATTGAAGGGCTAGCCTTTGAAGATGTTGAGTTGCACTATTATAAACCAGAAGAACTAATGGTCGGTTTCAATAAAAATGAAGTTGACGCTATTCTTCCGTGGGAACCATTCGCTTTTCAAATGTTACAAGCCTTCGGCAATGAAGTTAACATCCATGACACTAAAAGTTTAAGTACCTTGAGTTTCAATTTAATATCTCAAACAGCGGATAGCCAGTTGGTAGAAAAAGCAACCTGTGTTATCCAAGGTTTACATACTGCAATTGATTATATAGCGTCACATCCGCAAGAGACTAAGCAAATAGTGATAGCCGAACTTGGTTTAGATCCCGGATTTATCGATTGGGTCTGGCCTGATTATATTTTTAAGCTAGGCTTAAACCAATCACTAGTACTTAATATTAAATCACAAGCTACTTGGGCGGTAGAAACAAATATGAGTGAGTCGAAGGTGGTTCCTAACTCAGGGCGTTTCATTGATAGTCGAGCATTGTT
The DNA here is from genome assembly GCA_049642265.1 of Cognaticolwellia sp. Classification (GTDB taxonomy): domain Bacteria; phylum Pseudomonadota; class Gammaproteobacteria; order Enterobacterales; family Alteromonadaceae; genus Cognaticolwellia. The sequence goes on along the minus strand of JBAROR010000098.1, from coordinate 26,290 downwards.
ACAGGTCGATCCTGGAGCTGTAAATATATCACGATAAATAAGGATGTTTTATGAAGTTAAGCTTACGACAACAAATTTACTTTTTTAGCCTAAGTAGTTGTTTGCTTCTTATTTTGTTGGCGATCAGTATTTTATGGTCAATTCAAGTACTGGACGTCGCTTTAGAAAGAGAACGCTATGCTAATAAAGTGGAAAATCATACCAACATTTTAAAACAATTTATTAGCAGCGAAGATATCTATGCAAGTGATTACAATATTGATAGTTGGCTGATTTTAGAACAAAAATTTGCAGGTTTACTTAAACTCACCCCAAATTTAACGCCGCCACAGCAGACAATTCAAAACAGTATAGAAAGTCAAAATACAAATGTACTTCGCCTGTTCAGTGCTATTAACAAAAATAAATTGAAAAATGCTGATGACAGCATTAAAAAGCATTTGAGAGTCCGGCTAATAACACAACTTGAAGCTATAAGATCAGATTCAATACAACTTTTCTCTATTGTCCAAAAAGATATTAATAAGATTATTAAACAGCAAGTCATGTTTATTTTATCTATTTTAGCTTTTAGTCTTTTTATTTTGCTCTATGGAGCATTTAAGTTAAGTAAAATATTTAGAACATCATTAAATGAAGTGAAATTAGCTTTTTCAAAAAACCGCTGTGGAAACTATCAAAAAATACAACTTTCAAATCAATCTGAAGAATTCGAAAGTATCGCGAATGCATTTAATGATATGAACAAAGAATTAAGTGAAACCTCTATCTCTCTTGAATCGATGACAAAAATTGTTGCAGAAAGAACTAAGGTCCTAGAGCAATTATCTAATACTGATCCTTTAACCAAAGTGGCAAATCGTCGAGCATTATTTGAACGAGGTCATGCTGAGTTTTCTCGAGCTCAAAGAAGTAAAAATCCATTTACGGTTATTTTACTCGATTGTGACTTATTTAAAGATATAAATGATGATTTTGGGCATTTATTTGGTGATGAAGTGTTGAAGCATATTTGCAACATATGTACTGAGGAAATACGTAAAATTGACTTTTTTGCTCGTTATGGTGGTGAAGAATTTATTATTATTCTTCCTAACAGTGAAGTGAGCGGTGCGATTAAAACAGCTGAGCGTATCCAGCGTTCTCTAGTTGATAAGAGTATCGAATTTGAAGGTAAAAATGTACCCGTGACCTTGAGCATGGGGATTTGTACTCTCAATGATAAGCACGCTAATTTTGAGCAATTAATAAAAGATGCTGACTCTGCTATGTATAAAGCCAAGGAGAATGGCCGTAACAGAATCGAAGTTATCGATAATGAAATTTAGCCTCTAATACCGAAAGATTAATTTCTCTTTCAACCCTCATCTAACGTTTTATATCCCCAAGATTAGCCGTGACTAATATTCTACTTTTTTATCAGTACCTGTATTGGTATTAGATATCCACACCGTTTGATAGGGCGCTAGCATCAGCTCTTGAGTTAACTCTGTTATTTCTTCCCCACTAATCAGTTCATGCCATGCTTCAGTAACAATTAAATTTAACTCGCTTAACGGCAATGCTATTGGCTCGTTTGAAATGTTACTAATACAAAAAATACTTTGTTTTCTATTTTGGCTCTGTCGCCAAAAACCGAATAGTTGTAAGCCTAAATGCAAAGTGAATTGGGTCGCATTGGGATGAAATGCTGGTTGTTTAATACGAGTATCTAGTAATGCTTTTAATGTGGATAGTACCTTTGCATGATGTAAATCGTTATTCGCTAACGCGGCTTCTAGTGCATCTTCTTGCCAACTATGACGGTTAATCGCTCGGTTGTGATGGGTATTCGACAGCTTTTTATAGTCATTTTGTGTGCCTAACATGCTATGGATATAAACTCCCGGCACACCTTCAAGTGCAAACATGATGGCATGAGCACAAATAAAACGTTCGAAGTTCCATTGATCTTTGCCTTCAACAGTACCTTGCAAAGCATCATAAAGCGCAATATTCATTTCATAAGCTTTTTGTTCACCTGTGTCTGATGTTCGCCATGAAATTTTACCGCCGAAGTTTTCGACGGTATGAATTAAGCTATCAAGTTCATCGTCACTTAATAGCCCTTCTGCAGGACGTAAACCAATACCGTCATGTGAGGCAATGAAGTTGAAATACATGGTGCCATCTTGTGAAGGCGGCATGCTCATTAACCAGCGTTTTAAATACAAGCAGCTACCGGTCAGTAAGGTGTTTATCAGTAGTGGGGGTAATGAAAAGTTATAAATACCATGCGCTTCATTAGCGTTACCAAAGTAAGTAAGGTTCTGGGTGTTAGGGATATTAGTTTCGGTAATAATAATAGCTTTGGGGTCAGCAGATTCAATTAAAGTACGCAATAACCTAACAACTTCATGAGTTTGGGGTAAGTTAATACTGTTAGTGCCGACTATTTTCCATAAAAATGCGATGGCATCAAAGCGAAATATTTTGACTCCACTATCAAGGTATTGACGAATAATGGAAGTAAATGCTTTTAATACTTCAGGGTTACGAAAATCAAAGTCGACTTGGTCATGACTAAAAGTACACCAAACAAATTTTTGACCAGCACCCGTCATTACTTCTTTTAATAACGGCGATGTTCGTGGTCTAACAACGTGAGATAAGTCATCATCTAACTGGGCGGTAAAAAAGAAATCGTGCCCTATGCCTTCACCTTTAACAAAATTATCGAACCAAACACTACGGCTAGAACAGTGATTGATCACTAGATCAGACATCAGCTGATACTCTTGACTTATTGCTGATATATCTTGCCATGTACCTAATGACTCATTGACCGAGGAATAGTCAATAACCGAAAAGCCATCATCAGAGCTATAAGGAAAAAAAGGTAAAATATGGACACTATTAATGGTGTTTTTAATATGATTATCTAAAAATTTCTTTAAAGTATGCAGTGGCGGTTGAGCCTTTTTAATGATGCTATCACCATAGGTGATCAAGACAATATCGGCTTCTGACCAATGATTGGTAAAAGGCTTCGCTGAATCTACATCACTTGAGAGTCGCATAACGTCGAGTAATGAATCAGCTATTTCAGCCTCAGATTGCTTAAGCTCTATATCATGATAAATAGTTGAAAGCTGTTGAATCAACTTGTTTTTTAATGGTTCAACCGGCGCTGACATAATCGTTTTATTCCTTAGCTGCTGTATTGAGTGCTTGGCTAAACTCGGCATTATCAAGTTCTACCGCTTCTTTTAATTGCGATAAAATATCAGGAATAGCGCTAACAACACGGTTCCATGAAGGAATAAAAGGGGTTTCCATCGGATTCTCTAAGAAGGTGTTACCCGCGGTTAGAATATTTTCAGCGAACATTTCAACTGCTTTTTCTTCGTTGTGAATATCGAGTTCAAGTCCATTCATCATGGCGTCATTACGATAGGTTTCAACATAATCTAAGGCAATACGATAGTAAGTGGCTTTTAAGGTTCTAAATTTTTCAGAGGTGAACGTTTCACCTTGAGTAGCAAGCTTACGAATAAAAGCTTTGCTGATATCTATCGACATTTTTGACAGACCACCAGCAGTATTATCCAGAGATAAATCCTGATGTTTGTGGTCGTAAGTTGCAGCAATATCAACTTGGCATAAGCGATTTGGAGAATAGTTACGATACATCTCAGATAATACGCCAATTTCTAAACCCCAATCACTTGGAATACGAATATCACTTAATACATCTCGACGAAAAGAAAACTCACCAGCTAATGGATATAAGAAACTGTCCATGTACTCAAGATAGTCGCAATGACCAACCGTTTTCTTCAAGGCTTTAATTAGTGGTGTCACTAGCAAACGAGAAACACGACCATTTATTTTTCCACCAGCGACACGGGCGTAAAAGCCTTTGGCAAATTCGTAGTTAAATAGTGGATTGGCTACCGGGTAAAGTAGTCGGTCGAGCAACTCTTTTTCATAAGTTAAAATATCGCAGTCATGTAAGGCGATAGATTCCGCTTTTCCAGACGATAAAATATACCCCATGCAATACCAAACGTTTCGTCCTTTACCGAGTTCTTTTGGCGCTAAGCCTAGTGCTTGTAATTTGGCATCTATTGCTTGTAATCTTGGACCGTCATTCCATAGCACACGGTGATGCTGAGGCAATTGGCCAAAAAATGATAAGGCGTGCTTGTATTGAGCTAAGTCAGCTCTGTCTAAGCCAATAACAATTTCAGACAAGTACTTAACCTGTTTTATTTTACTAATAATATCAGGTAACGCTTTACCTTCTAGTTCAGAAAATAGTGAAGGTAAAATTAACCCTAGAGAGCGGGTTTTTGAAAACTCAAGTAACTCATCAGCCATATTCTCTGGTTCGCGCTGAGCCAAGTTATGTAACGTTGTAACCGTACCATTTTGATAGAAGTCAGCCATGATTTACCTCAGATTAAATTGTGTGTGAAAGTAGTTGTTTTGCTAAGAGCTTTTGTATCGCATCTGCCCAGCCTTCGGGGCCATATAACTCGGTTTGACTAGTATTATATTGTCGATACAGTGTTGGAAAGTCATGTACGGGTGAGCGTATTTGCACTGCTATGTCTGCAGCCTCTAGCATTGGCGTGTCATTTTCGCCATCACCTAAAGCTATCGTATAAACCGTTTGGTTAGTTAAATATTCACGGTATTGTTCGGTTAACCAGATCAGAGCTTGGCCTTTATCACAATAACCACCAATATGAATAAAGCGACCGCCTTGAACAACACTAGCGCCTAATTCAACTAAGTGTTCAACGAAAGCTTTTTTAGTTATCTCGTCACCTAACCATTGCACGGGCTCACCGAATTGTCTTTGCTTGGCTTGTTCAGCTTGTGTTAAATCTAAACCGGTTATTTTGCATAACTCTTCTGCAGACAATGTTGAGAAACCTTGGTAATAAGGGCGAAATTCATGGCAGTGCTCGCTAAGTAAATTCAACCAGTATTGTCTAGGAAGGCAGAATGATTTCACCCAATAATCACCGACAATTTCGGTATCAGCGGGTTGTGCACTAAAGCTATTTGTTGGGATGTAAACCGCGGCACCATTTTCGATAATAAATGGCGTATCCAGTTTGAGCTCTGCACGAATAACGTCTAATTCTGCGAGTGTTTTACTCGTATTTAAAATCACAGGAATATCAGCGCGACTTAATTGCTGCAAAGTATGAACAGCGGCAGTAAATTGATAGCTGTAATGGTCGAGCAATGTGCCATCTAAATCACTGAAAATGATATTTTTCTTTATACTCATACACAAACCGCTGCCGGCAGTGATGTAATATTTCTCGCGTAGTCTAAGTAGAAAATTGCATCAGCCGACTGTGGGATAGTATTACATGCTTGCACACTCAGTCTTTGAAAGTGTTGAGTGAAATTTAAGATGCCTGCAGATTCCATCATTTTTGAATTTGCTAAGTCTTTATTTCTATCTTGTAACTTTTGCTCTTGCTCTAAACGCCATTGATAAACGCAGTCAAAAGACGGTGCTTGCAGTGCCAACCAAAAATCCATTTTTTTATACAAAGGTTGGTAATGATCTTTCAATTGCTGATTAACATAAGTGCGCCATTTACCATCGCTATCGTGCTTTAACTCTAGCTCATTGACCGGAGCTATTAATTGTTCTTCAGTTTGTGGCATCACGCCCCAACACCAACCTTCTAATAAAATAATATCTGCCGGTTTTTCAATGACCGGCCATAGTGCCTCGGGATAAGGTTCATCAGTGGCTTTATTAAACCTTGGAATGGAGAAACCGGTATTTTTTGCGGTTAAGTTAGCCAATGTACTTGCGAGCGCAACAGTATCATGTGTTCCCGGAACACCGCGAGTAGCTAATAATGGATGAATGTCACGAGCGAGTTGTTGACGCTTTTCACCGGTGAAATAGAAGTCATCTAACGACATCACAACAATGGTTAATTGGTAAGTTTTTGTTAAATATTCGGCAATAAAATCAGTTAATGTCGATTTACCACTACCTTGACAGCCGTTAATGCCAACAAAGTAAGGTCCATCAGCTTTGCGAAATTGATCGAAGATACGATCGGCGAGCGGTTGGTAGTGCTCTTCTGCTGTCAGTCTAAATTTTTCAGGCAATTTGTGTTGTTTGATAAAGGTTGAGAGCATAATTTCCACAGTAGCTAAATATTGTTCATGGTGAACATTATGCTATCAACTCTTATGCCATTATATTCTATCTGTTTTTTGATTTTTTAAGTCATTGTAATTATTGTTTTATTTCTTATTGTTCATAGGTTTTTGTTTAAATATAAATTTATTAAATAGCAGGCTAACGTGCACCAAATAAACAGTTTGTTTCATTTTGGTGCAACTTATTCAGGTTTTATACTATAGAAGAAGAGTCAATGCTGAGGAATTAAAGCAATTAATTAAAGCTGCCTGTGGCGATAACCCAGCAGCTTAGTTCATGAAAGTCATCACAGCGTTTTTTATGTATTTACTGCGGTTATTTTCTAGAGAGTGACGATTTTGACATAAATACAGTGTTTCATTCACGCCGTGATTTAATGAATGTATGGTGATGTCTTTTGCTTTATTAAAGGCATTAGCCGCGTGTAAAGGTAGCACCGTAAAACCGATTCCTCGGCTAACGGGCTCTAAGATCAAACTAATTTGATTAGAAAAACCGCGTGTTTCAAATTGGCTGATATGCTCAAACTGATGATAGTTTTTACTCAACAGCAATTGCGCGTGATGTTCACCGTCAGGATGACCGATAAAGCCCAATTGAGTCAGTTTTGGCCAAGTGATAGCGTTAACTTTATTTGATGTGACCAATACTAATGGTTCTATTGCAACTTTTTGGCTAACTATATTGGCGCTTTTACTGAGCTCAGTAACTAAGCCAATATCAATTTTACGTTCAACCAAATCCTGTTCTATATTTTTGTTTGGCGCGAACCGGTAATCAATAGCAAGTGCTGGATGTTGTTGTTGAATATCGAGCATATAGGGATAAAGCTTTAAGCCCACACTGCCTGGTGAAGCAATTTTTACTGTGCCGATATAAGGATCGTCTTGTTTGATGGCCTTCTCAAGCTCGGCAGACCCCTGCAATAAATGCTGCCCTTGTCGGTGTAACTTTATACCGGCGTCGGTCAATGAAAATGATTTACCTTCGCGGATAAGTAAAGGCGTATTCAATTGTTGTTCTAGCTTTTTCACCTGTTGGCTGACCCCAGATTGGGTCATAAAAAGCTGCTCTGCTGTTTTAGTGAAGTGGCCAACGTCAACTAACGTACAAAATGTTTTTAACCAGACAAGATTTATCATAACGAAACGTACTCATGATTATAATTAATGATAATTTTTTATAATCTATGCTGTTGGCTATACTTTGTCCATCAAATTAATTGAGGTTATTCAAATGAGCAAAGCATACCCAAGAACATTTTCACATATTGGTATATCAGTACCGAGCGTAGAAAAAGCGGTAAAGTTTTATACGGAAGTTTTAGGTTGGTATTTAATTATGGAGCCAACAGAGATTCTAGAAGACGACAGTGCTATTGGAGAAATGTGTACTGATGTTTTTGGCGCAAATTGGGAGAAATTCAAAATTGCCCATATGTCGACAGGAGATCGTATCGGCGTCGAATTATTTGAATTTAAAAACCAAGAAAATCCAGAAAATAATTTTGAATATTGGAAAACGGGTGTATTTCACTTTTGTGTTCAAGATCCAAATCTTGAAGAGTTAGCGGAACAAATAGTTGCTGCTGGCGGTAAAAAACGTATGGCTGAGCCGCGCTACTATTACCCGGGTGAAAAACCTTATCGTATGATTTATATGGAAGACCCTTTTGGTAACATTTTAGAAATTTATAGCCATAGTTATGAATTAACTTATGCACAAGGCGCTTATCAGTAATAACCTATTACTGGCTTACTACGTAACCCTATAGCATTTGTTATTGGGTTACGTAACGAATATAAAATATTGATCTTTGTACCCGACAGCTTCGTATTAACTACAAACAGTCAACGGAGATTTATTATGCAATCAAGTTCAACACCTTACCTGCAACCGACAATACTAGCTATTGCTGACTCAAGACATTACTTAGTTGGTGCAGTTGATGCTGACGGCAATTTTATTGGCTTAGAGCAAAATAGCGCTGAAATTGTCAATTCGTTAGTTGCAGCCAAAGCTTATCTGCGCCGTAATAATGTTTCTTCGGCATTGCTTGAAATACAAAGTGCTTACGAAGAAATGTGCGGACAATCCATCAGTGGTCGCTATCGTGAGCAGATCTCGTTTTAATCATGAAAAATAATAATGTAACTTTACCTGACTTATTAAGAGTGTTTAATCTCGTCACTACTCAAGGCATAAAAGCTGATGGTAATTATCAATATCAGGGGATAAATGCTTGGCATGATTTTGACGGCTATACCTGTTTTTTAGGCTATAAAGACTTAACCTTGACGCTGTTGTTTCATGGCCGTTATACCTTTGATTATCAAGAGCAGGAAACGCTAGAGCTGTTTTTGTCTAAAGTAAATAAATTGGTGGCTGCAAAATAATGAACAGAGTTAACCCTAAAGTTTTATTGCATAGTAAGTGGACTAAATGCAGTGTTGAGAACAAAGAAAAACACTTTGTTATTACTAAAGTAGAATTTGATGAAGACAAGAACGTTATTGAATGTCTGATCATGGCAGTGATGAATAACAATGAATATGAGATAAATTGGCGCGATTTAAAACAGCCTTCATTGTGGAAATTTGGCTGGCAATAACAATAGCTGCGGTTATTGCTATTGCGCTCGCATGTTATATTCACACAACTTTCACCCTAGTTTTACAGTCGTTTATCATATTTTTAGTGTTTGATGTGTGAAAGTTAAGTGACCAAATATTTTGTAAATTTTTTTTACCATCGAATAAAGTGTCACAATTTATATAAACATCTTAAGTTATTGTTTTATTGGTTTTTATATTTAATTTTTGTCTTCATATGTATATGTCATCCTAGATTTAATCGCTAATATTCCCCCTTTAAGCTACTTGAATATGCTGAAAAATAACTTTTAAAGACTTAAATTATTAAAATAATTTAAGGTTGACTAATCCAATGTGCCATTTATTTCGTATAAGCTTTTAGCAGACAGAAATTAAGCAAAAGAAGTGGAGGGCGTCATGATGAAAGACAGTAGAGTTTATAATAAATTTAAACAGCATAACGCCATGATTCTTAATATAGCGATTTTTAATATTGCTTGGTTTGGCTTAGTGTTTGTCGGTAACCTTTTTATTCCCATTGCCGTTATTTTACTGAGTATTCAGTTCAGGTACTTTCCGGTGATGAAAAACGAAATACAATTAATCATTTTTGTCGTGACGATCGGGAGTTTACTTGATCTCAGCTTGGTTCACTTTGGTATTTTTACTTTTCCATCGACCCAAGGTATTCCCTTTTGGTTAATCACATTATGGCTTTGTTTCGCAAGTACCATACGTCATAGTTTAGCGTTTTTAGCCAACTCACGAGTGTTGCAATGCTTGGTTGGCGGCGTATTCGCACCACTAAGCTATCTTGCCGGCGCTAACTTCTCTGCTGTGCAGTTATCACCTTCATTTGCTGTGAGCTATGTAATTTTAGCCTGTTTATGGGCACCACTCATGATACTTATATTTACTGTAAGTGCTTGGCTACTACCGATAGAGGAAAAAGCCAATGTTGGTTAAAACTACTTTTACTATATCGCTAACGATATGGCTGTGTTTGATATCTTTAAATATTCAAGCTAGCGCTGTTGAAGAGATAATTGAAACGACTAATGAAGTTGCGGCTACTGCGAACTTCTTGAGCGATAATGAAAAAAAATTATCGCAATGTGTTGTGCCTAAAAACACAGTTAACACACAGCATGAACTGGTTGATTCGACAACAAATGAGGATTTTAAGTTGTTGGGCCAGGCCAGGTTTTCAGTACTGTTTTGGGATATTTATGACAGTAAGTTACTGACCTCTGATGGCGAGAAACCTTTTAGTAACGTATGCCAGTATTCATTATTCGAAATACATTATTTACGCGATATTAGTAAAAAAGAATTATTGGATAACACCGTTGCTCAATGGCGTCATTTAGCAATTAAAGAAGCTGAATATAAAGCTTTCGTACCTGTGCTGGCGGATATATGGCCAGACTTAAAAGCGGGTGATCGCTTATCGATGTTAAATCAGGTGGGGATGACTGATTTTTATTTAAATAGTAAAAAAATTGGTGAAATTAAAAGTCTAGATTTTGCAAAAACATTTTTACGTATTTGGTTAGATGAAAACACCAGTGAGCCAAAGTTACGAGAGCAATTATTAGGAGATAGTATATGAGCAGACATACACAATTACTGGCACTTTTTTGTTTAATTATTTCACTGTCAAGTTGTACTGCAAAACTTGAAGATTACCAAACCAGCTCTCCAAAACTCGACATTCAGCAATACTTCACGGGTAAGTCTGTCGCTTGGGGTATGGTGCAAGATTATACCGACAACGTTACACGTCGTTTTTGTGTTGAGCTTGATGGGCAATGGCAAGGAAATGAAGGAGTATTAAAAGAAGTCTTCTACTTCGCTGATGGTGAAGTTACTTTTCGCAATTGGCAACTCACTAAACTGAGTCAGGGCAGATACCAAGGACGTGCAGAAGATGTAATAGGTCAAGCCAACGGACAACAAATAGGTTTTGCCTTCCAATGGCAATATGACTTACTGGTTCCTATTGATGGTGAAGAAATACAATTATCTCTCGATGATTGGATGTATCAAGTTGACGAATATCGTGTTTTTAATAAAACAAAAATGAAAAAATTTGGTATCACAGTCGCAGAAATCACCTTGTTTTTTGACAAACAAGCGCCAGTTAAAAGCTGCCAAAAAGCGCTTTGATTGAGCGCTGGAATAGTACGAGAGCACTAGTTTTATTTATGGTTTGGTTAATTTTTTAATGGCTTTTTACTACAATTTAATTCATTGCCTAACTAGCGTATAACGCAATGTTCAACTAGTTTTGGATTATCGGTTTATTAGTTTTTAACTCAAGTTTGCTTTTTGCCCCTTATTTTTTTCAAAATATAGGGGCATTTTTTTGATCGTTTTCCTGCTTTATTACGTATAACAAGTATTAGTTCACCACTTGATTTATTGTATATATATGCCAACAACTAACTTACCTATTTTTCCGCTATCAATATTTTTGTTACCTCAAGGGGTCACACGATTACGTATTTTCGAAGCTCGTTATTTAAAAATGGTCTCGTTAGCAATGAAGAATAATGGTTTTGTGATTGTACCGGCAATTAGTAATACTGATAGCGAGCATACCGACGGAAAAAACAGTACCGAAGAAGATAACGACCTAGTCACCGGTAGCTGGGTAGAGATTATCAACTTCGACCAGGGGGACGATGGCTTATTATTAATTGATGTCTGCTGTAAATGCTTGGTTGATATTACTGATATGACTCAAGATAAAGACCAGCTACATCATGGCAATATCACGATTAAAGATCATTGGCCTGATGCCGAACTAGATGAAACTACCGGTGAATTCGCATTATCACTCGAGAAGCTTTTTGCTGAAAATGTCGATCTAAGCAGTTTGTATCCAAGTAAATCACTTGAACAAGGCAGTTGGGTGGTCGCCCGTTGGTTAGAGCTATTGCCGGTAAGTATTGATGAAAAGCTTTTGTTCACAGAGCAAGGTTCATTCAAGGAAGCTAAGCAGTTCTTAGAAAATATTATTTCGTCTGAAAACGAGATACAAAGCTAAGTTATAAAATTAAAGTGATCCCATTGTATTAACGCAGCGTATAAGTATTTATAAGTAAAATAATGGGTCATTATTATGCAGTCTGTGCATTCAGAGTTGCCAAGTCGTCAAACAGATGCTAAATCTATCAGCATGACAACTAAAATCGATCATCCCCAACTTTGTCAATGGCTTAAAGAAATAGCCATCGACAGAGATAAACACGCGTTTACTGCCGTGTTTAAATTTTTTGCACCTAAAATACAGCGTATTGCGCAAGGTAAAGTTAATAGTGAGGCACTTGCTGCTGAGATAGTACAAGACACCATGAGCAATGTTTGGCGTAAAGCGCATTTATTCGACGACAGTAAAGGCGCTGCTACGACATGGGTTTACACTATTATGCGTAACGTTACCTTTGATTTATTACGTAAAATCAAAGCCAACAAAGAAGATAACCTCAGTGACGATATTTGGCCACTTGCCGAATCAGCAAACGTCGAAGATGAAGCTTTTAGTGATCACATTGAAAGCCGCAACTTAAAAGACGTTATTGAAACGCTGCCTGAAAATCAGCAACAAGTGGTGAAAGGATTTTATTTCCTTGAAATGTCACAAGAGCAGCTAGCTGTTCATCTGAATTTACCCCTTGGTACCATAAAGTCGCGACTTCGCCTTGCTTTGGGCAAACTGAAGTCGAAACTAGGAGATCATCATGATTAAACACCACCCTAAATTTGAGTTGTTAAAAAGTTTTGTTGATGGTGATTTACCCGCTTCACTTGCCGCTGGTATCGCTATCCATGCTGATATGTGCCCTTTATGCCAAGAAAAAATAAGCCAATTAACCGAACATGTTGCAGAAGATAGTTTTGAGCACAACTTACTTGATAGTTTGCTTGTTGATGAGGACGATGGTTCTGACATATCGGCATTAAGTTTTGATGAAATGATTGCACAGATCACGGCTTCTAATGAAATTGAACCTGTTAAAGCAGCAAATGACGAGCGCGAAATTACGTTTAAGGGAATGAACTATATATTGCCGAATGCAATACGTAACATGTCGTTAGGTAAAACAGCGCAAATAGGTAAACTCTCTCGTGCACGAGTACAGCTAAACGAAGGTGAAATTCACACCAGTTTATTACATATTGCCCCAGGTGGCTCTATCCCTGAACACACTCACAAAGGCTTTGAGCTAACATTATTATTAGCGGGCACCTTTGCTGATGCACAAGGTGATTATGTGCCGGGTGATTTTATTATGCTTGATAAGCGCCATCAGCATCAGCCAGCCACAGAACATGGTTGTTTGTGCTATACGGTTGTTAACGACGCACTGCATTTTACGCAAGGCATAAACAAGCTGCTTAATCCTATTGGCACTTTTATTTACTAGTCGAGGTTACTATGTTCAAACAATTTTCAAAAGAAGATATTATCATCGGCACTAGTGCGTGTTTAATCGGTGAAAAAGTTAGATTTGATGCCAGTAATAAGCCATCAACGTTCTGTATTAAAGAGCTTGGACAACATGTTACTTTTAAACCGTATTGCCCTGAAGTCGCGGTAGGTTTACCTATTCCTAGACCTACAATTCGCTTGATTAAAGACGAAGACATGATCACGGTATCAAGACCTGATGGCTCTGGTGATGTGACAAGTGCAATAAAAGCTTATGGTAAAAAAGTGGCTAGCATGTCGAAAAACCTGAGTGGTTATGTATTTTGTGCTAAAAGCCCTAGCTGCGGTATGGAGCGCGTTAAGGTTTACTCTCCTACTGGCGATCCGCTGCAAGCAAAAGGCATCGGTGTATTTTCACGAGAAATAATGAAAGCTAACCCATTGCTACCTTGTGAAGAGAATGGCCGCCTAAATGATCCTATTATTCGAGAGAATTTTGTTGCTCGAGTATTTACCTATCGCCATTGGCAAGCTGTGGTTGAATCAGGCCTTAGCAAACATAAATTAACCAGTTTTCATGCCCAGTATAAATATACTGTTATGAGTCATGATCTTGTGGCATATAAAGCATTAGGTCGTTTACTAGCTCGTGCAGATCTAACTGTTGAAGCAATGGCTGAGCAATATATTGCTGGCTTAATGGCTGCATTAACGCTTAGAGCGACCCGTAAGAAACATGCAAATACTTTGTCGCATATTCAAGGTTACTTTTCTAAGTACTTAAACAAAGATCAACGCGAAGAATTGTCTGGTCAAATTAACGCTTACCGCACCGGTTTAATGCCTTTAGTGGTGCCATTAACCTTAATTAAGCACTATTTGTTGGCGCACCCTAAGCCTTATTTAGCACAACAAGCTTATTTAAATCCTTATCCTGAATCTTTAAAATTAAGATATGGTTATTAAGCATCAGCACACATTTAATTATTAAGGAATGTCCGTGTTACTTTGGTTTCGCAATGATATTAGAATTCACGATAACCCCGCCTTACACTATTTTCTTGAGCAGAGAACAAGCTTAGAGCCCAGTAAGGCGATTTTTTTTGTCAGTGAAAAACAATGGCAAGAGCATGATTGGTCCGCAATAAAGATTGATCTTATTAAGCGTCATGTTAATGCCCTTGCTGAGCAATTATTGTCATTGAATATTATCTTAGAGGTTATTCATTGCGACGATTTTTCTGCACAAATCCAATATTTAAAACAATACTGTCACGAACATAACGTCAGTACAGTTTTTGCTAATCAAGAAATTGAATTCAATGAAGTACAACGTGATAAAGCTTGTCTTGATCAAGGCATTCCACTGCGCATGTTTGAAAGTGATGTTATTGTTGAAAAAGGCAAAGTGTTAAATAAAACCGGCGAAATGTACAAGGTTTTTACACCTTATAAACGTGCTTGGTTAGCCTTGGTGCGAGCGCAAGGTTTTGCTTATTTAGGTAAGCCTAACCCGTTGGTAGATGCAGAGCAATTGCCTGAAAAAATTGCCTTGCTTACTCCTTTAACTTGTTCGGGCGAATCAGATTTATGGCCTTTGGCTGAGCAGGTAGAACAGCAAGTTATTCCTGATTTTTATCGATATAAAGTTGCCAATTACGGCGAAAAACGTGATTTTCCTGCTATTAAGGCTACGTCGGGCTTATCGCCATATTTAGCCATTGGTGCAATCAGCCCTCGATATTTATTGCTGTTATTTATTCAACGATTTCCTGATATTCTAGTGGCCTCAGACAGTCCTGAGTTTACCTGGCTAAATGAACTTATTTGGCGTGAATTTTACCGTAACTTGATTTTTCATAAGCAAGGTTTATGTAAGCATCAGTGCTTTAACGCGAAATATAGCGCCGTTATTTGGCCTAATAATCCGGCATTATTCAGCGCTTGGTGTGAAGGTAAAACCGGATATCCGCTCGTTGATGCCGCCATGAGACAATTGAATCAAACGGGTTGGATGCACAATCGACTGCGTATGGTGGTCGCTAGTTTTCTGACTAAGCATTTATTGATTGATTGGCGTTGGGGCGAAAAATATTTTATGCAAAAGCTGATTGATGGCGACCTTGCAGCGAATAATGGTGGCTGGCAATGGGCGGCAAGTACTGGCTGTGATGCACAACCCTATTTTCGAGTATTTAATCCGATACGACAAAGTGAAAGATTTGATCCTAAAGGTGAATTCGTTCGTAAGTACATACCAGAGCTGGCGAAATTACCTGATAAAGAAATTCATTTTCCGCATCAATATCTCGCCAAAGAAAAATTAACGCTTTATTGGCCAGCCATTGTTGACCATAAGCAAGCTAGATTAGCCGCTCTTGAGTTTTATAGATAACAGTAATGGATATCATGCTTGTTGAAATAAGCTCAAGAATAAAGGCGTAAGCAAGGAATAGTCTTTATGTCAGATGAAAAATTTCAGCAAGCGAATGAATTAAATATTCAAACCCCGCATGCACCTTGGTTAGTTAAGTTTATCGATATCTATCAGCGACTATCGATTGATAATTTGCACTTGTTAGCCGAGCTTTATCATCAAGACATTACCTTTATTGATCCCATGCATAAATTGAACGGTTTTGAGCAATTAGCCCATTATTTTGATGGACTGTATCAACAGCTCAGCTATTGTGAATTTAGTATTGAGCGGGTGATAGCAGAAGAAAATGAAGCGGCAATTTATTGGAATATGAGCTATCAGCATCCCCGTTTAAATGGCGGTAGAATCGTTAATGTCCAAGGCAGCTCTCATCTGAAAGGTTGCGATGATAAAGTTATTTTTCATCGTGATTATATCGATTTAGGCGCAATGTTTTATGAACATGTACCTTTATTAGGGGGCATAATTCGCTTCCTGAAACGTAGGGCGACCAACTCATGAATGCAAAACGCACTATTCTTATTACCGGTGCTACTTCTGGCATTGGCGAGTCTTTGTTACATCATTACTTAGCCAACGACTCTCAGGTTATTGCCTGTGGCCGTAATAAAGCAAAGCTTAAACAACTAGCTGATAGTCATGCCGATGTTATTCCGGTTGCCTTTGATATTACCGATAGTGAGCAAATAAAAGCCGCTGCAGCTGAACTCAAGCAAATAGCGCGTATAGATATTTTAATGTTTAACGCCGGTGATTGTCGCTATATCGACAATGCCAAGGCTTTTGATGGCGAGTTATTTGCTAGTGTTATCGCAACAAACCTGCAATCGTTAGGTTATTTACTACAGTATTTTTTACCAAAAGTGGATGCCGGAGGGCAGGTTGTATTTATTAGCTCTAGTGCGACATTATTGCCGTTTCCTCGAGCCGAAGCTTATGGTGCCTCTAAAGCAGGTATTGATTACTTAGCCAATAGCTTACGGATAGATTTAAAAGCGCAAGATATTGCTGTTACTCTCGTACACCCTGGTTTTATCAAAACGCCATTAACGGATAAAAATGATTTTTCTATGCCATTTTTACTTTCCAGCCAACAAGCGGCTAGCCGAATTTATCAAGGTGTAAGCGCTAAAAAATCTTATCTACATTTTCCCAAAAGATTAACTTTGTTATTGAAACTGCTCGCGCTATTTCCTGACGTTGTTTGGCAAAGTATTGCCTTAAAGAGTGAGAAAAAATGAAACGTATCGCTATTATCGGATCAGGGGTGTCGGGCTTAACTGCCGCCTATTTATTAGCTAAAAAACATCAAGTCAGTGTTTTTGAAAAGGCTTCGGCTATCGGCGGACATACCGCTACGGTAGATGTTGAAGTTGATAACACATGGTATGCCATCGACACCGGTTTTATTGTTTTCAATAATAAAACCTACCCAAATTATTTAGCGTTATTAGACGAAATAGGTGTTGGTAAGCAAGAAACACAAATGAGCTTTTCGGTACATAATACGGATACGGGGATGGAGTATAACGGCCATAACCTTGATACCTTATTTGCACAGCGTCGTAATATAGTAAAGCCAAGGTTTTGGTTACTGGTAAAAGAAATCCTCCGTTTCAATAAGCTTTGTAAGCTAAGTTATCACGCCAAAGACTATAGTGAATCGCTAACGTTAGGCACGTTCTTACAAGATAATAAATTTAGTGACTATTTTGCTGAGCATTACATTTTGCCGATGGGGGCTGCGATTTGGTCTAGTTCTTTAGAGCAAATGGAACAGTTTCAATTCCAGTTTTTTGTTAATTTTTTCCATCACCATGGCTTACTTAATATTGCCGACCGTCCTCAGTGGTATGTTGTACCAAAAGGTTCGAGAAGTTACCTAGCACCATTGTCTCAGCCGTTTGCCGACAATATTCACCTTAATGCTGATATTAGTGCGATAACACGAGAAAATAACCAAGTTCAGCTGCATTTTGCTACTGGTGAAATACAAACGTTTGATGAAGTGGTATTGGCTTGTCATTCTGACCAAGCGCTAGCTTTACTTGGTGATGCGAGCAAGCAAGAACAAAATATATTGGGTGCGATACCTTATAGCGAAAATTCGGTAGTGCTACATACTGATGTGCGCTTGTTACCGAAAAGAAAAAAAGCGTGGGCCAGTTGGAACTATCAATTAAGTTCGAACAGAACTAAGCCCGCCAGCGTCACTTATAATATGAATATTCTGCAAGGCTTGAATAGCGAACATACTTTTTGTGTCACTTTGAACCAACGCGAAGATATTGATGAAAGTAAAATTTTGCGTGAGTTTACTTACCATCATCCGGTTTTTTCAACCAGTACGATCAACGCTCAGCGTCGACGCTTAGAAATCTGTGGAAAGCAAAATACTCACTATGCTGGCGCTTATTGGTATAGTGGTTTTCATGAAGACGGTGTGCGCAGTGCCGTTGAAGTAGCACAGCGCTTCGACTGTCATTTAGATAAACAGCAATTGAAATAACATGATGATTGAGCATTCACAACATAGTCATATTTATCACGGCGAAATAAGTCATCGACGATTTTCGCCGAAAGCTCATAGCTTTAATTATCGCTTATATATGTTGGCGCTTGATGTTGATGAAATGCAGGCGAAAAAACGACCAAGCGGTATTTTTGGCTTTTCATGGTTTAACTTGTTGAGATTTGTTGAAAATGATTACCTTAAAGGTGAACCAGAATGCCTTAAGCAACGTATAAAGAATAAAGTAGCGATATTGTCGGATTGTGAAAATATAAGTTCTGGTTGTGAAGAGATAAGTCGTATCACCATGCTGGTTCAGGTTAGGTGTTTTGGACTCTACTTTAGCCCAGCAAATTTCTATTTTTGCTATAACGCTAATGATGAGTGTAAACAAGTCTTGGTGGAAGTTAGCAATACGCCTTGGAACGAACGACATTATTATTTAGTTCCGCTAGATAATAATGAAGGCGATGAGACGCCACATACAACGGATAAAGACTTTCATGTTTCGCCTTTTATGGACTTAAACATGCGTTACCAATGGCGTATTAAACCGCCGATGGTCAGTAGTTCAACATTGTTAGTACATATAGAGAATCATCGTAAAAACTCCGATGATGGCAATAATGATAGCGCTGAGCGAAAAGTATTTGATGCCACTATGAGGCTAAAAAAATCACCTTTTACTCGATCTTCTTTATGGCGACTCTGGTGCAACTTACCGATAATGACATTACAAATCGTACTCGGCATATATTGGCAAGCGCTTAAGCTTTTCGTTAAACGTATACCCTTTATTGGTTATCAGAAAGGGAAATCAACAAAACCTAAATCAGGAGTTTAGTGGTGGAACAAGTTTCAGGATTAAAAATAAGAAAACAAGCCAACTGGCTAGATAAACGTTGTCGTGGCCTAGTTTTCTCGGTTTTAGCAAAACTTGAGTACGGGCAAATTGAATTGGTTGATAATGGCGAACGCTTTCTCTTTCCCGAGTTTGTTGAGAATGGCGCATTGCTTGGTCGCATTAATATACATGACTCGAGTGTATATCGTGACTTCGTTAAAGGTGGCAGTATCGGCGCAGCAGAAGCTTATATTGCGGGTAAATGGAGTAGTCCTGATTTAACGGTTGTTATTCGTATTTTCGCTCGGGCTCAGCAACAAACTGATGCGCTTGAACAGCAAAAACCTTGGTTGACTAAGATTAAATACGCCCTGTTACACAATCGTAATCGCAATAGTCAGTCTGGTTCTAAAAAGAATATATTGGCGCATTATGATCTAGGTAACGAGCTTTACAGTCGTTTTCTTGACCCTGAAATGATGTACTCATCGGCTATTTATCCTGATCAGCAAGCCAGTCTAGCACAAGCACAGTTACATAAAATGTCGACCCTTTGTGAAAGTTTAGAGTTAAAAGCAGATGATCATTTGCTAGAAATAGGCACAGGTTGGGGCGGTTTAGCCATTTATGCTGCACAGCAGTATGGTTGCAAGGTTACCACAACAACAATTTCTGATGCTCAACATGCTTACGCTAAAGATCGTATTGAGCAGTTAGGATTAACAGAAAAAATAACACTATTAAAAAAAGACTACCGAGAACTAACGGGCGAGTACGACAAGTTAGTGTCAATTGAAATGATTGAAGCGGTGGGATTTGAGTACCTACCAAGTTTTTTTAAACAGTGTAATGCAAGGTTAAAACCAGGCGGTAAGCTACTGATCCAGTCAATTACTATTGCTGATCAGCGTTTTGAATATTACAAACGCAATGTTGATTTTATTCAACGTTATATTTTCCCTGGCGGTTTTTTACCTTCAGTGACTGTGCTGACTAAGCACTTGACTGAATATACCGATTTAATCACTGAGTCAGTTAGTGACATTGGCTTAGACTATGCAAAAACCTTAGCCCATTGGCGTGAAGCTTTTTTAACATCTTGGCCTGAACTAACTCCGTTAGGCTATGACGAGGAGTTTAAGCGTTTATGGCTTTATTACTTTGCTTATTGTGAAGGTGCTTTTCTTGAGCGCTCAACCAGTACGGTACATTTAGTGGCGAGAAAACAGTAGTATTTAAGTCAATAACTCTCTAGTCGATTAACGATGAAACTATCGTAAAAAGACTAGAGATATTATCTAAGATTAGGCATAAGCATTAAGCTAGTTTTTGTTCGTTAAGTAGTTTAATAAAATGATGTAATTTAATTGGCCTACTAAATATGTAACCTTGTACTGAGTTACATAGATTATCGACTAAAAAGCTTAATTGCTCTTTTGTTTCTACACCTTCAGCAGTGACACATAAATTTAGATTATGTGCCATCGCAATCACAGCACGCACTATCGCTTTGTCATTATCATCAGTGACTATTTCTTTAATAAATGACCGGTCAATTTTTAAAAAGTCTAAAGGAAGTTTTTTTAGATGTGATAACGAGCTGTAACCTGTGCCAAAATCATCAACAGAAACACTCATGCCAATAGCTCGAACATTGCTTAGCAACTTATCAGCGATTGAATAATCATCAAGTAGAACCCCTTCAGTTACCTCTAACTCTAATAAACTGGGATCAATTTGGTTGCTTTTAATGCAGCTACATAAATAGGAAAATAAATTACTATCAGTCACTTGTGAAGGAGAAAGGTTCATTGATATTTTAATATCAAACCCTAATAGGCTGAGCTCTTTAGCCATCTGACAAGTGCGACTGATCACCCATTCGCCTATTGCTATTATTAAGCCACTTTTCTCAGCGATAGGAATAAATTGGTCCGGACTGATTAAACCATTTTCTGGATGATTCCAACGTATCAAAGCTTCAGCTTTGTTAATACAGTTGGTTTTTATATCGATGATAGGTTGTAGATATAATTCGAATTCACCGTTTTTTATTGCTTGTCTTAGGTCTCGTTCTGTTTGAATTAAATTATGTGAAGCATCTTTCATCGATTTAGAATAAAACTGTATTGAATTTATTTTATTTTTTTTGCCGTTGTAAGCGCTTAAATCAACAAACTTCATTAACTCTTCAACACTTTGAGCATCATCAGGGTAATTAGCTGCCCCAATGCTGAGACTGATATTCGTATGCTCCGAATTCTTAGTGTTAAAGGGAATGTTTATGCTACTAATAATACGCTCTATTGCGGCTTTACAAGCTGTTTGGTTATCGATATTGGTAAGGATAATAGCAAACTCGTCACCGCCAACTCTGGCAATAAAATCGGATGTTTTGATCACAGAGTTAATACGCTTACTCAATTCTATTAGTAGCTTGTCACCTTCATCATGGCCATAAAATTCATTGTATTGTCTAAAGTCATTAATATCAGCATACAATAAATAGAATGGCTGATTTGAGATGATATGTTTTTCTAAAGTTTGCCAAAAAGAAAATCGATTGGGTAACCCTGTTAACATATCTTGCAACGCCAGTTGTTCATTACGTTGGACTAAGTGCTTTATTGTACTTATATCGTTTGCAAATATTATCCAGTTTTCAACTTCATTGAATTTATTTTTAACGGGATATAAACCAATTTTCAACCATTTTAATGTTGAAGGTGGCAATATTAAGCACAGCTCGCCGTCCCAGCTAGAGTTTGTTGATAATATTCTTTCGTATTCGGGTAGTTGGTTTTTCATTAAATTAATAATGATATCTATCGGTCTTGATGGTTGGGTACTTCCCAATGACTTTTGCTGAAAAAGATTGAGGGCGGCAGAGTTTTCGATACAAGTAGAGAAGTCACTGCTGGCAATTAATACTGCAAACTCAGCATTTTCAATCACTTTGGCGATAGTGGATAGTATATTATTTTGTTCGGGATCGTTTTTTAAAATAGAGAGTAGTCGATTATGTAGGTATTCATTCTTTAGGAAAAGGCGATCGTAAGATAATAAAACTTCACGTGCTAATTGTTTTGTTTTTTGTTGTAGAGTGAAACTTTCTAATTGATTGGTGATGACTAAAATATTATGTTGTTCTTGTTTGATAGCAATAGCTTCTAAATGTAATTCGCTGCCATTATTTATTGCTTCGGTCCATAATCCGGAACGTACCTTGCCATTTTTAACGTCATGCCATGTTGTTCTAGCATCAGTTAGAAAATCGAGTAAAAATGGTGTTTCTTCATTAATAATAAAGGCTTGTTGGCCAGTGGCATGTGGAAACAAGTCATTTGCCCATTTACTACTGCCTTCAACCCACTTTACCGTGCCAGTGTTTGTATCGATAACTTCCAGAACAATTTGCTCTAATGCATTAAAGACTTTAGTTTGTAGTGAGGCCATTTTTTTCGCTCCTCAACAATAGCTTAGCTAATGTTAAAAACATATCTTCTACATTAAAACCGGTCTTAGCGCTGGTTGAAAACTGTAGATCAAATAACTTTTTATAATGTTCATTTTCACTATTGTCGATATGCCAAGTGGCGGGTAAATCACTTTTATTGATAGCTAATAGGGCTGGGCAGTCAGTGACCTGTCGAGCTAAAGTATGTATATCGATCCCCTCAGTTAATGATGATGTTCGAGTTTGATCAACAATGATAATGTAGCCTGATGCACCACGTAAATACTTCTCTTGGAAAACGTTATAACTATCGTTACCCTCCATGTCCCAGAGCATAAATTGAATTTCATCGTTTTCTATCGAGATAGTTTTTTTGTCAACTTTAACGCCAATAGTGGTGAGATATTTTTCACTAAAAATACCTTCAACATATTGTTTGACTAAACTTGTTTTTCCTACGCTGGATGCGCCTAAAAGGCATATTTTCTTCTGAATCACAGCGTCACCTCCATATTTTGCCGATATTGATTATTTAAAATACTACTCTTATTTACAACAGAGTCACCCTATTATTTTTATTCTTCGTTAACATATATTATGTTGAACATGACGGTTCTTGCGGTATTACTTACGCCAGTTATGTCGATTTGCCCTAGGCCTAAAACATACATCTTATTCTTATTTAAGCCTTTGTTGGTTAAAAAGTCAGCAGCATTGTTTGCTCTTTTTATACTAAGAATGTCGTTTGTTACTTTATTGCCGGTACTGTCACTACTGCCCATAATTAACAGGCCAAAATTGATGTTTAGTACTTCAGCCAGCTGTTCTAGTTGCTCTACGTATTGAAAAATGTGTAATAAAGATTGTTGCATTTCTGGTGTAATATCTTCACTAGCGACAGAAAAACTTAATTGAATGGACGCTATACGACCAATGAGGTCATCAAACAACGCTTGCTTAATATGTTTACTGGTTGGTAAAGACGCTGGCGCTTTCTGTTGTAATTTATCGGTCAGTAAATTCTGCCCTTGAGTAAATCCTGCTATAGCTAAAGCAGTGAATAGTTGATCCGTTTTTGTAATGTCTATTGTGCCAAGGAGGTTTAATATGTTGTTTTGCCAGGCCAAGTTAATATTCGGATATTTCTTCATAATGCGCTGAGCGCGTAGTTGTAATATTTGTGGTTCAAAAGAATGATAGTTACGTTCAATTAAATTTAACTGCTTGGTATTTATGCCGTTACTACTCAGCCAGTCTGTAATGTTTATTGCATCAGGATCACGCAAAATATCTAATGTTATCTCGTCGAGGTTATCAATATTGAGCTGCTTTATAATAAGCCCAGGTTGAGTATCTAACTGCATTATCTTTTCATGTAGCTGTTTGCTTTTCATCCAGTTTAAGCTTTGATATCCGGCGTAGATAACAACAAGTAAAACAATTGTCCAAGCAAACCATGGCGGTCTTTTTTTTACGTTTATCGTATTTTTTTGTTCTGATAAAAGACAGTCTCGTAATAAACTATCACTAGAAGTAAAAGGCTCATTGTCACCGGTAAAATCGTTCAATTCGTCATGATATAAACTATGAATGTTTTCTATGGTTAATTGTAACTGGTCGTTTATTCTTTGAGGCGGGTTACCTATCACCGCAGCTACAACTAACGCTCTGGGACCAGGTTTTATTAATAAATTGAAGTTGTCCGTACTAACTGATTGTAGTTGTTCTTTTTGCCCTTCATGGCTTGGTGAAAATGAATCACCGACAAAGTCATTAATTGCCGTTAACATCGCTGATACGATATCAGCATCGCTGTTATCTTTGTCATCTAGTGCGATGGTATTTAACAGCAGTCCTGTTTCTCTGTGGATTAAAAAAACATGTTCTACACGATAGGCAAATGTTTGCGAGGCGGCATACTGTGCATAGCTAACACCACTTCGTCGTGCTTTTAAACGCCACTTTAAGCCTTTTATGGTTAAGCTATTTTCTAATAATTGATTGGTTTTTTCCATAAAGTCACTGAGAAAAGCAGCAACAGATTTTCTGACTAAGCTACCCACGAGGGGGTATAAAGAACTGACCATTTGTTCACTATTATGAGCGACAGAATTTTTAACAGAGTCTTCAACAAATGGCTGTAGTACTTTATCAACAGAATTATCTTTTTTTTGCCTATCGCGCAACGCTTCAGTAATAACATCCGCAACAATACTTTTGGCATCTTTTCGTATGCTTTGCGTGATTATACTGTGGTCTTGACCCAATATCAGTGTGCGTAATGTCGCTAGTTCTTGATCTGACTCTGACTCAGTATGTTCTGTTGCAGCATTGTCTGGCATTATAGTTGGTCATCTTCTAGATTAGTTGCCATAGTTGCCAATAATTTAGCAAGAGTCTTTCTGTCGGTTTTTGATGAACTCAGTTCCTTTGAAACTGATTCGAGATGAGCTTTTAATTGTTCTAGTTGTTCATTGAGGTTGCGGGTAAGTGATTGGCTTTCGCTATCAAGAGCTTGCTCTATATTTTTAAAATCTTGCTGGGTTGATGTAGCTAAAATCTCATGTTCAGAGGTTAAACTCGCAAGGTTTTTTTGAATACTGACTTCATTCTCTTCGTGGCTTCGGTCTGATCGTTGTATTTGCTGCTCAATTTCAGCAAATCGTTCAGTAATATTATCCTGCATTTTATCTAAGCGATCGGTGAAGTTAATATTTTGTGTATTTAGCGCTTGTTCCATATCATTTCGGGTTGAAATAATCTGTTTCTTAAGTTGTTGCTCTGCGACACCAAAAACAATTTGCCGCAGTTGAGTAAGTTCATCGACAGGAGGGGTGATATCTTGCGCTTCTTTTTTGACATTTTTATGATTAGGCATCTACTACATTCCATTTTAATTAGACTTTTATCTTAAATTTAGTATAGCTAAAAATTTTAAAATCACCTGTATTTCACATATTTAGCTATTAGAAACTAAGCTATTGTCAGATTATTACAGTCGCCAAGGTTTGTCTATAAATTAACCGTTAAGTGGCGTTTTTTTGTTATGCGTGGTGTGATGATGAGTAGACTCTCAACGATCGTTGAGAGTCTACTATTGCCGTTTAATGCAATAAATGATTATAGAATGTGCGTTAGTGATTATTTATTACTATTAATAATAAATATCTGATCCTTATTAAGTTTTCTATGCTTACTTTGCCAAACTGCTCCACATGCAATTAAGAACAAAATACCCGCTAAGCTATAATAGATAAAGTCGTTCGGCTCTACGGTTTGTGCACTTTGTTTATCAAGTTTTTGGCCTTCTACTTGCTGTTCTGGTTTAGTTTCTGCTGTGGCGTCATTGTTTGGCTTCGCATTGTGCTCAGCAAGTTGTTGGTTGTTCTTCGCTTGCTGGGCTTTTGCGCTAGCGGCCATCGCTTCTAGAGTTTTTGCAGCCAGTGGCGCTAAACCAAAACCTTCGGCTAGCTCGTTTACATGCGCTTTTACCGCGTCATTTAAAACCACTAAGTCATTGTTATTAACCACGGCAACGTATTGTTCAACGAGTTGTTTCAAACGTTCAGGGTCTGCTTGCCAATAGTCTTTACGCTCTGCTTCTAGCATACGTTCCATCATACGGGCGAAGGCGGCAGGGTTAATATCTTTAAACCATTCGTTGAGCTTCAGGTCGAGTTTGTCGTTAACATAAATATCTAAGTACTCATCCCATTGATCGTTTCTGATCAGGTTAGGATCAACGACTTGCCAGCCAAAAAAGTTATCCATTTTTGAGGCTAATGACACGGCACCCGAATAACCTTCTTTTTGTA
>JBAROR010000054.1:0-1674 GCA_049642265.1 Cognaticolwellia sp. | reverse complement strand
ATATACAGAGGCACAAATATCATCTATGAGAAAAAGGGATACAGCTCTAATTGAAACATGGGTACAGCGACAATCCTCAGTAGCTAAGTTAAGGCTATTAAAAGCAGATAAATCTGTTGATATTTTGAATGATTGTGTCAATTTAGAAAATGATTTTAGAGAAATGCTTATTTTCGAAAAAGTTTATCCGAATTATAATTTACTTTGTGAACTTCGGAATGGTGTTAGAGCAAAACAAAAATTATTTCATCAAGAGTTAGCTAATTTCTATGAGTCAATTGCAAGTTAACAAGAGACTATGGCGTCAATAGTTAATTTTACACTTTTGGCGCTTCCCACATTACACCGTCTCTTAGCATCGAATTTAAGATAACGATCATCTTTCTAATACAGGCAATTATTGCTACTTTTTTAGGTTTCCCTGCGGACAATAATCGTTGATATGTTGCTTTAAAAACAGGATTAGATTGCATAGCTGACATCATCGCCATGTATAAAACAGTTCGAACTTGTGGCCGTCCACCTTGTATTTTCCGGTGACCTTTATATCGTCCACTTTCTCTGTTCATCGGTGCAACACCGATTAAAGCGCTAGCTTGTTTACTGTTTATATAACCTAATTCAGGTAAATTACTGATGAGAGAAGCTGCTGCTATTTTCCCAATGCCTTTCATGCTTTGTAATATCTCATTTTTAGCGTGATATTCAGGACAACTTTCAATAAGTTTAGCTATTTTAGTTTCAATTTTTACAATCTGATTTTTTAATAATGTAAGTACAGGTTTAATCGTCATCGCTAATGCTTTAGGCATGATTTGTAATCGGTTCTTTTCCATTGTTTGCATGGTGAGCAATTGGTTTCTACGAGATACTAAATCGCTCATAGCTTGCATGTTCTCAGGCTTTAACTGAGATAGAGCAGGCTTAATTGCTTCACTATAATGTGCGATTAGTTGTGCATCAAGTTTGTCTGTTTTTGCTCTCTGGCCAAGTGCACCAGCGAAACGTTTTACATGCACTGGATTGGCAATGGTGAAAGGCAATTTGGCGGTTGCACAAGCAAGGATAAATGGCATTTCAAGGCGTCCTGTTGCTTCAATAACAATGCGTTCAGGCCTGTTTTTTTTAATTGTTTTAATGGCTTCTTTAATGCCTTTTTCATCGTTTGTAACGGTGAAATAGATATCAAGAGGACGAATATAAATATCGAGTTGAAATTTACCTGTATCAACCCCGACGTTAATGCTTTGATTTGTTTTAGTATTCATAATAAGCTAACTCTTACTTGCAAAATGCGGGTTCGAGACCCAGTAGACTATTCGAGTGTGGTGCTTGGAGTCCTTTGCCGTGTTCATTCTTGTTATCGGTCTCTCAACAGAGGAGCCTTCAATCAATCGAACTACGGCAAAGAAAGCTTAAGTTGCTGCTTAAGCCTGGGTCTCACATTACCCGAACCTGGTTTAAATATTAATTAATTTATGGGTTTATTATCCATACAAGTCATTAAACTAGGACAAAACAAAAAGGCAGGCCCCATACCTTATAATTTTTGGAGAATACAAAAGCTCTAGTTAAAGTAATGAAAAGATGCAAAATGAAAGACCTGCCCTCATGCCCTTAATTCATGATCTTCGGTGGCTATGTTAATTCTATTGACGTATACACGGGTAAGAC